>NZ_JBQKDZ010000015.1:0-54805 GCF_052121575.1 Collinsella sp. LCP19S3_C9
GAAACGGGGCATAGCGAGCATGTCCGGCGTCGGGTCTGATAAGATTTCCATAGCGGTCTTCGTCCTTTCCTAGAACCTGTTGTTGTGGTGATTTCAGATTCTAGGACGAAGACCGTTCTTCGTTAAACGAGCGCTAGGGTGTCACCCTTACACCAACATTTTCGACGCGATCAGAAGGACAAAATCGGGCCAACACACGGAAGTGCGATCAATGCCGATGCAAAGATAGAAAAAGACCGAGAAAAAGGCGGTTGGTAGACAGTCTCCGCCGAAGCGGTCGGAGCGAAGAAGGCAAGATGCCCCTCTACTTCTTCCTTCCCCAAAAGCGAGATATGACTTGATAACAAACGTCGATACGCTTAAGGCACATAAGAGTAACGAAAATAAAGTTGCAACAGAGAGCCAACGAGAAAGCAGTGAATAAGTTGTTCACCATTGAGGAATCAGTAGCGTCACCAGATAAAGCCATGCAGCCAACCGTTAGAAAACCAACAACGACCGACCACAACACATCAGAGAACAGCTCATCAATTAACTTAATTTCTTGAGCGTTTTCTCCCAGTTCGCCATTACTTTGGTTCAAGTTAATCCTAAGCTCAAAGATCATTACTGCAAGACCACACATAAAGCCAGAAATAACCGATATGGCAGTCATTGCATTTGCAAAATAAGCACGAACATTAGCGGCATTATCGGTTTGAATGATTGCCCAAATAAACAATCCAATAGGAATAACAAAATGAACAAAAATATCTGGTTTATAAAGGGAGTCGTCATCAACCGAATGAAGCGTTCTTAAATAGCGAAAAAATATATCCCTAAGTGAAATCTTCCCCATGCGAAACCGCCATTCACTAATTAAGCCCGTCCAAGACGATGCTCAATCACCTCGCACTTTTCGTTGCACTTCTTTATGAAAGCCGAATCACTCAAGACTGCTTCGCCACGGTCGTTAAGGAGCTCTCTGATTTTCATGTCGAACGATGATGAAATGTCGAATCTTACGGTTCGGCCATCTTTGCTATTTGCTCGAACAAACACATCGACCTTGTTATCAGTTATGTCAGACTCAACAAGGCCAAAAATTGTTTTTGCTTTGGTGAAATCAGAAAGAGCTTCCTTAAGTAGGGCGATTGGAAAAGGTTGCCTTCTCTTATGGGCCAACTTATATGAAATGTAATTAGCACCAGTAATTAACGAATCCGCCATGTCGCTTGACCTAAGATATTTACGAACTTCGAAATCTTCGATGCTCTTAAAGGCATCAAGCGATTCTTCTTCTGCTATAGGCTCCCAATCTAAAAGGCATCCTGGGACCGCCGCTTTTAACCAGTTCTTAAATGGTGTCTTCAGAAATGTGTCGCCGGCAGATCCGTTTACATGTTCAACGCATAAAATTGCATAGTTTCCAACAGGATTTCTAAGGTATACCCTCGAACGAACCATGGGTGCCTTTTCGCTATCATATTCACCAACTATGGAATCTGATCCAGGATCAAGAATGGCAAAATCTTCACCGTTTGAACCAGATTGAAGTTCAAGCAGAACACCTTCATCTTGAACTTTTGGCTTTTCAAGATGGCAGTATTTCCCAACATCCTTTTGCTGGATTGTACCTTGGTCTGATCCGCAAAATTCAACGAACGCTCGAGTGAATCCACCTTTATAGATTGAATCGAGTTCAAACAGCTTGTCGGGTTTACGAGCTTCATGACAAGTCAATTTGTAGGCAACAAGCGACCTTCGAGAAGTAACAGGCATAAATAACACCTCAGGATTAAAGTCGTAGTTAATTTAGGCTCGGCGAAAATTACTCAATGCAAATCGCGCAACTATAAAGATACGGACACGCAGACCTAAAGAAACTTGCAGATAATATCGTACGCCAACTTTTCTTTGCGTTTGACATCCATTGAATAGGTGCCCTCGCATTGACAGGGCGGGGCAAGTTCGAAAAGATTGTAAAACTCGTTCGGCTTGTCACAGTAAACTGGACAGTCATTCTGTAAGGAATGCAGCTCGAACCGGAACTGGTCCCCGGTAATATCGATTACGGTGCCATCGGCAAGTTCAAGCCAAGCATGAGATTGCGAGTAATTTGTTGATGGGTCGCGATACGTTCCAGATACATACCATGTTTTTATGCCATGCTCGTCTAGATACCTTTTCAGTAAGTCACTTGTGTATCCGCAACAACCTATAGGAAAGGATGCGATTACAGTTCGAGACAGTTCACCAGACTCTTGGGCACGACCAATCGCCATGCGAAAGGCGATTGCAAGTGATCGCACATACTCAACTTGATTGTCTAGGTTGTCGCTCAATGAATGCCCTCCTCAAATGAAAGCATGATCCATTCGTTAACCGCGTTCAGTTTAAACCTAAAATGACCCCAAAATCGTTCCTGGGTTCAAGATGAAAGCCCCGCTACATCGCAGCTATCAGCGGTCCATTTCCTACGTCTCGTGTTGAGTGCCGATCCATAATAAGTTGCAACAAGATGGATGGCATGAAAGGCGAAATAACAAATAGAAAGGTTAGACAGATCAGTTAATTGATATCCAGTTACGACGCTTCGTTCATAAGCCGGTTACAGATGTAGATTAGCTTTTCGCTCTTTAGGAGTTGGTTAAAAACAATGTCGAGATCTTCATCGTCTTGTATCGTGATATTGCACGGCTCGGCCTCTTTGAACTTATAACGGTCGTAGATCCTTGCAAGATCTTTGCACACGCCTCGGTCGATGGTCATGACGGCAGGGTACGACGGATCGAATTCAATGGTGAATAGCCTGAACCGGTAACCATCAGTACGAATCTCGAAGCAAAAGTCATTTTTCTTATACAGATCACCGGCATCTTTGAGATCAGAATCTGAGGCAAAGTGGACTGTACTACCTGAGATAATTCTTGAAACTACAGTAGATGCGCTCTCAGCCAAATCAAGCGCTGGGACAAGAGTCCTGTTAACATCGAAAGTCCGTGAAAACAACCCTTTAACCTTGCCTCCAGATGCGTCAGATAGCATTTTGGTCTGCTTATTAAAATAAGGGATAATTCCGTCTGTTGTCTTTTGCTGAGGCTGAGAGAGAACCTCTAACCACGGGTTTGCACTGGAAGTCATAACAGCTCACCTAACTTAAATCGATATCAACTAACAGCGGTAAATGATCGCTAATCTTGCTGTTGGGACGGACTTTTGTTATCAAGTCCTCATCCCCTATCTTCTTTAGATAGCTGTAGGAATTGATGCGATCCATCAATTCTGGACTTACCAACGCTTGGTCATAACAGTTCCAAATAGGGTTAGTGCAATCCCCGGAATAGTAAAAGGAGCCGTAGTTTTCTAACTCCTCAGATAGCCAATGAATAGTTGGGTTATACAGAAAGGGATATTCGTTTCCGCACCACGTTCTTCCGGTTTTATTCCTGACTATTCCTTTAAATAGCATCGCGTTGAATGCGTTAGGGAGAAGTAGCTCCTTGTCATAAGGATTTGCGTTTAAGTCGCCCATCACGATAGTCCTTTTAATTGATAGCTCGTTTTCATACCCGTGAATCACGTCCATCATCTTGCGTATATCTACTAGCCTTGGTTCCGGATCGGCTGAGGACATACGGTCAACAAGATGCGCGGCGGCCATGACGAAGCAAATCTTGTCGATTTTCATTGGCAGTACGGTAAACCGAGATTCCTCGAAGCAGTCAATAACTTCAATGGACTCCTGAGCAATAATTTTGACTTTGTCGCACCCACCATAACCTATTGGGCGATATCCAGAGCTCTTTAAGAGCTCATCTGAGAATTCAGTTCCAGAAAACTCACCAAAAGCAGCAATGCCGACCTCTTTCTCTCGCATGCACGCGAGGGCAAGGTCGGCATTGTCCTTATTATTTATGTTCCAAAAGAGCAGCTTCATAAAACAGCTCGGAGAAAACTACTGCGCAAGCACGTCCGCTATACGCTCGCTCGCATGTCCATCGCCGTACGGGTTCGACGCATGGCTCATGGCTTCGTACTCGGCCTGATCGCTGAGCAGGCGGCTGAACTCGCGGTAGATGACATCCTCCTCTGTGCCGACGAGCTTCAGCGTGCCGGCGGCAACGCCCTCGGGGCGCTCCGTGGTGTCGCGCATGACGAGCACCGGCTTGCCCAGGCTCGGGGCCTCCTCCTGGATGCCGCCGGAGTCGGTGAGGATGAGGTGGCTCGCCGCCATGAAGTTGTGGAAGTCGAGCACCTCGAGCGGGTCGATGATGTGCAGGCGGTCGAAGCCGTCGAGCTCCTCGTGCGCCGCCTTGCGGACGAGCGGGTTCATGTGGATGGGGTAGATCGCCTTGGTGTCGGGGTGCTGCTCCATCACGCGGCGGATGGCGCGGAACATGCGGTGCATGGGCTCGCCGAGGTTCTCGCGGCGGTGCGCAGTGATGAGAATGAGGCGGGAGCCCTCGGCCCACTCGAGCTCGGGGTGGGAGTAGCCCTCGCGCACGGTGGTGCGCAGGGCGTCGATGCCGGTGTTCCCGGTGACCCAGGTCTTGGATTCGGGCTTGCCCTCGCCGAGCAGGTTCTGCTTGCTGGCCTCCGTGGGGGCGAAGTAGTACTCGCTCACGATGTCGACGGCCTGGCGGTTGAACTCCTCCGGCCAGGGGCTGTAGATGTCGTGCGTACGAAGGCCGGCCTCGACATGCCCCACGGGGATCTGCAGGTAGAAGCAGGCGAGCGCAGCGGCGAAGCTGGTCGTGGTGTCGCCGTGGACCAGGACGACGTCGGGCTTCTCGTCCTCGAGGACGGCCTTGAGCTTGACCAGCACGTCGCACGTCACGTCGAACAGCGTCTGGCCCGGCTTCATGATTGCAAGGTCGTGGTCGGGAGTCACGTCGAAGACGCGCAGCACCTGGTCGAGCATCTCGCGGTGCTGGCCCGTCACTGTCACGACGGTCTCGAACTCATCCCTGCGCGCCTTAAGCTCGTTGACGAGCGGGCACATCTTGATTGCCTCCGGGCGGGTGCCGAAGACGAGCATTACTTTCTTGGTATTAATAGACATGAACCGTCTACTCCTTTTCGAATAGCCGTTAAGAGTTATGTCACGCGTGTTTAGCTTTACATGCTTTGTCGAAACTTTTCCAACAGGCAGAAAGCGTCAACGTAACCGCAAGGGCGAATATAGCGACAAAGACTTTGGGGTCCATTGGCAACACCACAGTAAAAGCCTTGCCAACATACTTAAGGACAACAGCGTGGATAAGAAATGCGTAGGGGCTAAGCGCAGCAATCCAAGTCAACCATCCACAGCTCCACACTCGTTCTACTTTCCCAGAACACGATGAGACCAGCCATATCAATGCTGCGGTAGTAGGCAAGAACAGAATGGAGTAACGAATGGGCATGGACCCAAATAAGGGCGCTTCGTTGGTGTAAGCCCACATCGAAAGGAGGATAAGGCCGAAACAAATAAGCTGAGCGCCCCCATTGCTGCCGCTCAACCAGCGCAAGCTTGACTTATCGACGTTCAGGAACATCCAGCCCAAGGCGCAACCGATGCCGAAGTCGCAAAACCTCACCGGCGGGAAGTAATAGGTGCACCATTGGACAACTCCAGCCGTAGCGCCGCTTTCCTTTAGAATATACGCGAAGATGGCGGCAATAAGGTATACAGCGACGAATCCCCCCATGAACAAAATCGCGTCTTTCACACTTCGTAGCCTCTTAAGCTGCTTCAAGAGAAGCAGGAACAGAAAATAGGAAAAGGCAATGACGCACATGAACCATGAGGGGCCGTTCAGCGCGGAGTACATCGCTTGCCAAGGGACCCATATCTGCGCCATGCCAACGTTCAGGATTACGGCGACGACGAAAGCTACTAGGCTCAAGGTACCGGTAAGCACATCGAAAATGGCAACGGGAATCTTTGCCACCATGGTCACGAGATGGAGAGGGTAGAGCGATTTGACCTTATTCCACGCAAAACGTAAACCAAACACTAGATCGGACGGCTTCTGCAGGTACTGGTAAGCCATCAGGAATCCCGAGAGCATGAGAAAAACGGAAACACCCCAGGCTCCGAGGCAGCCAAACGAGCCTAGGTTTGAATGGGAAACGAAAATGGCCAAAAACGAGATGGCCCGCAAACCTTGAATAGCAGTAATCCACTTTGCTTTGGGGGGCTATTTTAGCTGCGTCATTCATAAGATTATTTCCTAACTTCGTTCGTCTTATAGGCAGTATACCCAGGGACGTTAAGGCGACTTGGCCTGGTACCCAACCCTAAGCACGCGTATGCCGAAAAGCGAGTCTCCTTCTAGCTCGACTTCTGAAGTTCACTATTCAAAAAATCTCAAATCAATGAGAGCGAACTTTCTTGAAACCACCTACGAGCATCATCATCGTGTCGTCCCTCATCAGCCACATGAAAACGGCATAGATCACCGCTCCAAGCAAGATCTGAAAGGCGAGAACGGCCACGCCGGGTAGCGGGAACATTCCAATCGCCAGAACACACAAAGCCATGACAGCCGAGCCCACGAGGGGACGAAGGAGGTCGCAAAGCTGATCGTGCAGGCTGTAGCCCAGTACGCGCACGTTGGGAACGAGGGCCACAGCGCACGACACAGCGCCAGCAACGACCGAACTCGCCGCGAGGGCGACGGGGCCCAGGGCGATGCTGAGAAACATGAGAGCGAACTCGGCAGTCTTACGGACGATCTCAAGCTTCAGCGTCGTCTTACTGTCCCCCAGCCCCCTCATCGCCTGGGCGGTGATTAGCTGAATCGGTTGGAAACAATATGAGACAGCGAAGATCTGCAGATAAGGCACGCAACAAATCCAGCTTTCCCCCAAGACGACCAACACAAGCGTCGAGGCGCACGAGCCGAGACCGAACAGAAGCGGGAAGATAACAAAGCAGCTTGCGCGAACAGACCTCCTCGCGATAGAGAGCACTCGCTCCGGCGACTCCTGGACACCCGAAAACGTCGGCAACATGACTTCTTGCATGCTGCCGGTGATGGCGCTCATGACCGTCGATGGGAACTGATGGCCGCGGTTAAAGAGGCCGAGGGTGGACGTATCGAAGAGGCGACCGACGATGAGGTTACGAAGGTTGAGAAAGACCGAAACCAACAGGTTGCCCACAAGGACATTTGCGCCAAAGGCGAAGAGACCCTTGATGGACTCCAGGGAAAAGCCGAGTCTCGGACGCCAGTGCAAGGTGAACACAAGCACGGCGCACACGAAAGCCTGATTGCCGAGCTGCTGCGCCACGAGCGCCCAGACGCCCGCCCCCGCAAAGGCAAGAGCAATACCCACAGCTCCGGAACAGACCGCCGTGGCGAGGTTTGCAACGAAAAGCTTTCTAAACTGGAAAGTCTTCTCGGCATAGGCGATCTGCACGGAGTTGTAAGCTCCCGGCAGGAGCACGAGGGCCATAACACGGAGTATCAGGCAGACCTCTGGGTTGTTATAAAACTCCGCAACCGAGGGTGCGGCTAGGAAAAGTACGATGTAGATCGCAAACGACATCCCGAGGGAGAAGACGAGCACGCTCGAGTAGTCGAGCTCGCTGGCCCCTTCCTTCTGGATGAGCGCTGTGTTGAACCCGCCCTGGACAAAGACAAGTGCAATTGCCGTGAAGACGAGCACCAGCGAGACCACTCCGTAGTCGGTGGGTCCCAGCAAACGCGCGAGCACCAGAGAGACAACGAACGACACGACCTGGGCGCTGCCGCGCTCAAGGAACTTCCAAGCAAGCGAGGTGACAACGGTGTGCTTGGAGACATCAGCCATCAGCGCTTCACCGCCCTAACGACCCTCTTGACAAAACGCTTGAACGCCCTCGGGACGAAAATGAGAACGGAGGACTTCAAGGACGCGTGAAGCCCAAACTCATTAACCAATTCTCCGAGATCATCCCCGGCGGTATAGCGCGCGAAGAACTCGTCACGCCTCGGGTTACCGGGTGTCGTATGATCGAAGAGCGGGTTGAAGCGCGCCACGTCATCCGGCGAGGACGGGTAGACCTCCATCGCATCCGAAAGGCGGGAAATAACGGCACGTCCTTTCTCGGTATTCCCGACTATCGAGGACCAGCCTCGGCCGTCATCGTGCTCGGGGTAAAGCGCGCCTTTGCCGTTGAGGTCAGCCAGGGTGATGTCGCCGAATCGCTTACGGTTCCTGAAGCGGCAGTTCTCCATACACGACCGGCGAAGACATGCCTGGTTCAGGAATAGCTTGTTGTAGTCGTCGACCCTCACGAACTTGGTTTTGGCATCGAAATGCTTGTCCAGGTACTTGTACATGGACAAGTGCCTTTCGTAGTTGCCCATGACGGGAAGTTTGCAGCGGAACTCGTAGTCGACGACCTCGCCGAGCTTGGCAGACGCCCTCTCCATGCAGGCCTCGAAAACGGCGGGGCTACCCGCGCCGCGGCAAATGAGGTCGACAAGGAGGAGGTTCTCGGAGTCACGAAGCCTACCCAGATAGGCGCTGAGCCCCGCTATCTCGCAGGGGGTGCCCGAGTAAAGGACGCGTCGCCCGGTCATGAGGTCATCGCGGACCTGCCTGAACGTGTGCCCTTTGTCGCTCTGAACGTACTTTGACTTGCGCAGGGGCGCGATAACGGGCATCTCGCACCCGACATGCCTGACCGTTGGGAAGTCCATGGCTGCGCCATACACGACGGTCACGGCCTCATCGCCCATCTGGGCGAACACATCGCAGAGACACGAGAAGGCGCCGCCCGACGAGCTCGCACGCCAGAGCCCGCAGTCTCGCGCTACGGCTGCGACGGCAGTCTGTCCCACGGTGGGGTTACCGGTGGCGCCGGAGACTATCGGGCAAGCGCGCTCACAGGCGCCGCATCCAATACAGTCGTCTCCAACGACGGGCTGAAGGAAACCCTCCTCATCGCGTTCCATTTTGATGCATGATTTAGGGCATGCCGCGGCGCAGGCAGTGCAACCGGTGCAGAGATCCCCGCACGCCAGATTGGGCATCATACGCCACACCCCACGCCTCGAAGCGCATCGGCAAGAAAGGACCTAGAAGCGTCGACTTCGGCGTCGAGCCTGGTTCTCGCCGCATCCCAATCAATGCCCGCGAGGCCGACCCCGTCAAGCGGCATGAGCCGGTCGAGGAGGCCGAGCTTTCCCAGAATGTTCAGAACGCGAGAGTTCTGGTTAATCGCGTCCCCATCGTCAAATCTCCTGTAGGCGAGGAAGTCTACACCGAGGTTGACGGAGAGCGCAATACCGTAGAAGGAGTCGGTCATGGCTAACGCCGCCCCCGAAAGGTAACCGAGGAACTCGGGAACCGCCATCTTACGTATCGTCTCGCAACCAGAAAGTTCCGCGCCCCCCGCCTCCGGCAGATAGGCGACAACACGGAGACCAGTCTCCCGAGCGGCCTCCGCGACCGCATCGGCATAGCGAGAGGGCGCCCCGAGGAAGTAGCAGAAAATGTAAGGCTCATCAGCCGAACGGAAGCCATCGGCAAGGGAAAGCCAGGTATCCCGAGAGACGAGGAACGTTGGATCAAGTACCGCAGTAGCTTTAAGGCCCAACTCGTTGATAATCAGGTCTCTCCCCTGCTCCTCGCGAACGCCGATCGCGTCGAAGCGCGAGAGGAGTTCCTTATAACGCCCGCGCATCGCAACGGGAATGTCAGGAAGACCGATGCTGGCGGCGTAGGAGACTTTACGTACGGCGTCGTCCACACCGTCCAACATGTAAACGGGGTTGAAGACGTTCGGGGCCCAGATCTGGTCGCTGCCGCAAACGAGCGCATCGAACCCGTTGCAAAGCGATCGGGCCTCTTCGGGATCGTAGGTCTTGCGCGTCTGTCTCAGCTCGTCTCGTTGGAATCTCCATGTATCGAAGCAGGGCCCAAACGGCAGGGTGTCAAGGACCAGCTTGACCGCCCCCTTGGGGAACCTCTCCCCGTCGAATTCGCGCCTCCTATAGTTAACGAAAGAAACGTCATGGCCCATGCCGCAAAGCACGCGCTGCATCGCCCAAGATTGGAGGTTACTGCCCACGTTGCTGTAGTAGTGCCAGGTCAGGATTCCAACCCTGGCCTTTCCGCGATTCTCTGTCACCAAAACGCTCCCTATACGAATTCTTTCAGGATGCCCGTCCAACTATCCGCCCAACGCTCCCGCGTGAAAGAGTCCTCCACCGTCTGCCTGGCATTGCGTGCGAGTCTCTCCCTCAGAGAAGCGTCGTCAACGAGCGCGCTGACCGCGCGATAGAGGTCGTCGGCTTCGGGGCGCACCAGAAGACCGTTATGCCCAGAAAGAACGATGTTCGACATGCCGCCCACATCCGTAGCGACCACGGCACAGCCAGCAGCCATGGCCTCGAGAAGAGAGAGAGATGTGCCTTCAGAACCGATGGTGGGCACAAGCGCGATATCAAACTGCCCATGGAAAGCGATGCTCTCGTCCGCGTCATAGCGAGCAAAGGAAACGCAACCGTTGCCGTCGAAAGCCTCGTGCAGCTCGGCCTCCAGGGAACCGCCGCCCGCAATGGTCAACTCCACCTCGGGGTGATCGCAAAGAATTCTCGGCATCACATCGATAAGCAACCCACAACCGCGAATCTCCTCAAAACGCCGCGCGAAAACTATACGGGTTTTACCATCGTCTTTACGTTCAAGGACAGATAGCGAGGTATTAGCGAAATTAGGGATGTAGGTATAGGAGAGCCTATTAGCAACACTCAGCGCCCTCATCCAATTTACATAATTCAAGTCAACACACACCATGTGGGAAACGCAGGAATGCTGTTTCAGAATCTGGTACGCCTGAACAGCACGTGCTAGCGTTGAAGCTCGACGGCTCCGAAAAGACCTGCCGTGTATGGTGGTAGTATCCCAATAAATACCGTGCTGTATCCCGATGCTGTGCCTAAAAGACGTCTTCACAATCTGTGTACTTGTGGCAAAAACCAGAATGTCCCTTTTACAATCGCTTTCAGACTCGACAATGCGCACAAGCTCTTTAATTGTCGGCACATTAGGAACACCGACAACAGTCATTCCATTCGCATCGACATAGCTGCGTCTTTCACCGTTGGGCATGTATACGTTGACGCCATATCCATTGCTAAGTAATACCTCGGCAAGCATAGCGATATAAGTCTGAACGCCTCCTATCGTAAACTTACCACTAGCAAAATCGAAGCAATTCGAAACAACAACTTGCACATTTCGCGCTATTTGCCCAATCACATTAAATCCATTCATCAGAAATACACATCGCGGGTGAACAGGGACCGCTAGAGAAATCGGCGCCGCGACCGAGATTAAGCCGTGAGCAAAGCTTGATGAAACGTGACGCGGCCTCACGAGCGTTCCACTCTCTGGATACCGTCTGAAAAGCGGCATCTTGCAATCTGGCGAGCTGCTCTTTGTTGATTGCCAACGTCTCCAATCGCGAAGCCATGGAAGCAACATCCCCATCTTTGCAAACATAACCGTTTTCGCCATCGCGAATCAGGTATGGCGCTGCCCCTATTGCATCCCCGCAAATAACCGCACATCCCATACCCATTGCCTCGTTAACAACGGCGCCCCAACCCTCCTTACGGTTAGAAGTAACAAGAAGAGCGTCCGCCTCGCGCATCTGTTCGTAGACCTTGCAGTTGGCAAGCTGCCCGACAACGGAAACACAGTCATGTAGGCCGCATTTATCTACGAGGCCCTCAATTGAGCCCCTAAGAGGACCATCTCCCACCATAGTTAAAGAAAATTCAACTGAAGACCGTTTAAGAGCATGGGCAATGCTCACTGCAAGATCGGGCCGCTTCCAATCAATCATTCTGCCAACCCAAAGCACCCTTAGCGTTTCTGAGGGCTCTTTCTTTGGCATCAGCGAAGGCACTTTGGGAAAGTAACCCCATTTGAAACACTTCGCATCTGGAAAACCGAACAAGGACAAATCATAAGAAGTGAATGCAGAGGCGCAGAGAACATAAAAGTCGTCTCTGTCAGCGTACTGTCCAAACCCGCGTTTGACGCGCAATCTTTTAGGAGGGAAATAACGGAACCAAAGTCCGCGCTTTAGCAGTCTCTCGGCGTAAACAAATGTCAAACCTTTACGGGCACTCATCCTTTTTTCCAAGAATGTAGAATAGCCGGCGCATATTGCGACGTCAGACTCAAGAGCAAGTTTCTTTGCAAACTCCATGTTTTTATTTGATGAGTATGATTCGACTAAATAACTGGGAGTAAGGACATTCTCAACATGACCGGCTGCACTGCTATCTACCGATGCGCGATATTCTGTTTCGGCAACAAAATGATAATTATTTGCACCAAGAAATTCCTCAAATGCTTCACACAACGGCTGTTGGTGGGAAGTCAGATAATTAGAGAAAAAAGTAACTGTAGGCATATTAATTCAAGGCCTTTTTTACGACGCAGGGAATTCCGGCGCATAAAGTGTTATCAGGAAGTTCTTTCAAAACGACCGAGCCAGCACCAACAACACAGCCCGAACCAACTCGCGTGTTACCGCAAACTGTAACAGAAATTGAAAGCCAAGTTCCATCACCCACCTTTACAGCATGCGTCTCTCCTTCTCCAGCCCTTCTGGACCGGTCTCCGATAACATGCCCGCCCGTGGCGAAGGTACATTTTGGACCGACATCAACTCTATCACCAATTACAACACTGCCGTTTCCATCAAAAGATACGTCCCTGCCGATCCAAACATCGTCGCCAAAGCTCACATCAATACAGGTTCCTGCATATAAAGGTCCAACCAGTCTCAAATTGTCGCCAACTTCAAAACCCGAGAGCTTTAACAGCACGCTTTTCAGAGCAAAAAAATGATTCCCGGATAAAAATATGTTAATAATGCCGAGTGCAAAGGGCCGTATTATCTTTTTTCGAGTATTCATTATAAGACTCCTCCCGCATCTGCCCTTTTTTTAAAGAAAGTAAATACATGCTCGGAATAAGGGACAAAAGGAGCCAGTCCCAGGCTGATACAAAAGACATAACACTTGACATGTAGGATTCTCCAACGCTTTGCAAAAACAGGGCAACAATAACGGAGATCAGAACACCATGACTTGATCGCCAATCAGAGCCAACAAAGCACGCCGACCAAAGAAGCAAATAAGCGAAGAGGCCGATGATTCCAACGCGGTAGATTAGCGAAACAAAGAGCATTTCTACCGCGCCGCCGGCCTCAGTGGTAATTTCTGCAACACCATCTGAGGAGACATAACCGAAGCCAAACAGCAACCGTGGATCCTGTAAGTTCATTTTAACAAGAGTCTCGAACCGCAGCATGAATGTATTGGACTTTGCCAAGTTTATAGGTGCTAGATAACATAGACTAATAATGCCTGCAATCAATGCTATGGTTGCCAGCGCCTTTAAGTTTTTTGAACAGAGAGGGTTCTCAATAATCTTATTAAAATACAACCTGAGTGCGATATAAGAAAGTGTGACATAGCGGGCAGTCTGACTTCCTGTCAAAAGCAAAATTATAGTTAAAAAGAAAATATCAAAACTAATTACTTTTTTTAACTTCTTTTCTAAACCCAATTCATACAATGCAACATGCAGAATAATCAAAATTGAACAGATATGTCCAAGTGAATTAGCATTCGAAAAGCATCCTTTCATCCTCAAACGAGAAAAACCAGACGAGAGCTGAGAGATGCAATCCTGGAAAGAGACAAGGCACAAAACCAAGACGAGCCCAGCAGAGAAAATAGAGACAACCGCAATCTCTCTTCGTGTTGCCGAAAGCGATCTCGAAAACGCAGCGAAGCAAAAGACAAGAAGATATAGACCGAAAGATTGTACGATAGAAAAAGACGCCGTCTGAAAGGGAACACTAACAATAAGCAGCGCGAGCCCAACAAGGGAAAGAACCAGCGCATATTTTGACAAGCCTTTTCGACAGGCATTAGCCGCCATATAGATTGCCAAAACGATCAAAGCAAAATACTTAAAATAAAGCGTCACCGCTCCGAACAGTGCGTCACAGTCGCTAATAATCATTAATCCCGAGAACACCACGAGAGCGTATAGAGCCCCACTTCTCCACATAGTGCTGTTATCTAGAGCCATTTCTTACACCCCAGCAAGATCTAAAGCCCTTAATACGCTCTGCCATCTCATCATATGAAGTAATTTCATAGCTCTTTCCAATCGGAGAGCAAGCCTCAACGCAGGCAGAGCCAGCAGTGACCATTACCGTTGCTCCACAAGCCTGAGCCTCAGCAACGGTCATTCCAAACGTCTCTTCAATTCCCGGGTGTACAAAAAGGTCAGCAGCAGTATATATGCTCGCAAGTTCAATCTGAGAGTCTGTGCGGGTCAGCCCGACAATGCCCTCGGGCAACTTCTTCATCTGCTTCTCGGAAAGCCCCACAAGCACGATTGCGTACTTCTCGGAATCCAGCTCTCCCGCCAGACGCACGAAGTCGGAAAGTCCCTTGCGCTCGGTCCAGGGACTCGCCACGCCGAGAATCATGAACCTGTCGCCTATGCCGTACCTCTCGCGGAAGTCACTCGGGGTGGGTTTGAACACGTTGGTGTCGATGGTGTTATGTCGCACCTCCACGGGGTACTTAGACAGGAAGCTCTCTCCCACCAGGTTTGCGAGCCACTGGGAGGGCGTGATGAGCTTCATGCGCCCGGCCGGCACCAGGTTGAAGAGCCGCCTCTTCTGGTCGAAATTCCACGCGCAGGAGGCCTTGGAGTATGTCTTCGGGTATGTGCCGAGCTGCGGGCAACCGTTACCGCAACCAGCCTTCCATTTTTCGCACTTCACATATGTGAAGTGCGCGCAGTGGCCCGTAAACGCCCAGCAATCGTGTAGGGTCCATTCGACTTTACATTTATGGTTTGCGAGCCACTTGAACAGCATCTCGATGTTGACGTAATAGCCATGCAGGTTATGCAGATGCACTATATCAGGCTTAATCTCATCAAGTCGAGCAAGAAGACGTTTAGTAGCGTTTTTGCTATGAAAACCCGCTTTACCATCTATGCGAGTCTGAAGCACGTCGAGCTTAACCTCTGCATCAGAGGCAAACTTCATTTCGTTCGGCTTTTCCGCCTCGCGGCCACGACCCCAGAACACATAGGATTCTTCGCCGGCAGCCAGAAGCTCTCGGTGCTCCTTCATCATAATGCCGCCGGTCGAGCCGTTCGGCACGGTGTTTATGTGGGCATAGACCGTCACTACAGGCTCTTCCTCCACACCATCTTGTCCACGACGCCGGTGTAGCTCTGGATGATCTTGACCACCTTGGTGGACACGGTCTCGTCGGCGTAGTCGGGCACGGGTGCCTCGGGGAGCGACCCCTCCGCGTCGAGCTCGACGGCGGTGCGGACGGCCTGCAGCAGGCCGCGCTCGCTGATGCCGGCGAGCGTGAAGCACGCCTTGTCCAGGGCCTCGGGGCGCTCGGTGGAGGTGCGGATGCACACCGCCGGGAACGGGTGGCCGACGCTCGCGAAGAAGCTGGACTCCTCGGGCAGGGTGCCGGAGTCGGACACCACCGCGAAGGCGTTCATCTGCAGGCAGTTGTAGTCGTGGAAGCCCATGGGCTCGTGCATGCGCACGCGGGGGTCCAGCTTGAAGCCGGTGGCCTCCAGGCGCTTGCGGGAGCGCGGGTGGCAGGAGTACAGGATCGGCATGTCATACTTCTCCGCGAGCGCGTTGATGGCGGTGAACAGGCTCGTGAAGTTCGCCTCGGTGTCGATGTTCTCCTCGCGGTGGGCGGAGAGCAGCATGTACTTCTTCGGCTCCAGGCCGAGCTCGGAGAGGACGTCGGATGCCTCGATCTTCTCCAGGTTGGCGCGAAGGACCTCGGCCATGGGCGACCCGGTGACGTAGGTGCGCTCCGGGGCGCAGCCGGTGTCCTTCAGGTAGCGGCGGGCGTGCTCGGAGTAGGCCAGGTTGACGTCGGAGATCACGTCGACGATGCGGCGGTTGGTCTCCTCGGGCAGGCACTCGTCCTTGCAGCGGTTGCCGGCCTCCATGTGGAGGATGGGGATGTGGAGCCTCTTGGCCGCGATGGCGGACAGGCAGCTGTTGGTGTCGCCCAGGATCAGCAGCGCGTCGGGCTGCACCTGCACCATGAGCTTGTAGCTCGCGGCGATGATGTTGCCCACGGTCTCGCCCAGGTCGGCGCCCACGGCATCCAGGTAGACGTCGGGGTCGGCGAGCTCCAGGTCGCGGAAGAAGATGCCGTTGAGCGTGTAGTCGTAGTTCTGGCCGGTGTGCGCCAGCAGGCAGTCGAAGTGGCGGCGGCACTTCTTGATGACCTCGGACAGGCGGATGACCTCGGGGCGCGTGCCCACGATGATGAGCAGCTTCAGGCGGCCGTCGTCCTTGAATGCGATATCGGAATAGTCCTTGCCCATGCGGCTAGACCTCCTCGTAGTAGGTGTCGGGGTTCTCGGGGTCGAAGGGCTCGTTGGCCCACATGACCGTCACGAGGTCCTCGGTTTCGGACAGGTTGGTGATGGAGTGCGTGTAGCCGGGGACCATCTCGACCACGCGCATGTCGGAACCCGAGACGACATACTCGTCGACGGGGAACAGCTTGCCCTCTGAGTCCTCCCCCACCTTCCTCAACTTGATCGACGCGGTGCCGGAGACCACCAGGAACCTCTCCCACTTGCTCATGTGCCAGTGGTTGCCCTTGGTGATTCCGGGCCTCGAGACGTTGATGGAGACCTGGCCGCGCTCCGGCGTGCGCAGGAACTCGGTGAACGAGCCGCGGTCGTCGGTGTTGGGCTTCAGGCTATAGGCGAAGTTCCCCGGCTCGTAGTAGGACAGGAACGTGCTCCAGAGCTTCTTGGAAAAGGAGCCCTCCGAAAGGTCGGGCACCGAAAGCGTCTCGCGGCTGTCGCGGAAAGCGTCCAGCAGGTAGACGATCTCGCCCAGGGTCTTCACGTCGGTACCGGGGACGTAGCAGAACTCCTCGCCCTCCACCCTCTCGAGGCCCTCGTAGCCGCAGCGGTGCTCCTCGCCCAGCAGCGCACCCAGCATCTCGTCGACCAGGTCGTCGATATAGAGGAGCTCCAGCTCCACCGAGGGGTCGTTCACGGTGTAGGGGCGGCCGTTGGCGATGGCGTCGCAGAAGGTCGCCACGGCGGAGTTGTAGCGCGGGCGGCACCACTTGCCGTAGAGGTTGGGGAAGCGGTAGATGAGCACCGGCGCCCCCGTGTGCTCCGAGTACTCCCGGAACAGGCCCTCCCCCGCGAGCTTCGACTCGCCGTAGACCGAGCCCTCGAAGCGGCCCGACAGGCTCGCCTGTGCGGAGCTGGAAAGCATGACGGGGCACGTGTTCCCGTGGCGCTCGAGGGTCTCCAGCAGCGTCGAGGCGAACCCGAAGTTGCCCTCCATGAACTCGGACTGGTCCTTGGGGCGGTTGACGCCCGCCAGGTTGAAGACGAAGTCGGCGCGGGAGCAGTAGTCCTCCAGCTCGGCGGGCGCCGAGTCGAGGTCGTACTCCATGACCTCGAGGGGAAGGAGAGGCTGGTATTTGGAGCGCCGGTCCTTGCCGTCCCTTATGTTCTTCAGCGCGCAGCAGAGGTTCCTCCCGACGAAGCCCCTGGCGCCGGTGACGAGGACGCGCACCCTACTGCACCGCCTCGTGCTCGCGGCCCTCCAGGGCCAGCTGCACGTACTCGGCCGTCTTGATCTTGGCGATGGTGCCCTCCACGTCGAGCCGCTCGGTGTTGTGGCTCGTGTAGGACTCGTCTGCCTGGGTCTCCACCTCGCCGTCGACGACGAACTTGTCGTAGTTCAGGTCGCGCGAGTCGCAGGCGACGCGGTAGTAGCCGCCCATGTCCTCGGCGCGCAGGCGCTCCTCGCGGGTCATGAGGGTCTCGAAGAGCTTCTCGCCGTGGCGGGTGCCGATCACCTGGGTGCCAACGCGGCCGAAGACCTCCTGCACGGCCTCGGCGAGGTCGCCGATGGTCGACGCCGGCGCCTTCTGGATGAACAGGTCGCCGGGGTTGGCGTGCTCGAAGGCGAACTGAACCAGGTCCACGGCCTCGTCCAGGTTCATGAGGAAGCGGGTCATGTTAGGGTCGGTGACCGTGAGCGGCTCCCCTTTTCGGATGCGGTCGATGAACAGCGGGATGACGCTGCCGCGCGAGCACATGACGTTGCCGTAGCGGGTGCAGCAGATGGTGGTGCGGCCGGCGCCGTTGCGGGCGTTGGCGTAGATGATGGACTCCATCATGGCCTTGGACTTGCCCATGGCGTTGATGGGGTATGCGGCCTTGTCGGTGGAAAGGCACACTACGCGGTCCACGCCCTCGTCGATGGCAGCGTGCAGGACGTTGTCCGTGCCGATGACGTTGGTGCGCACGGCCTCCATGGGGAAGAACTCGCAGGAGGGCACCTGCTTCAGGGCGGCGGCGTGGAAGATGTAGTCCACGCCGTGCATGGCGTCCCGCACGCTCTGGGCGTTGCGGACGTCGCCGATGAAGAAGCGCACCTTGGAGGCGAGCTCGGGCGACTTCTCCTGCAGGCGGTGGCGCATGTCGTCCTGCTTCTTCTCGTCGCGGGAGAAGATGCGGATTTCCGCCAGGTCGGTGTTCATGAAGTGCTTGAGCACGGTGTTGCCGAACGATCCGGTGCCGCCCGTGATCATCAAGGTCTTGCCGGTAAATGCTCCGCCGCAGCTATTCATTTTTGCCATCCTTCATAGTCTGAAGCTCCTTCTCGAGAATCGTGTAGAAGCTGTCTTTTGCAAAATGCTCTTCGTAATAGCGCCTGCCGCGCTTACCCATCTCCTCGCGCTGGCCGGGCGTCATATCGGCAAATTGTCTGCAAATAGAGGCAAGACCCTCTGGATCCTCCGGATCGCAGCACAAGCCACATCCAGCCTCTTCGATTACATGACGGGCCTCGCCGGTCACGGTGCCCAAAATGGGCCTTCCTGCTGCCATATAGGAAGTGACTTTTCTAGGAAGCGTATAGCCAAGAATTGAATTGTTAGCAAAAGTGGCAACCATTGCGTCGCTTGAGCCATAGAACGACGGCATTTCAGCCAACGGATGGCGTCCATGGAATTCAACGCAAGAAGCTCCAATTTCACTCTTATATTTCTTAAGAGTTTCAAGCTCAGATCCCGAACCCACAACGTGCAGCGCAAATCTCGGGTCACCTTCAAGATAGTGACCGGCTTCTACAAATGTATTCACAGCCTGAGCAATTCCGACGTTGCCAGCGAACGTTAGATTTACTTTTGCGGAATCATACTCTGAACGCTTAGGAGCCTCTTCATTGAAGATATCCTCTGCATATTGCGGAAGATAGACCGTATCACGATTCATTTTTAGAACGGACTTAAAGTAGTCGCTAAAGTTTCTCGACGTAACAGCCAAAACGGTGGCCGCGTTGTAAATCTTGCGAGAAACCCGTGCATAACCTTTAAAAATGAGGGACGTACGCTTGATATTGCCAACAGTCAGACTTTCGGGCCAGAGATCTTGACACCACAAAAAAACAGGCACGTTATGCTTTTCGCCGTATGCAAGAGCGGGTCTTGCCATCATAACGGGTGAAGTCTGGAACGAAAGGACAACGTCATACTCTGCATTCATCCTAAGAGCTTCTTTAGTAGCCCTAGAGCTAAAGCTGTAGTAATTGATCACTCGCTGCCAAATTTCACGTCCACGAGGAATGATTTCAACACGTCTAATATGAACGCCGTTGCGCTCCTGACTGCCGCGAGCACCGCGCTCATAACCAGGATAGATATCGCCATCAGGATAATTTGGGGTGCCAGTGAGTACCGTAACCTCATGGCCCATGGCGGCAAGTCCCTCACAGACATCGGCAATTGCAAACGGCTCAGGCCAATAATGCTGGCTAACGGCCAAAACGCGCAGGGGGCGCTCGGTCTTAAATGAGGGGCCAGCAGACACCTTATCGACATCGACCGCACCAACAAGTGCAGATGCAATTTCGTCCTTTGTATAATCCTCGGACTCGTCAACTTCATTGATGGGAACAACTTCGTTTTCACCGGTCTCAGGATCAAATCTCCTACGCACAACAGGAACGAACATCTGCAGATACACGCCCAAAAGAATGGCGAGCGCGGCCAAGACAACAAAGATAAGCAGCTTCCAGATGAGCGGGACCTGGGTAATGATGAATGCAAACACACACAGCAAGGCAGTAATGGCATAAATAATTGCAACTAGAGCCTTTTGCCCAAAGCCACGTTTGAGAAGTCGGTGGTGAATATGCCCCTTATCGGGCGTACCGATACTAACTCCGACTCGAGAGCGACGAACAATTGCAGCAAAGGTATCCAGAATGGGGACACCGACCATAACAATCGGAGCAAGGATCATCGAGAGGGAAGTATGGCCCGTATTAAGCAACATGACGGCCAAACCCAGGGAGAATCCAAGAAGTAGCGAGCCGGAATCTCCAAGGAATATTTTAGCAGGGTTAAAATTCCAGCGTAAAAAGCCAAGCGTTGCACCGAAAAGTGCGGCAACCAAAGCGGCGGTTTCAAAACGGAAGGTCAAAACCGACATAGCAAATAGTGCAGCACTGCAAACAGCAGTAATTCCAGACGCGAGGCCATCAACGCCATCAATTAAGTTAATGATATTGGCAAAGGAGACCAAGAAAATAACCGTGAGAGGATAGGCAAAGATGCCAAGATCGAGATAACCACCGTTCAGCGGACTTGCAATTTCTCCAATAACCACGCCCGACGCAGCCGCAATGCAAGCGGCAACAATCTGCCAGAAGAACTTATTGAGGGCAGTAAGTTGAATTGCGTCGTCGACAACGCCAACGGTAAACATTGCCGCTATAGCCAAAGCCACTCCCAAAGGATTTACCCCATTGGAAGACAAAACTTGAATTGCAGAAGGCATACCAAGAGAAGGAGCAGCCAAGACCCAAATAAGGAAGGAAACTGCCATGCCAAGCATTACAGCAATGCCGCCCATACGCGGAGTGGGCTTGGTATTTACACGACGTCGGCTCGGATAATCAATCGAGCCGACCCTCCATGCAATCTTTGACGCAAGTGGCACCGTAAACAACGTCACCACCAGAGCGGTAATAAACAGCAATAGTGCAGCAGTTTTGATTTCGCCCATTAAATACATTCTCTCTTAGCCTACGTCCCCGCCCCCGGGGATCCTCCCTGTCCCGTTAAATAGTCGCCTGCAGCTAGGCGATCGCCTTTTTAAGGTTTCGCATTGCGCGCTGCTCGGCAGAAAGCACGGCAAGGCCAACGCGCGTAGTTACACGTCGACCGCATAGATCGAGCTCCAGATAAGCAGTGCTCTTGCGTCTGTTAATGGTTTTGATAAGGCCCTCGTGGCCCAGCAGCGGACCTGCCGTCACTACGACCTGGTCGCCGTCTTTTAAGGCCTCGCTCATGGGCACTACGCGGTCTCCCGCATGAGTAAAGCTGCCAATAAGCTGAACCTCTTCTTTTGCCAGCGGCACAAACTGACCGTCCTGGGAAAGCACCCGGGCAAAGTCGTCCATGCGAAGCAAGTACTGTTGCACGGTGCGGGGATCTGCCGTGTCGCAGATAAGATAACCGGGAAAGAGCGGCTTGGTCGTATTGACCCATTCGCCGTGTACTTTGATCTCGGTTTGAAATTGGGGATAAAAGAGCTCCTGAATGGTGCCAGCCGACACCACGTGCTCAATGCGCTCGCGCATTACATTTTCGCGACCATTAATGACCTGGATCACATACCACACGAGCACCACCCCCTTGCTGTCTTACGTGTGGCTCACGGGGTTTAGGTATGGCTTCGCCAGGGCGTTTGTGCGTGAAGGCGCTCCATATTCAAACCCTGAGTCCAGTTAGACAAGCGCGTGGCTCTGCCCCACCGTGAACGGTATGTATAAGTGCAGTTGCTAGAGTCGCGGACGTGTATCGCAAAATAACCGCGACCCCAGCTGGCTGCGTGCGATCCAGTCAAGCGGGAACAAAACTGAATCGCACGCAAACAGCTGTAGGGCTGCTGCGATGAGTCGTAGAATATCGAATCGAAAGAACAGCTTGCCCGTAGACAAGCACAAAGTCATTCGATGCGATACGTATGACGACGCTATTGGAGTTCGTGGTGTTTCTGGCACCGCCGTTACGGCCGGATACTGATCGACCCTGCGCTTTGCGGCTTGCTGGAGCCGTGAGCACAGTTGAACCCATGTAACGTAAAATATCCTAGCACAGCCGCTAGCCCATACGTTTTGGGGTATGTTGAGCAACATATTGTTTATTTGCCGTAGTTATGGGAGATATTGTGCCGTCTTGCACACATTACCGCAGGTTTATAGGGGTGTGTTGGTTAGTGAGCACTGCCTGAGTTGTATTACTGGCGGCGTGAATTGCTCAAACTATTATGTTTGGCTAACAAACTTTGTACAAAACGGGGAGGTAATTGCGCAACTTTTTACAGGTTGATACGCGCGTCACTTTGGTTTGTGGCGTGAACACGCATGAAAAAAGGCCTTCGGTTTTCCGAAGGCCTTTGCATTCACGATGGTGGAGACGAGGGGGATCGAACCCCTGACCTCTTGACTGCCAGTCAAGCGCTCTCCCAGCTGAGCTACGCCCCCGTGACGAGGTAGTACTATAGGGGAATGTTTTACTTGATGCAAGAGATTTTTGTTGAAACTTTTTCTTACGGGTTTTCCTGGGACGGGGCTGAATTAGCTGGTTTTGGCTTAGCCAAAACCAGCTAATTAACCCACCGTCCCAATAAAACCCTCACGCGGCGGCACCTTACTTGTAGAGGTAGGCGATTGCCGTTCCTTGGTGGACTTGGATCTTGGCCGTTTTCCTTACGACATTAGAGATGCCCGTGTCAGCTAACAGGCCTAGAGGGCTGTGGTCTAGCTCCCACTCTAGGCCGTGTTCGCTTACTACTGTCCCAGGGGCTATGGCGATGATGGAGAAGGTTTTGCCTTCGGCACCCTCGATGATCCACGACTCGCCTGCGTGAAGGATGCGGGCGACCACCTTGTCCTCGGCAATCCAAATGGGGGCATCCTCGTAGCCTGCCAGTAGCCCTAACACAGACAGGGCCATGTCGGGGCGGCCGCCGGTGGCGCAGGTCGCAACCACTTCGGCACCCGGCCAGCGACGTCGGACCGAATCGAGTGCCAACGCTAGATCGGTATAGTCCTTGTAGGGGTCGTAGCGCTCTACCTCAAAGGCCTCGGCGGCATCGACCAACGCGCGACCGGTGTCGCTCACCGTGTCGGCATCTCCTACATACACGTCGCAGCCCAGGCCGGCGCCCAGCAGCGCGTCGAGCCCGCGGTCCACGGCGACAACGTGGTCGCACTCCCCCGCTAGTCGACGCAACAGATCCGCGCTCGCCACCACCGGTGAGCCGCAAACAACTAATACCTTACAAGCCACAGCCCTCGCCTAGCCCTCAAACGCAAGCACACGGGCCAGATTCAGGTCCTCATAGCTATCGATAAAGATATCGCAGTTACCGCGAACCTCGTCGCGCTCCATACGGCCGTGCGGGTCATAAATGCCCACGCGCTTAAAGCCTGCAGTGCCAGAGCTCTTAAGGCCAAAGACGGCGTCCTCAAACACCCACGCGCGCTCAAACTGGTGACCGCGGCGCTCTTCAAGGCGGCGCAGCGCCAGCTCGTACACATCGGGGAACTGCTTGGAACGGCCCGCCTCGCCCGTCGTGGTAATAAACTCCATATAGGCGTCGAGCCCCGCACCCGCGAGTGCGGACTGCACCAGCTCGGCCGGCGTGGACGTGGCCACGCACATAGCAATGCCGGCCAATTTCGCCTGCTCCAAAAACGCCAGGAGCCCCTCGCGCGGCGGCACCTTGGAGTAGCCATCGATCAGGATGTCGCTCAGCTCGCGATACAGCTCCTCGCCATTTTCGCCAATGCCCCACGTGTCGTGGTAGGCCTGGCACTCGTCCTCGAGCGACAAATGCTCAAACTGGGCAAAATCGTCAATCGTTACATCAATGTCGTGACGGTGCAATAACTCGGGCGACGCATAGTCCCAAACGGGGGTGCTATTTACCAGTGTGCCGTCGCAATCAAAAATAAAAGCAACATTAGAGGCGGCTGTGTGGTTCATTCGCAAACCTTTCAATGTCAAATGGTAAACAACCTGCTAAAAACGTTTTACCAAACGTAAATCTAAATATCTTGAAAACCCTAATTGGTAAAACTGTCAAGAGTTTTACCATCGCAATTCTGTCAGTGGCATAAACATGGCGCTCACCGATTAAACGCCACCGTAAATCCACTTTCGTCCATAAAAGTAACGGACAGGTGTTATTGTGGTTTTTGCCGAAAGTTCCACCGTGCACGCGAGGTGGGACGACTCATAGAGCTATCGCCGTCCCTTCGATTCGTGCAGCCTTGGACCTTTCGCATCTAGTCACCAAGGCAACACGCTGCCGCGTCATGATGGGATCAAACGTGAGCGATACAAAGCTAAAGCCAGCAACCAAAAAGCCCGCTACCCGTAAAGCCGCCCCGCACGCACCGGAGCTCACCAAGGACGATGTCTATCTGTTTGGCATTGGAATGTGGGAGCGCAGCTGGGAAAAGATGGGCGCGCATCCCGACACGCAGCAGCGCACGCGCGGCTGGCGTTTTTGCGTTTGGGCGCCCGACGTTAAGAGCGTCCACGTTATCGGTGAATTTAACAATTGGGACGAACAAGCCAACCCGCTGGTGCCCGTACACACGAGCGCTATCTGGGAAGGCTTTATTCCTGGCGCCGAGCAGGGCCAGCTCTATAAATACCTCATCGAGACCAACGAGGGCGAAAAGCTCTACAAGGCCGATCCGTACGCCTTTAAGGCCGAGTGCCCTCCGGGAACGGCGAGCGTGCTGTGGACCCTCGATGGCTACCAGTGGAACGACGCCGCGTGGCTCAAGCGCCGCGCCGGCCACAACCACATGTCGCAGCCGCTCAACATCTACGAGGTGCATATTGGCTCGTGGAAGCGCCACGGAGACGAGCCACAGGGCGAGCCGGACGAGTACGGCAACTACCCCGGCCCCATGGACCCCTTCCCTGCGCAGCGCGGCGAGTTTTACACCTATGATGACCTGTCGGTGGAGCTCGTGGACTACGTGCGCGATATGGGCTACACGCATATCGAGGTCATGCCGCTTATGGAGCACCCCTTCGATGGCTCCTGGGGCTACCAGACGACCGGCTACTTTGCCGCCACGTCGCGCTACGGCAACCCGCAGCAGCTCATGCACTTTATCGATGCGTGCCACGAGGCGGGCATCGGCGTGATCATGGACTGGGTACCCGGCGGTTTTTGCGCCGACTCCCACGGCCTTGCCACCTTTAACGGCCACATGCTGTTTGAGCACGAGATTCACCCCAACTGGGGCACGCACAAGTTTGACTTCGCCCGCGGCGAGGTCCGCTCCTTCTTGGTCTCCAACGTGCTGTACTGGATCGAGAACTTCCATGTGGACGGCATTCGCATGGACGGCGTGTCCAGCATGCTGTACCTCAACTTTGGCATTGACGATCCTGGCCAAAAGAAGTTCAACAAGTACGGTACCGAGGAGGACCTGGACGCCAGCGCGTTTATCCGTCAGGTCAACTGCGCTGTTGAGGCGCACTACCCCGACGTGATGATGATGGCCGAGGAGTCCACCGCGTGGCCGCTTGTGACCTATCCGCCGCAGGACGGCGGCCTGGGCTTCCACTACAAGTGGGACATGGGCTGGATGAACGACACCCTGCACTACATGCAGACCGATTTTCCGTGGCGCCCCGGCAACCATGGCTTGCTCACGTTCTCCATCATGTACGCCTTTACTGAGAACTTTATCTGCCCGCTGAGCCACGACGAGGTCGTGCACGGCAAGTGCTCGCTCATCGGCCGCATGCCGGGTGACTGGTGGCGCCAGTTTGCCGGCCTGCGTACGCTCGCCTTCTACCAGATGACGCACCCCGGTGCCAAGCTCAACTTTATGGGCAACGAGATCGGCCAGTTTATCGAGTGGCGCTACTACGAATCTATTCAGTGGTTCTTGACCGAGCAGTATGAGACCCATGCACACCATCAGGCGTTCATTAAGGCGCTCAACCACCTGTATACCGCCGAGCCCGCCCTGTACGAGCGCGGCTACAACGACGACGGCTTTACCTGGATCGACGCGGACAACTCCAAGCAGTCCATCGTGAGCTTTGTGCGTCAGGGCGAAAACGTCGATGACGACCTCGTGATCCTGATCAACTTTGACCCGGCGGCCTACGAGAGCTTCCGTGTGGGCGTGCCGCGTGAGGGCGACTGGGAGGTCATCTTTGACTCCGACCGTCCCGAGTTTGGCGGCAGCGGCTATGCTGGCGAGGAGCCCTACACCTGCTCGAGCGAGCCCTATCCCTGGAACGGGCAGATGGACTCTATCGTGATTAAGGTGCCCAGCCTGGCAGGCGTGGTGCTTAAGCGTCGCGGCCCCAGCAGCTATAAGCCGCCCGTGGTCGAGGAGCCCAAGAAGGCGACCCGCAAGCGTGCGTCCTCGGTAAAGCCCAAGCCAGCGGCCGCCAAGAAGGCCCCGGCCAAGGCGAAGGCTGCGACGACCAAGGCCAAGGCTAAGGCCGCCGCAAAGCCCGCTGCCAAGGCTACCGCGACCAAGAAGCCTGCTGCCAAAAAGGCCGCTACCAAAGCCAAGTCTGCTTCTGTTAAGTCATCACCTAAGGATGCGTAACAAAGCCGTTACAGCTGTAATTACCCGCCCCAGCGGGGCGTAGGATACAAGTCACAACCGTTCCGGGAGAAACATCCCCGGGGGAAAGGAACGTATGAATAAGATCTTCGACAACAAGCAGGAGTTTACCGAGCTCTATCGCGATGCCGTCATGAGCATTAGCGGCAAGAGCGTCGAGGCAGCCAGCGATCTGGATCGCTTTAACGCTCTGGCCAAGCTCGTGGCCGAGAAGGCCCGCACCGTTGCCACCAAGAGCGACGCCCGCGCCACCGCCGAGGGCAAGAAGCGCGTGTACTACTTCTCGATCGAGTTTTTGATCGGCCGCCTGCTCGACAACTACCTGCTCAACTTTGGCGTGCGCGACATGGTCGCCGAGGCGCTCGACGATATGGGTCTTGACCTGTCCGTCATCGAGAGCCAGGAGCCCGATCCGGCGCTGGGCAACGGTGGCCTGGGTCGTCTGGCCGCATGCTTCCTGGATTCCATGGCAGCCGAGGGCATTGCCGGCTACGGCAACGGCATGCGCTACCGCTACGGCCTGTTTAAACAGGAGATCGTCAACGGCAGCCAGGTCGAAACCACCGACGAGTGGCTTACCAACGGCTATCCCTGGGAGGTCCGTCGTCAGGACAAGGCCGTGACCATTAAGTTTGGTGGCCGCGTCGAGGGCTTTGAGGAGAACGGCCGCACGTTCTATCGAACCGTGGACACGCAGGACATCCTGGCCGTCCCTTACGACATCCCCGTGGTGGGCTATGCCGGCGAGACCGTCAACAAGCTGCGCGTCTGGGCCGCTGAGCCGGTCGAGGAGCACTTTGACCTTGAGGCCTTCAACCGCGGCGACTACGCCCTGGCCGACGCCGAGCGCGCCGAGGCCGAGGCCATCAGCGCCATCCTCTACCCCAACGACGCCGGCGAGCACGGCCGTCTGCTTCGTCTGAAGCAGGAATACCTGTTTGTCTCGGCCGGTATCTACAGCCTGCTCGACACCTTTGAGAAGGAGCACGGCGCGAACTGGGAGCTGCTGCCGCAGTTTGTGGCCATCCACACCAACGATACGCACCCCGCCATGTGCGGCCCCGAGCTCATGCGCATCCTCATCGACGAGAAGAAGCTCGAGTGGGATGACGCCTGGAACATCGTGACGCAGGTCGTGAGTTACACCAACCACACCATCCTGCCCGAGGCCCTGGAGAAGTGGCCCATCGGCACGTTCTCCAAGCTCCTCCCCCGTGTGTACCAGATCATCGACGAAATCAGCCGTCGTTGGCATGAGTCGTTCGATACGACGCAGGAGGGCTGGCAGGAGCGTCTGCGCCAGACCGCCATCCTATGGGACGGCGAGGTTCGCATGGCCAACCTGTCCGTGATCTGCAGCCACAGCGTCAACGGCGTGGCCAAGATTCACTCCGATATCATCAAGAACAATGTGCTCAAGGACTTCTATGCCTTAACGCCCGAGAAGTTCAACAACAAGACCAACGGCATCTCGCACCGTCGCTTCTTTGCCGAGGCCAACCCCACCTACGCCAAGCTCGTGACCGAGGCCATTGGCGACGGCTGGCTGAAGGACGCCTTTGAGCTGGAGAAACTTAAAGGTTTTCAGAACGACACCGAGTTCCTGAAGGCCGTGGGTGCCTCCAAGCGCACCAACAAGGAGCGTCTTGCCGCCTACGTTAAGGCAGAGACCGGTCTGGTTATTGACCCCAACACCGTCTTCGATGTTCAGGTAAAGCGTTTTCATGCCTACAAGCGCCAGCTCATGAACATCATGAAGGTGATGGACATCTACAACCGTCGCATCGCCAATCCCAACTTCCACGTGACACCGACGACCTTTATCTTTAGCGGCAAGGCTGCCTCGAGCTACACCTTTGCCAAGGAGACCATCCGCCTGATCAACTCGGTGGCCGAGGTCATCAACAACGACCCGCGCGTCAACGAAGTCATGAAGGTCTGCTTTATCCCCAACTTCCGCGTGAGCAACGCCCAGCTCATCTACCCTGCCGCCGAGATTTCGGAGCAGATTTCCACGGCTGGCAAGGAGGCCTCGGGCACGTCCAACATGAAGCTCATGATGAACGGCGCCATTACGCTGGGCACCCTCGACGGCGCCAACATCGAAATCGCCGATTTGGCCGGCCGCGAGAACGAGGCGATCTTTGGCCTGACCGCTCCCGAGGTCGAGCAGCTCTGGGCATCGAACAGCTACTTTGCGTGGGATACGCTCAACAATGATCGCGAACGTCTGGGCCGCGTGATGGATGAGCTCAAGGACAACACGTTTGCCGGCCTTTCGGGCAACTTTGAGAGCATCTACAACGAGCTTATGAACAACAACGACCCCGACCTGGTCATGGCGGACTTCCGCAGCTACGTGGATGCATGGGAGAAGCTCACGGGCAGCTATGGCGACCAGGAGACCTGGAACCGCAAGGCGCTGCTCAACACCGCCTCGAGCGGCTGGTTCTCGAGCGACCGCACCATTCGCGAGTACCGCGACGAGATCTGGCACGCTTAAAGGCCGCGAGTTCCCTTTGCCGCACGGCATTACTCGACGGGCGCGACCGAGCGCCGCGCCCGTCGCTAATGGGTTTAGGAACATCGATGACAGAAGGAGAAACCGATGAGTAAGAAAGAATGCATCGCGATGCTCCTCGCAGGAGGACAGGGAAGCCGATTGGGGGCACTCACCCAAAAGATCGCTAAACCGGCGGTTAGCTTTGGTGGCAAGTTCCGCATTATCGACTTTTCGCTGTCCAACTGCTCCAATTCGGGCATCGACACGGTGGGCGTTCTGACGCAGTATCGTCCCTATCTGCTGCATGCCTACGTGGGCTCTGGCGAGGCGTGGGATCTGGACAGCCGCGACGGTGGCGTTTCGATCCTGCCGCCGTACGAGACGCAAACCGGTGGCGCATGGTATGCGGGCACGGCCGACGCCATCACGCAGAACCTCGACTACATCAAGTCCAACGACCCCAAGTACGTCCTGATTCTTTCGGGCGATCATCTGTATCGCATGGACTACCGCAAGATGCTCAAGACGCACATTGAGAACAACGCCGACCTCACGGTGAGCGTTATGCCCGTGCCGTGGGAGGAGGCCAGCCGCTTTGGCATCCTGACCACCGACCCCGAGGACGGCCGCATCACCAAGTTCACGGAGAAGCCCGAGAAGCCCGATTCGAACCTCGCGTCCATGGGCATCTACATCTTCTCGGCCGACGTGCTGGTCAAGGCGCTCGAGGAGGACGCTCTGGACCAGCGCTCGAGCCACGACTTTGGCAAGGACATCATCCCCAAGCTGCTCGGCGAGGACAAGCGCCTGTACAGCTACGAGTTCCACGGCTTTTGGAAGGATGTTGGCACCATCGCCAGCTTCCACGAGACCTCGATGGACCTGCTGGGCAACAACCCCGAGTTCGATCTGTTTGACAAGAGCTTCCCCATCATGTCCAACATCACCACGCGTCCGCCGCACTACATTGGCCCGGACGGTCGCCTGGACGACTGCCTGGTCTCCAATGGCTGCAAGATCTACGGCACCGCTCGCCACTCGATCCTTTCGACCGATGTCATCATCGAGGAGCGCGCCGTGGTCGAGGACTCCGTGCTGCTGCCGGGTGCGCACGTTAAGAGCGGCGCGCACATTTGCCGCGCTATTTTGGGCGAGAACTCCACGGTCGAAGAGGGCGTGAAGCTCGGCTCTGTCGATACCACCAAGGATACGGCCGTCGTTGGAAATGACGTCGTTGTCGGGAAGGGGGAATGATCCGATGATCAATCGCAAGGCCATCGGCTATATCACCGCTAACTACTCTTCGACCTACGGCAGCGTGCTGCTCAAGGATCGCCCCATCGCGTCCGTTCCGTTTTTGGGCCGCTACCGCCTGATCGACTTTCCGCTGTCCAACATGATGAATGCCGGCATTAAGACCGTCGGCGTTGTCATGCCGGGCAACTACCGCTCGCTGATCGACCACGTGGGCTCGGGCAAGGACTGGGGCCTGGACCGCAAGAACGGCGGCCTGTTCATGGTGCCCGGCAACGCGTATGGCACCACCAAGGGCGGCATGCGCTTCTTGCTCCGCGACATCATCTCCAACAAGACGCTGTTCCAGCGCTCGGACAAGCCCTATGTTGTGATGATGGGCACCAACGTCATCTTTAACATGGACCTCAACACCATCATCGAGGCGCACGAGAAATCCGGTGCCCAGATGACCGTGGTGTACTGCAAGGCCACGCACAACATCGAAGACGAGACCAAGCTCGATATCAACGAGAACGGCCGCCTGACGGGCGTGAGCGCCGGCGTCGCGTACGGCGACAACGCCTCTATGGACTGCTGCATCGTCAACCGCGAGACGCTGCTCGAGATCATCGACCACTACCAGGCCGCCGACTATCTGGACCTGCTCGAGGCACTCCAGGGCGACTTTGGCAACATCGACGTGTGCAGCTACAAGTACAAGGGCGAGGTCGTGGGCGTGTTTAGCGAGAAGTCGCTGTACCGTCGCAGCATGGACCTGCTCGACCAGACCGTGGCCGATCAGCTCTTTGACCCCGAGCGCCCGATCCTGACCAAGGCCCACGACGTGCCGCCTTCGCGTTACGCGACCGGCAGCCACGCCTGCAACTCGATCATCTCGGCCGGCTGCATCATCAAGGGCACCGTGCGCAACTCGATCCTGTCGCGCGGCGTTGTGATCGAGGAAGGCGCCTCGGTGACCAACTCGATCATCAACCAGAGCTGCATCATCAAGAGCGGCGCCCGTGTTGAGAACGCCATCCTGGACAAGAACAACGTGGTTCCCACCAACACCGAGCTTCGCGGTACGCCCGAGAACATCCTGGTGCTGGGCAAGGCTCCGTTAACTTCCGATACCACCATCGCTCGTTAACGTTGGCACCACATAATCGCACGTAACTTGTAGAATAGTCGCCCGGTTAGCGCCAGGCGACTATTCTCGAATTGCAACATGGGAGACATAATGGCACAAACCAGCAAAAAGATGCAGATCGTGTTTGCCTCGGCAGAGTGCGCGCCGTTTGTTAAGACCGGTGGCTTGGGTGACGTGGCGGGTTCGCTGCCTGCGGCACTCGTGCGCGCTGGCGCCGAAGTCATTGTGATGGTGCCCAAGTACGCCACCATCAAGGACGAGTACAAGGCGCAGATGGAGCACTTTGCCGACTTTTACGTGAGCCTGAGCTGGCGCAACGAGTACTGCGGGTTGGAGAAGCTCGAGCACGACGGCGTCACCTATATGTTCGTGGACAACGAGCACTACTTTGCGCGCGACTATCCCTACGGCTTCTTTGACGACGGCGAGCGCTTCGCGTTTTTCTCCAAGGCCATCACCGAGAGCCTGCAGCACCTGCCCGAAGGCTTTGAGTGCGACATCCTGCACTGCAACGACTGGCAGACGGCGCTGGCGCCCGTGTTCTTGCGAGAGTTCTACCAAGGCCTGCCGCTGTACGACCGCGTCAAGACCGTGTTCTCGATCCACAATGTGGCGTTCCAGGGCCAGTTTAGCGACACCGTGATGGAAGACATACTGGGTATGGCGCATATTCCGGCAGCCGCCACGCAGTTGCGCTGTGACGCCTGCAGCATTAACTATATGCTGGGCGCGCTGCACTATGCCGATGCCATCACCACGGTGAGCCCCACCTATGCGAGCGAGATCCAGACGCCCGAGTTTGGCGAGGGCCTGGACGGCGTGCTGCGCGAGCGTTCGTACGCTCTGCAGGGTATCCTCAACGGCATTGACGTTGTGGGTTTTGATCCGGCGACCGACAAGCGCATTGCCGCCAACTACACGGTTGATGACCGTGCGGGGAAGGCCGTATGCAAGGCCAAACTGCAGGAGGAGTTGGGGCTCGAGATTCGCGACGACCGCCCGCTTATGGTGATGGTCACGCGCCTGACGCGACAGAAGGGCATGGACCTGGTCATGTACGCGCTCGACCGCATCCTGTCCGGTGGCGTTCAGGTGGCCGTGCTGGGCACCGGCGACCGCGACTACGAGGACGGACTGCGCTACTTCCAGGGCAAATACCCCGGCACCATGGCGGCGCGTATCGAGTTTGACCCGGCGCTTTCGCAGCGCATGTACGCCGCCGCCGATATGTTCCTGATGCCTTCGAAGTTTGAGCCCTGTGGCCTGTCACAGATCATCGCCATGCGCTACGGCACCCTGCCCATTGTGCGCGAGACCGGTGGCCTGAAGGACACCGTGCAACCGTACAACGAGTTTACCGGCGAGGGCACGGGCTTCTCATTTAGTCACTTTAACGGCGACGAGATGGGTGACGCGGTGTTCCGCGCGGCTCGCCTGTTCTGGGATAACCGCAAGGCCTGGGATCAGCTGGTCACGCAGGCCATGAGCCAGGACTTTAGCTGGACACGTTCGGCCGATAAGTATCTGGACCTGTACTTCTTTATGCATCCAGAGATTGAGAGGCCGGTGGCAGTGGAAGCTGCTGTGGCTGTGGAGGAGCCGGTTGCCGCTGAGGCCGAGCCTGCGGCACCCGTTAAGGAGCCCGCTGCTGCCGAGGAGCCCAAGGCCGAGGAGCCCAAGGCCGAGGAGCCCAAGGCCGAGGAACCCAAGGCCGAGGAGAAGCCGGCTGACGATGGCGAGGTAAAGCCCACGGCGAAGCCTGCCGCCAAGAAGACGACGACCCGCAAGACAACGGCTAAGAAGGCCACGACCACGAAGGCCGCTACGAGCAAGACCACCGCTGCCAAGGCAACCACCACGCGCAAGCGTACGACCGCCGCTGCCAAGAAGGCCGTCGAAGCCGAGGCCGCTCCCGAGGTAAAGGCCGAGGCCACCGCTGAGGCTACCATTGCCGAGGCTAAGACCGCGGCAAAGGCTCCGGCCAAGACCGCTGTCAAGAAGACGACCGCGACCAAGACCGCGACCAAGACCGCGACCGCCAAGAAGGCCACGGCTACGAAGTCGCCGGCGACCAAGGCTGCTACGACGAAGGCCACCGCGAAGACGGCCCCGAAGGCTGCTGCAAAGCCCGCCGTCAAGGTCGAGGAGGCACCCTCCGAGCCCAAGGCCAAGGCAACGGTCGAGGCAAAGCCGGCCGCCAAGACCACCACACGCAAGCGCGCCACGACAACGGCCAAAAAGGCTACGACCAAGACAGCCGCTCCCAAGGCAGAGGCTAAAGCCAAGGACAAACCCGCAGTAGAGGCCGAGCCGGAACCGAAGGCCGCCGAGGTCAAGACCGCTCCGAAGGCTACGGCAAAAACCGAACCCGCCAAGAAGGCCCCGGTCTCCCCCGCCGCTCCAGCCGAGGAAAAGGCTCCGACCAAGAAGACCTCCGTCCGCAAGGCAACGGCCACCCGCAAGCGCCACTAGCCCACAGACGATCTAAAACCTAATAAAAACCCTAAACAAGGGGCGCTCCAACCGGGCGCCCCTACTCTGTAGATAGTTGGTAAAACGATTTTCTAGGACAACCGTTCGCCGATAGTAAGCGACTGTAGTTTATACAACTAAAGTGCAACGGATATACTTATGCACTGTGCGTTAAGCCCATGACCCGCTGGCCATGATTGTATAGAACTGGACCGTACTATGAGATTGATACACAACAGCCGCCTGACGCAGTTTCGCACTCCTTTTGGCGCTGTGACCACTGGAACTTCCGTTTCGCTTTCGGTGATTTTGGAGGATGCCGACCCCAACCAGGCAACGCTCACCCTGCGCACCTGGGTCGACGGCATCGGAGAGACCTTGATCCCCATGGAGCACAAGGGCGATGGCATCTTTACCGGTGAGCTCAACTGCGCCGAGCCCTGTCTTGTATGGTACAGCTTTATATGCAATATCGAAGGCCAGTCCGAGGTCCGTTTGGGTGCGCCGCAGGGTCGCACCGGCGGCGAGGGCGTTGTATACAACTACGCCGAGGTTCCGTCCTTCCAGATTACCGTCTACAAGCACCGCGAGAACCGTCCCACCTGGTACGAGCACGGCATGGTCTACCAGATCTTCCCCGACCGCTACGCCCGCGACGAAAACTGGCGCGAACGCACGCTGGCTGAGGTCGAAAAACCGCGTAAGGGAATCCAGCGTCGCATGGTCGAGGACTGGAACGAGCCGCCCGTGTACGAGCGTGCCGAGGACGGATCCATCAAGACCTGGGATTTTTACGGCGGCTCTCTCAAGGGTATCCAAAATGACCTGCCCCGCATCGCCGAGCTGGGCTTTACGGCCATCTACCTCAACCCGATCTTTGAGGCCGCGAGCAACCACCGCTACGACACGGCCGATTACACCAAGATCGACCCGATTCTGGGAACCGAGCAAGACTTTACGGAGCTATGCGAGGCGGCCGAGAAGCTCGGCATTTCCATCATCCTGGACGGCGTCTTCAACCATACGGGCGACGACTCGATCTACTTTAACCGCTACGGCAACTATCCCGGCGTCGGCGCGTGGCAGAGCGAGGACTCCCCGTGGCGCGATGCGTTTACCTTCCACGAGGACGGCACGTATGACTGCTGGTGGGGCGTGCGCAATATGCCCGCCCTCAACGAGAATTCCGAGCTCGTGCGTAAAAAGCTTCTGGGCAAGGACGGCGTCATTCGCAAGTGGCTGCGCGCCGGTGCCCACGGCTGGCGACTCGATGTGGCCGACGAGCTTTCCGATGACTTCCTGGCCGATATCAAGGCCGCCGTGCTCGAAGAGAAGCCCGATGCGCTGCTGCTCGGCGAAGTCTGGGAGGACGCCTCCAACAAGATCAGCTATGGCCATCTGCGCCGTTATCTGCAGGGCTCCGAACTCGATTCCGCCATGGACTACCCCTTCCGCGACATGGTCATCGGCTTTTTGATGGGCTACAGAGATGCCTATCAGGCTGCCGAGGACATCGAGACACTGCGCGAGAACTACCCGCGCGAGGCACTGGCCTGCGCGCTCAATCTGCTTTCGAGCCACGACCGTCCGCGCATTATCTCGGTGCTCGGCGGTGGTCCCGACGAGTCGCAGCTACCCGAGAGCGAGCGTAGCAAATGGCGCTTGGACGAGAACTCCATGGACCTGGCCAAGAGGCGCTTTTGGTTGGCGACGCTCATGCAGATGACCTTCCCCGGCGTGCCCTCGATCTATTATGGCGATGAGTACGGCCTGGAGGGCCTCACCGATCCGGGCAACCGCCGTACCCTGCCGACAAAGGACCAGCTCCACGATTTCGATACGTTGGCCATCGTGAAGAACGCATCCGCCCTGCGCCGCGCGTTGCCTTTTATGGTTGACGGCGAGATCAAGGCCTTCGCGCTTAACGACGACGTCCTAGCCTACACCCGCACGGGCAAAGACGGCGAGGCTGCGACTGTTATCACCAACCGCAGCCTGCGCAATTCGCACCGCGTGACGATTCCGGCGCTCGGTGAATGTGCGAGCGACGTGATCAGCGGCCACGAGTGCGAGATCCACAACGGTACGGTCACGCTCGATCTGTACCCGCTGGGCTCTTCGATCATCTATCACCATGCCGAGAGGCGCCTGCAAGAGCCGCTCGATCATGGCGCGGGCGTCGTGTGCCACATCACCTCGGTTCCGACTGACGATGGCAAGCCGGGTACGATCGGCGCACCCACGCGCCGCTTTATCGACCACCTGGCCGCCATGGGCATGCGCTACTGGCAGGTCCTGCCCGTCAACCCGACGGATTTCTTCCGCTCCCCCTATGCCGGACCCTCGGCTTTTGCGGGTAACATCGACCTGCTGCCCGAGAGTCACGAGGAGCTGGCCGCCGACTTCGCTTCTTGGAAGGCCCACGGTGGCGAAGATGCCGACCCGCTGTACACCGCGTTTAAACATCGCAATGCCGATTGGCTCGAGAAGTACTGCGTCTACATGGCCGTTAAGAAATACTTTGAGGGCGAGTCGCGCCACGATTGGCCGGCAGATGTCGCGCGCTACAACGAGCATCTGATCGACGACAAGCGCTTCCACGACGAGGCCGAGCTTCAGGCCTACATGCAGTACCGCTTTGACCTGGCTTGGTGCGAGCTCATGAACTATGCGCACAAGAAGGGCATCGAGGTCATCGGCGATATCCCGATGTATGTATCGGACGATTCGGCAGATGCGTGGAGCGAGCCCGAGAACTTCTGGCTGTCCGATACCGGCAAGGCAATCGAGATCTCCGGTGCGCCGCCCGACAACTTTGCGCCCGAAGGTCAGGTGTGGGGCAACCCCACCTTCCGCTGGGATCACATGAAGGAGAGCGGCTATCGCTGGTGGCTCGATCGCCTGCGCCGAGCGTTCGCGCTCTACGACCGCGTGCGCCTGGACCACTTCCTGGGCTTCCACAACTACTTTAGCATTCCCGCTGGCAAAGCCTGTGCCGACGGCCGCTGGCTTGCTGGTCCGGGCAAGGATCTGTTCCAGACCGCCTACGACGAGCTGGGTCCGCTCAATTTTATTGCCGAGGATCTGGGCTATCTGACGCCTGGCGTTCGCGCTATGGCTTCGACCTGCGGTTTTCCCGGCATGGACGTACTGGAGTTTAGTGACTACGACGTTCGCTGCCGAATTCATCCCACGCCGGGCAAAATCCTGTACACCTCGACGCACGACACTTCGACGCTCGCTGGCTGGTGCACGCGCTCCTTTGCAGGCGGCGACGAGCCGAGCGGTGTTGAGATGGCGGCCAAGCTGATGGGCGACGCGCTCGCAAGCGACGCCCCCCTGGTGATGATGCCGCTGCAGGATGTGCTTGGGCTGGGGGACGACGCACGTATGAACGTGCCGGGTGTAGCCACAGGCAACTGGACGTGGCAGGCACAAGAGGCAGACGTTGCGGAGGCCGAAGAGAAAACTGCGAAGCTCCTGCGCAGCACCCATAGATTCTGGGGCGAAGCGTGATAAAACCCCCGATATGGGGTACAGTTACAGCTGTTTGAATTTTTGCGGGCAGAGCGATCTGCCCGCTTTGTGCTGAAAAGGAAGTATTATGGCGCGCTACGAATATAAGTGCACGAGCTGCGGCAACGTTTTTGAGGTTGAGCACCCCATGTCCGAGACTCCCGAGGTCGTATGCCCCAGCTGCGGCGCCCCGGCATCCAAGACGTTCTCGGCCAGCGGCATTAAGTTCGACGGCAGCGGTTTCTACAACACCGACCAGCGCAGTGGCGGGTCCAGCACCAGCGCCACAAGCGGTTGCTGCGCCGACTGCCCACATAACCACTAGCGACAAGCGGTCCCGACACCCAGGCTTCCTGATGAGTTGCGGTGAAATAGTTCCTGAATCAGCCCTTTCAACGGCCAAACAGGATCCATTTCACCGCAACTTTTCTTTAGATCGGATTTCGGGCTGATGCTAAGTTTGTAACATTTCAAAACCCTGCCGGATTACGGGGCCGAATTGGCAACCTCTATCCATTCCGGTAATTTGCAAATTTCAACAAACCATCTACCTGCGGTTTTATTTAGGCCATTTTTGCTGTGGTCAGGCATCACCAATCTTGCCCCGTAATCCGCTCTACTTTTGATAGCAGCAAGTATGAAAAGGGGCTATTTTTCCCACTCTTTAGCTAATTTGGGACGGGGCTTTTTTAGCTGCCCCAGCTGATGGCGCAAATGTTTGGCCGACTGACGGCCAGGGCAGCTAAAAAAGCCCCGTCCCAAATTAGCTACCCTTGGAATCCGTTTTACTTGCGGACCAGTCTGGCGCAGAAGTGGCCGTCGTAGGAGTCCGCATTAACGGGCACACTTTGGAAGAGGCCTCGAGCGTTTTGGCGCAGGGTGACGAGGCTCTTGGCATGGTCGTACTCGGGGAGCTGCAGAATCTGGGCTTCGGAAAGCGGTGCCACGCTAAAGCCGGCGCCCTCGGGAGAGGCTAGGAAGGCATCAACGACCTGCGTGTTCTCCTCGTCGAAGACCGAGCAGGTGGCATAGATAAGCTCACCGCCGGCAGCCACGCGCGCGGCTGCTTCCTTGAGCATCGTCAGCTGCAGGCGGGGCAACTCAGTCGTAATGTCGCCCTCGGCAAGGCGCCACGGTATCTCGGGATGACGGCGCATGGTGCCGGTGCCCGAGCACGGAGCATCGATAAACACCGTGTCGAACAGGGCAGGCTCGCCAAGCATCGCGTCAAAGGACGTGAGCACCTCATTGAGCTCGCAGGCATCGCCCGACACCGTACGAACACCCGTAATACCCGCCTTATGCAGACGTGCGAGATTCTGGTCGCACTTGCGGTCGTGCAAATCGAGTGCGGTGTGCTGACGGTCGTAACCGGCACGTTTGGCCTGGCACATCATCACATAGGTCTTGGTGCCACGACCGGCGCCAATCTCTAGACAACGCCCGGGACGCGTCGCCGCGGTAGCGATGAGCTGGGCGTTAAGGTCCGAGGCCACGGCGGCTGCGCGCTCAAACACACCCGACGCAACCGTGGCCTGCGCGTCGACCGGCGCATGGCAACCCGGGAACACGGGTGCCACAAGCTGCGAAATGTACGGATCGGGTTTGGCTGCAAAGGCATTCTCGTGCAAAGCCAGCGGCGCGGGCGCCAGATTGCCGGCAAAGCCGAGCGCGCCCTCGGGTGTATCGAACGACGCCATAATGCGAGCGCACAGCCAGCGCGGCATGCCCATCAGGCGAGATAGGCGAACCAAACGACGCTCGGACTCATCGGCATCCGCCGCAGTGGCAAAGTCCTCGACGTTGTTCGCAACCTTATGCAGCACGGCGTTCGCCAGACCGGCGGCAGACTTAGCACCGCTGCGCACGAGCTCAACGCCCTGACTCACCGCAACGCGACCCGGGGTATGCAGGTAGAGCATCTCGAAGGCCGAGATGCGAAGTGCCATGCGCACACGAGGCGCAACCTTTTTGGGCTTATCGAGAAACTGGTCGAGCAGCTCATCCAAAATGCCCTGGGTGGCTGCAACGCCCAGTGCCAAACGAGCAGCGAAAGCAGAATCGCGCTGGTCGATGGCCTTGGCCGAGGCGCGGGACGAGAGCACGTCGCGCGCGTACATGCCGCGGCGATCGGCCTCCATCAAAACATCAAGCGCGAGCTTGCGCGCGGGGGAAAGCTTACTCATGACAAAACACCCCACGAAAGATCCGCACCCTGCAGGCCGGCAGCCCAGGCAGAAGCAGCCATAGCACGCTTACCATCGGGCTTAACCTCGAGCAGTTCGACCGCGCCATCGGACAGGCCCAGGTAGACGCGCTTGGCCTGAACAGCGACGAGCCCCTCGCCAAGCGATACATCTGCCGGCGCGGCATCGAGCACGCGCACGGTCTTGCCGGCAATCACGCAGCGAGCGGGAGCGGTGTCGGAAGAGGCAAGCACATGACGCACGCAATCAAGTGCCCCCATCTGCGGATCCAGACGCATCTCCTGCTTGGAAATCTTGGCAGCATGCGTGACGAGTGATTCATCCTGCTCAGTCCAAACAGCCGAGCCATCGGCAAGCGAGGGAAGCGTATCGGCCAGCAGCCTGCCGCCCAGCTCACCAAGCTCCATCGTGAGCGCCTCGGCATGTTTACCGGCAACCGAGGTCGACACCTGCGCGCAATAAGCGCCCGTATCCACGCCATGCCCAATGCGCATAATGGAAACGCCGGCAACCTCGTCACCAGCAAGAATGGCACGCTGAATGGGAGCAGCGCCACGCCAACGGGGCAGCAGCGAAGCATGAACATTCACAATACCGAGCGGCGCCATATGCAGCACCTCATCGGGCAAAATGCAGCCATAGGCAGCCACACAGAAAATATCGGCATCAGCAGCCTTAAGCCGATCAATAACATCCGGCGTCATACGATTTGCCTCAACAACGGGCAGACCAAGCTCAAGCGCCTTGGCCTTAACAGGAGACGGCTCCAGCTTTTTACCACGCCCGCGAACAGCATCGGGACGCGTAATTACCAGCGTAATTTCATTCCCAGCCTCAACAAGCGAAGTAAGTGACGGCACCGCGAAATCGGGCGTACCCATAAACACAATACGCATAAAGAACGTCTCCCCTCAAACAAAACCGAGACGGCTACAAATAACAGCGGAAAGCCAAGTCGCCAGCCCATCCGCAATAACAATTCAACAAGAACAAATATACCCAAAACCAAAGAAAGAGCCGCAATAAAAGCAGCTCTTCCGACAAAGCAATTATCAGCGAAGACGCCCCTCCCTGGCCCGACGGCACCCGAGCGAAAAGGAGCACGAAAACGCAGTCCCCTTCCGCCGCAGGGCTTAGGTTGTTGCTCCACGCGCAGTTCCGCACGAGCCGAAGAGCACTTAATGTGCTCTTCGTGCGAGCAGGACTGTTTGAGCATGGAGCAAAACCTAAGCCCTGCGGCGGAAGGGGACGGTGGGACCTACTCCGTCTCGCCCGGTCGAGCGCCGCGGGCCAGGGCGTCCTGGTACTCCTTGACGGCCTTGATGCGCTGCATCGGCTTGAGTCGCTCGAACATGGTGTTGCCGTGCAGGTGATCGATCTCGTGCTGCAGGCACACGCAGAATAGGTCGCCCGAGGCCTCATAGCGAATCAGGTTGGCATCCAGATCGTATGCCTCGACAACGACATGGTCGGGACGCTCGATCTCGCAGCTAATGCCAGGGATGGAAAGGCAGCCCTCGCTAAACGGCACCAGATGGTCACTCTGCTCAACAATGACAGGGTTGATGAGCACGTACGGGTCATAGTCGTTCTTGTCGGTGTAGTCGCAGTCGATGGTGACGAGCTGGATGAGCTCGCCGATCTGCGGGGCAGCCAGGCCGCAACCGCCGTTGTCGAACATCATCTTCTTCATCTTCTCGGCAAGCGCCTCAATCGCCGGGGTGATCTCATCGATGACGGCGCACTCCTGGCGCAAACGAGGGTCAGGCGACAATACGATTCCGTTGGCTTCCATGGCCATCCTTTCGGGTTGTTACATCAAATCATAGGCGTCGACGTCAACGCTCACGCTCACGCCGCGCACGGAGCCCACCTCTTTGAGGCAGGCGTCGATATCATCAGAGACATGGTACCCTACCGGCGACTTTACAAGCAGATGGAAGCGATAACGGTCTTTGGCTCTCTCGATTACACACGAAGCGGGGCCCAGCACCTGGGGCACGGCGCTCCCCGCTCGCAAAAAGTCGGGCGCGGCGGCATGCCAGCGGCGCTTGAGGAGCTTTGCGATGCGCCCAATGTAGTCCTGCGCATTATCACGATTCGCCGACCACACCAAAATGTTGACAAGACGCACGAAAGGCGGGTACAGGGCGTCGCGGCGCTGGTCCAGGTCGTAGTCGGTAAAGATCGAACGATCGTGCTCGGCGACGGCGCGAATGACCGGGTCCTCGGGCAGATATGTCTGGATGATAACCTCGCCGGGACGATCGCCGCGACCGGCGCGACCGGCGACCTGTTCCAGCAAATCGTAGGCGCGCTCCCCTGCCCTAAAATCGGGCAGCTTTAACGCAAAGTCGGCATTGACCACGCCCACGAGCGTGACCTCGGGAAAATCGAGGCCCTTGGCAATCATCTGGGTACCCAGCAGCACCGCGCAATCGGCGGCATCGAACTGCTCGAGTAGTTTTTTGTGCGCATCCTTGCCGCGTGTGGAATCGGCGTCCATGCGAATGATGGCGACATCGTCGGGCATCATCTGGTGTAGGGCGTCCTCGATCTGCTGCGTACCCAGCCCCATTTTTGCCAGGTAGCGGCTGCCGCACTTGGGACAACGACTCGTGGGCGCCGGATAGGGCTGCACGCGCCAGGACGATCCGCAGGTGTGGCACTGCAGTGTGTGCGTGCGCTCGTGGTACGTGAGCGCGGTAGAACAGTGGTTGCAGGTGGGGACGCAGCCGCACTCACGGCACATCAAAAACGGCGCAAAACCGCGGCGGTTGTGCAGCAGTACGGCCTTCTCGCGGCGCTCGATCACACGCTCCAAGCCCTCCATCAGCGGTTTTGAGAACATGGAGCGGCTGCCGTGCGCGAACTCGCGGCGCAGATCGGCAATGCGGACCGTGGGCAGCACGGCGTGTCCCGGGCGCTCGGGCATCTCGACACGCGTCCAGGTGGCACCGTTGTACATACCGCGGCGACAGCGGTCGAGGGCCTCGGCCGAGGGCGTGGCGGAGCCCAACACGAGCGGGCACCGATAGCGGCGCGCCATCTCGGCAGCCACCTCGCGCGCATGGTAGCGCGGGCTGGAGCCCTGCTTGTAGCTGGTCTCGTGCTCCTCGTCGATGATGATGAGGCCAAGATCGCTGAGCGGGCAAAAGAGCGCCGAGCGGGCGCCCACGACCACGCGCGCGGCACCGCTGGCAACCATATCCCACTGGTCCAGACGCTCGCCGGCCGAAAGACGCGAGTGGAAGACCGCGACCGACTCGCCAAAGCGCGAGCGGAAGCGGCCGACGGTCTGGGCCGTCAGCGAGATCTCGGGCACGAGCACGCAGGCCGAACGGCCGGCCGCCAGCACGCGCTCAATCGCCGAGAGGTAAACCTCGGTTTTGCCGGAACCGGTGACGCCATCGACAAGGACCACGTCGCCATGGGCATCAAGGCGGGCGCGTTCAATCTGGGCGAGCGCCTGCTGCTGGCCGTTGGTGAGAGAGACCGGCGCCTTGCCGCTTGCCGAGGACAACGTGGTCTGCTCGCTACACCCACGCCAGGCGCGGCGCTCCTCCACCACCACGACGCCGCGTTTTTCAAGCGCTTTAATGGTCGCCGACATGCTGTTGTAGAGCAGGTTGAGGTCGCGCGTCGTGACCGGGCCGCATTGGAGCGCGTCGATGAGCTGACGCTGACGGACCGCTGCCTTGGGCGGCGTGTAGTCGAATCCCTCGGGCGTGAGCATGACCCAACGGTTTTGGATGGGTTTTACGGCGGGGCGCTCAACGGCCCACACGCCGTCATCGCCTTTCACGACACGCGGGCTGCCTCCCGGAGGCAAGAACAGACGCAGGCACTCGGAAAGCGTCGCGACGTACTCGTGGCTCATCCAGCGCGCAATGCGTGCAGCCTCGGCGGTAAAGAGCGGCTTGCTGAGGATGGCCTCGATGGGCTTGATGCGCAAGGGGTCGAGAGTGTCGTTGCCTTGCAGGTCGCCCAGCCCGGGCGCGATATCGACGATATAGCCCGCGGCCGCACGGTTGCCAAAGTGGACCAGGACCGTGGACCCGATCTGGGCATCGTTGGCAAAGGACTGCGGGATGCCGTAGTCGAAGGGCTCGGAGAGCGCACGGGTCGGGATGTCGAGGACCACGCTCGCGTAGGCGGAGACGGGTTCGGGTGCGAGCTCGGGCTGCGCCGGGGCGGCGGCAGGGACCGCGGACCTCGGAGCTTCATCCGGTTCCGGCGAACCAAACAGCGACAGTTGCTCGGCCATGGTCTCTGTACCTCCCATCCCATACGTCTTTAGAAACAAGAGCCCCGCTCGGGTGAACGGGGCTCAGAAACATGCGTTTACGCAGCTGCTACAGCGCCATCGTGCGGGCGCGGTCGATGCGCGCCAAGCAGTCGTCGCGGCCGACGAGCGCCATGGTCTCGCCCAGCGGGGGGCTCACCATGTTACCGCAGACGGCGACGCGCACAGCCTGGAACACCACGCGCTTCTTGAGGTCCATCTGCTCGGGCAGCGGCTCAAGCGCGGCGTCGATGTTGGCAGCCGTCCACTCATCCACGCCCTCGAGCGCGGCCTTGGCGGCATCCAGAATGGCGCCCATGCCTTCCTTGGCCAAACCCTTGTTGACAGACTTCTCGTCATACTCGAGCGTCTCGGCCGTGGCAAAGATGGGGGCGGCGACGGTCACGGCGTCGACCGGCATCTTGGTGCGCGGCTTGACGATGGCGGCAAGCGCGTCGATCCAGTCCTCGCCGTACTCGATGTTACCCTCGATCATGCCGGCCTCGTGCAGCTCGGGGATCATGACCTCGTCGGCAAACTGGGCGTCGGACATGTTGTTGATGTACTCGGCATTGACCCAGTCGAGCTTTTTGGGGTCGAAGGTCGCGGGGTTCTTGGAGATGCGGTCGAGCGAGAACTTGCTGGCCAGGACATCGCGCGGGATGATCGTGGTCTCGCCGTCGAGCGACCAGCCGAGCAGCGCCAGGTAGTTAACGAACGCGTCGGACAGGTAGCCGGCGTCGCGGTACTCCTCCACCGAGGTGGCGCCGTGGCGTTTAGAGAGCTTCTTGCCGTCGGCACCCAAGATCATGGAGATGTGGGCGAACGTGGGAACGGGCGCGCCGAGGGCCTCGTAAACCATGACCTGGCGCGGGGTGTTGGACAGATGGTCGTCGCCGCGGATGACATGGGTGATCTTCATCATGGCGTCGTCGACGACGGTCGCGAAGTTATAGGTGGGCGTGCCATCGGAGCGGAAGATGACGAAGTCGTCGAGCTCCTTGGCGTCGAAGGTCACCTCGCCGTGGACGGCGTCGTGGATGACGACATCGCCGCGGTCCTCGGGCACCTTGATGCGAAGGACGTAGGGCTCGCCGGCCTCGATGCGGTGGCGTGCCTCCTCGGGATCGAGATCGCGACAGCGGCGCTGATAGCCCTGGAAGGGGTCTTTACGCTCCTGAGCGGCCTTACGGTCGGCCTCGAGCTGCTCCTTGGTGCAGAAGCAGGGATAGGCCTTGCCCTCGTCCCAAAGCTTCTGGGCGGCCTGCTTGTACAGGTCCAGGCGCTCGGTCTGGGCATAGGGGCCAAAGTCGCCGCCAACCTCGGGGCCCTCGTCCCAGTCCAGGCCCAGCCAACGCATAGCGCGCAGAATGATCTGCGTGTTCTCGTCGGTAGAGCGGGTGGGATCGGTGTCGTCGATGCGCAGGATGAACGTGCCGCCGTTTGCGCGGGCAAAAGCCCAGTTATAGATAGCGGTGCGGGCGCCGCCGATATGCAGCTTGCCCGTCGGTGAGGGTGCAAAGCGGACGCGAACGTCTGATGCCATGGAAATCTCCTCGATTGCAGGATGGATGTCTAACCGCACCAGTATAAAGCAACAATGCCCACCTCCGCACAAAGGGCACCGACCCAGTCATCGAAGCCGGGTAGCTAATTTGGGACGGGGCTTTTTTAGCTGCCCCGGCAGGCTATCGGCTAAACCAGCAAACAATCAGCCGGGGTAGCTAAAAAAGCCCCGTCCCAAATTAGCTACCTAATGAGTAGGTGCGGAAAGGGTGTGAATGTTGGATTTACGCGCTATGATGTGCCCCTGCATACAGAGCCCAGCGGAATGGTAACGGTCGCTGGGACACGTTATTCGAAAGGACAATCATGTCAGAAGAGCTTCGTTCCATCCCGCCCCAGCAGGGGTCTTTTGTGTTTACGTCGGAGTCGGTGACCGAAGGCCATCCCGATAAGATCGCCGACCAGATCAGCGATGCCGTCCTCGACGCAATCCTCGCCAAAGAAATAGAGCTGCAGGAGCAGGGCTATATTGCGCCCAACGGCGTGCCCGCCAATGTGGAAAACGTCCGCTGCGCCTGCGAGACCCTCGTGACCACCGGCACCGTCATCGTCGCCGGAGAGATTCGCACCCAAGCATACGTCGACGTGCAGGAAATCGCCCGTGGCGTCATCCGCCGCATCGGCTACAACCGCGCCAAGTTTGGCTTTGACTGCGATACCTGCGGCGTCATGAGCCTCATCCACGAGCAGTCCCCCGATATCGCCCAGGGCGTCGACGAGTCATTTGAGACCCAGACCGGCGCTACCACCGACCCGATCGACCTGATCGGTGCCGGCGACCAGGGCATGATGTTTGGCTACGCCTCCAACGAGACCAAGACCCTCATGCCCATGCCGCACTACCTGGCAAGCCGCCTGGCGGAACGCCTGTCCGCCGTGCGCCACGACGGCACCCTGCCCTATCTGCGCCCCGACGGCAAGACCCAGGTCACCGTGCGCTACGAGGACGGAAAGCCCGTGGAGGTCACAACCATCGTCATCTCCACGCAGCACGCTGCCGAAGTTGAGGACATGGGCAAGATCAAGGCCGACCTCATCGAGCATGTCATCGCACCCGTCATGGATGCCGAGAACATGCCGTGGGATGGCGCCGATATCTATGTGAACCCCACCGGCCGCTTTGTCGTGGGCGGCCCCATGGGCGACACGGGCCTGACCGGCCGCAAGATCATCGTCGACACCTACGGCGGCTACGGCCGTCACGGCGGCGGCGCCTTTAGCGGCAAGGACTGCACCAAGGTCGACCGCTCTGCCGCGTACGCCGCTCGCTGGGTCGCCAAGAACGTAGTCGCCGCCGGCCTGGCCGATCGCTGCGAGGTCGAGCTGGCCTACGCCATCGGCGTGTCCAAGCCGCTGTCGATCATGGTCGACACCTTTGGCACCGCGCATGTTGCCGAGGACAAGATCGTCGAGGCCGTGGAGAAGACCTTTGACCTACGCCCGGGCGCAATCATCCGCGACCTGGACCTGCGTCGCCCCATCTATGAAAAGACGGCAGCCTACGGTCACTTTGGCCGCGAAGACGCCGACTTTACCTGGGAGAAAACGGACCGCATCGACGAACTCAAAGCAGCCTGCGGCCTGTAAGCTAACGAGAAAAGCCACAGCCAAATAAAAACGCACCAAAAAGAGGTACCGGAACAACCGGTACCTTTTTATTTACACGGTGGTGAAGATGTGTCGATACGCAAGGTAAGACACATCCCTAGCTAATGAATTTTGCCATCTAGCAGCTCCAACCATGTATCCTTAGTCCCGAGGGGCGGGGCATAAGGTCGATCGCGAGTTCCGCACGAGCCGGAGAGCACTTAATGTGCTCTCCGTGCGAGCAGGACTGTCCGAGCAGGCGACCTTATGCCCCGCTCCTCGGGACGACGAGACAAGGCAAAGGAGCAGCCATGGCAGGAAAGCCGCAAACACTAGCTACGACCTCGGCATTCGAGATCTTGGGCCCCATCATGGTCGGCCCCAGCTCATCGCACACCGCCGGCGCCCTGCGTTGCGCCCAGGTTGCCGCCAGCCTGCTGGAAGGCCGCATCACCAAGGTCACCTTTGGCCTGTGGAACTCCTTTGCCCACACCTACCGCGGCCATGGCACCGACCGCGCACTCGTCGCGGGCATCTTGGGCCTCGATACCGACGACGAAAACATCAAGCAGGCCTTTGACCTCGCGCGCGAGCGGGGCCTCAGCTATCACTTTGACATTAAGGGCGACGACGCCTCCATCCACCCCAACACCGTCGACATCGACATGGTCGATGACACGGGCGCCACGGCGCAGGTCCGCGGCGAGAGCCTTGGCGGCGGCAAGATGCGCATCAGCCGCATCAACGGCGTCGGCGTCGATATCTCGGGCATGTATTCCACCCTGTTTGTGGCGCACCAGGATGTCCCCGGCGTTCTCGCCGCGCTCACAAACCAGCTCGCCTACGCACACGTAAACATTGCCTTCTGCCGCACCTACCGAACCGAGGTAGGCGGCCAAGCTTATTCCGTCTTTGAGACCGACGGCACCCCCGATGACATCGTCGTTCCCATGCTACGCATGCTCGACAATGTCGATTACGCCACCTTCATTGAGCTTCCCGGCTCGGCCTCATCGCTCTCCCCCGGCGTTTCCGCCAAGGAAATCTTCGACGATGGCGAACAGCTCCTCGACGCCTGCGCCGAGCTGGGCCTCAACATTGGCGCCGTCATGGCCGTACGCGAAGCCCGCCTGACCGGCGAGCAGCACGCCGTCGCCGCCATGCGCCGCGTACTCGAGGTCATGCGCGAGGAGACAACGGCGCCCATCGCCGCACCGCAGCGCTCGCTCGGCGGGCTTATCGGCGGCGAGGCAAAACTCGTCGACGCCACATGCCGCAACGATCTGAGCACAAACCTGATGGGCGCCGTCCAAACCGAAGCCGTAGCCCGCGCCATGGCCGTGCTTGAGCGCTCTGCCGCCATGGGCGTCATCGTCGCCGCCCCCACGGCCGGCTCTGCGGGCGTCGTGCCCGGCTGCGTGTTGGCGCTCGCCGACCATCTACAGCTCGATGACGAACAGGTCATGGACGCACTCTACTGCTCTGCCGCGATTGGTCTCAACCTCACCACAAGTGCCTGCGTCGCCGGTGCCGAAGGCGGATGTCAGGCTGAGGTGGGCAGCGCCGCCGCCATGGCCGCTGCCGCGCTAGTCCAGATGCTGGGCGGCACGCCCGAGCAGGCACTCGACGCTAGCTCTATCGCACTGAGCAATCTGCTTGGTCTTGTATGCGATCCCGTGGGCGGCCTTGTCGAAGTGCCATGCCAAAACCGCAACGCGATCGGCGTGGCGGCCGCATTTAGCTCGGCGCAGCTCGCCCTTGCCGGCATTAAGAGCCTGGTGCCGTTTGACCAGATGGCACACGTCATGCTCTCGGTGGGCCACGCGTTGCCGGCCACGCTGCGCGAGACGGCAAAGGGCGGCATCGCGCAGGCTCCGGCCGCGCTTTCGGCTTGCGCTAAATGCGGCGTGTGCGGATAAAGACCAGTCCAAAACAAGAGGTGGGACAAATGTCCAACCTCTTGCCAATGCCACCGTTTCAATACCACAAACAACTAGGTAATCGCTATAATGCAAGCCCAGTAAAAACACGATGAGCCGCAAGGCGAAATTCGAAGGATATGCATACGATGTCGCAAAACGACCGCACCCAACTGATTCCCGATCCGCAGCAGCCGAGCAGGCACACCGGCGGCGTCCAGTCGCCGCGCCCCATTACGCCAACGCGTAGCACAAAGCATGGTTCGGGAAACACCTCACAGCGCCAGAACCCCCATGCATATCAGCAGCGTCAGAGCAATAAAGCGACTAAGCACGCGCCTTCACACACGCAAAACCATCATAAGGGCCCCCGTGGGTCAGAGAACCACGCCAACGGGAAAAAATCCGGGGCCAAAATGACCCTTTTCGTTGCTCTGGGCCTCATTGTTGTCGTTTACATTGTTGGCGTTGTCGCATTTTCGCAGGTAGCCTACCCCAACACCACCATTGCCGGCGTCGACGTCTCGTTCTCCAACGCTTCGTCTGCTGCCACTAAGGTCAACTCGGCATGGAAGCACTATAAACTCACGGTGACAGGCGATGACTTTAACTGGAGCTATCAGCCCGAGTCCGATGAACCCATCGTCGACGGCGAAGCTGCCGCAAAAGAAATCATCAGCCGCAACGAAGCCTTTATATGGCCGGTCCGCCTTGTGGAATCCTTAAGCGGCAAGACCAAAACAACCGCCACCTCCAACGAAGTCGATCTTGAACAAGACGTCGACCTGTCCATGCTCTCTGACACCTTTGACCAAAAGAAGTTTGAGGAGGATCTGGGCGCCGCCATTGACGAGTTTAACGAGGGCCGTTCGGGTACGTTCGAGGCCAATAGCTCCTATGACGAGCAAGCCGGCAAGTTTACCGTCGAGAAGGCGCGCTCCAACGAAAAACTCAACCGCGAGCATGTCATTAAGTATGCCGAGCTCGAGCTTGCCTCGCTGGCCGAGACCGTAGATCTTTCCAAGCTCGGCAACGATGCCTATGAGCCGCTCAACGGAACGCTGACCAATGATCAGATTCAGGCCGCATGCGATGCCGCCAACAACTTCTTGGGCGTCAACGTGACCCTCAAGCTCAACGGCGAGGATGCCGGCAAGGTCGACGGCAGCTCCGTGTTGCAGTGGATCAGCTTTGCCGATCCGGCCAACCCCACACTCGATACGTCGCAGATCGGTAGCTGGGCAGCCGAGCTCGCCAACGGCTTTAATACCGTGGGCACCACCCGCTGGTGGACGCGTGCCGACGGCAAAGAATGTGCCGTCGAGGGCGGTGACTTTGGCTGGTCCGTCGATAGCGACGCACTCGCCAAGCAGGTCGAGGACGCCATTAACAACAAGCAGACCGGCGAAATCGAGATTAAGTACTCCCAGAAGGCCGACACCTATACCGCAAAGGGAGAGCCCGACTGGAAGGCGTATATCGACGTCGACCTGTCCGAGCAGCACGCGCGCTACTATGACGAGAACGGTAATATCGTTTGGGAGGCCAACTTTATCTCGGGCAAACCGGGAGAGGATGCCACCCCCGAGGGCGTTTGGCAGATCAATAGCAATGACGGCGCAAGCAAGCTCATCGGTGCCAAAGACCCAAAGACCGGAAAACCAAAATACGAAAGCCCCGTGTCATATTGGATGCCGTTTGAAGGCAACATGGTTGGTTTCCATGATGCAACATGGCAAAACGATCAGAGCTTTGACGACCCAAATTCGTACAAATGGTGCGGCAGCCACGGTTGCATCAACTTGCGTCTGGCCGATGCCAAGGCACTCCACGATTGCATCAACGTAGGCCTATGCGTGGTCGTGCACTCGTAGGGAAACACGCCTTCGCACAACGGGGAACTGACGCTCCAATCTAACAGTTCCGAAAGAATCCGCCATATGCACCCGCTTCTCGCGACGGGCGCATATACTTATCGAAGAACTTTCTATAAAGGAGACGCCATGTCGAATGTCCCCACCATCACCCCGGGACCGAATGATACCGAGCGAGCGCCCGAGGGTGCCACCGAAACGCTTCCCCTCATAACAAACATGCGCGCCACACAGCAAAACGGCAGCACAAGCGATGCAACCGAGATTTCTGACGAAGAGGCCTACGCCAAGCTCAAGGCGAAGCGTGCCGAGCGTCGGCGCAAAAAGCTCATCCGACGCGGCATTGCGGCCGGCGTCGTGGCCGCCATTGTGCTCATCGCCGTTGTCGTAACCTTCGTCATTAACGCACGGCCCGCAGGTACCAACGGGCCGGTGACCGACATGGTCACCGAGGGTACATTTACGACCACCGTCGAGGCTAAAGGCCAGCTCAAGCCTATCTCGGCTTCGGTGGTCTCCCCTTCTGTCGACGGCACGGTGGCATCGATCAACGTATCAGCCGGCCAGTCCGTTAACGAGGGCGATGTGCTCATGACCATTAAAAATGACGAGCTCGATCGCAACGTTGCCGAGGCGCAGCGCGCGGTGGCGGCGGCACAGGAAGACCTCGCCAACGCGCAGAAAGCGGTAGCTGCCGCCCAAGCCGCTCCGGCGACTGACACAGATGCGGCAGGCGCAAGTGGCGCCAGCGGTAGCACCGGCACGAGTGCCGACACGAGCGCCATCTCGAGCGCCCAACGTAACCTGGCCTCGGCCCAGGCGACCCTGGACCAGGCCAACGCCAAAGCCGCCGAGCGCACTGTGACCGCGCCCAGCTCGGGCAGCATCGTCGAGCTCAACGCCAAGGTCGGCGCCACGGTGACGGGCGGCATGATTATGGGCGAAGGCGATACGACCGGCGGCAAGCAGTGCATGCAGATCGCTGACCTCTCCAAGACGAAGGTCACCGTTCAGGTGGGCGAAAAGGATATCGCCAAGATCGCAGTGGGCCAGAGCGCCAACGTTACCTATCCGGCCTTTCCCGATATCGTGAGCCAGGGAACGGTCACGACAATCGCTTCGGTGGCAAACTCCGACTCCACCTACGGTGGCGGCGGTAGCGTGACCTATAACGTCGATATTTTGATTGACGCGCCCGACGCGCGCCTCAAGCCGGGCATGACCGCCGAGGTCTCGGTGGTAACCGAGCAGCTCGACGATGTGGTGATGGTGCCGACCATGGCGCTCATGACCGAGGATGGCGAGCACTATTACGTCAACGTGGCAACCGACGGTGAAGGCAAGGAGATGCGCCGCGTGAAGGTGACCATTGTGACGCAAAACGAAAACGACGCCGTGGTCGGCAAGACGCAGGTCAAGCGCGACGACCAGGGCAATGAGATCAACGCAGACGTACCGGTTACCAAGCTGCGCGACGGCGACACCCTCATCGTGGACACCGGCGCAGGCATGACGGCCGACGGCGACGACTCTGGCAGCATGTCTGCCGACGAGGGCTTGTAATGCGTCCCGTCATCAACATCCGCAACGTGCATCGCATTTTTGAGAGCGAGGCCGGCTGCGCCCATATCCTGCATAACGTGAGCCTGGCAGTGAATCCCGGCGAATTCGTGGCCATTACCGGCCCTTCTGGCTCGGGCAAGTCAACGCTCATGAACATCCTGGGCTGCCTGGACAAGCCAACGGCAGGCGATTATTACCTGCAGGGCCTCAACGTGGCGGAGCTCGACGATGACGAGCTCACCGAAGTCCGCGCCCTGAGCATCGGCTTTGTCTTTCAGAGCTTTAACCTGCTGCCGCGCCTATCGGTCATCGAAAACGTCATGCTGCCGCTGTCGTACACCAACGTGCCGCGGGCTCAGCGTGAGATGCGCGCCGTTCATGCGCTGCAAGCCGTCACGCTGCCGGTCGACCACTGGGACCACCGCATCTCCGAGCTCTCAGGCGGACAGATGCAGAGGGTTGCCATCGCGCGCGCCCTCGTCAACGACCCGCCCATCATCCTGGCGGACGAGCCGACGGGAAACCTGGACTCCGCCACCGGAGCGCTCGTGATGGAGACCTTCCACAAACTCCAGGAACGTGGCAAGACCATTGTGCTCATCACGCATGATCCCGGTATCGCCGCCGAGGCCGACCGTGCCGTAACCATTCGCGACGGCCGAATCCACGACGGCGCGTACATCGCGCACGCACCGCAGACCCTGCACGGCGCCATTGATAACCTGCCCATGATTTCCGCACACGCCAATCCGACGAAAGGAGTGAAGGCATGAGCACGTGCGACCTTATCCAAGAAGCCCTTCACTCCCTCGAGGCCAACAAGGGACGCAGCCTACTCACCATCCTGGGCATTGTTATTGGCATCGCCTCCGTCATTGCCATGACCTCGCTTATCGGCGGCATCCAAAACAGCCTGGTCAACAGCCTGGGCCTCAACGCCGCGCGTATGGTGCAGATTTATTCGTCGCAAGAGCTCACCGAGTCGGACGTTGAGAAGCTTCGCAAGATGGTGCCGCAGATCGAGCAGATCGGTATCGTGGACAGTGCCTATACCGAGTACAAGGCCGGTGACAAAAGCTATAACGTCATGGCGCAGGGCGTCGATAGCGACATGCTCGACGCAGTGGGAGCCAGCAAGCTCGTCGCGGGGCGCACCTATACCCAGGCTGAGTCCCAATCTGGCGCACGCGTGGCGCTCATCAGCCGCGGCGGCGCGGACCAGCTGTACGGCAACGAACAGGACGCGCTCGGCAAGACCATCAAGGTGTCGAACGGCGAGGTGCAGATTATCGGCGTTATCGACGGCGGCAGCGACTCCATGGGCTCACTCACGCTCTACATGCCGCGCGAGACCATCTCGGGCCTCTTTGGCGACGAGAACCCGTCTTTTCCCAGCGTAACGGCGCTCGCCGCCGAGGGTACGGACATGGATGAGCTGTGCAAGATGATTGAATCCAAGGTGCGCAGCATGAAGGACATCGCGGATGACGACGAATATGACAGCGTGTCGGCGACCTCAATGAAAAGCGCCATCGACGCCCTCAACTCCTTTATGGGCGCGTTTTCGCTCATCATGGGCGCCGTTGCCAGCATTTCGCTGCTCGTGGGCGGTATCGGCATCATGAACATGATGCTCACCAATGTGACCGAACGCATCCGCGAGATCGGTATTCGTCGAGCCTTGGGTGCCAGCCGTCGCGATATCACCGCACAGTTTTTGGCCGAGTCTTCGGCGCTGTGCATCACCGGCGGTCTGCTAGGTGTCCTGATTGGCTACCTGCTTGCCTGGGGCCTAGCGATGTTCGCCGCGGGTTCCGGCGTGCTTGGCGAACTCGGTGCCAGCGGTACCATAACGCCGAGTTTTTCGATCGCCACGGTGCTGCTGGCCTTTGCGGTCTCCGTCGGCATCGGCGTAATCTTTGGCTTCTACCCCGCCCGCCGGGCCGCAAAACTCGACCCCGTGGAGTGCCTGCGCTACCAGTAATGCAATCCCCCCCCTGAGTTGCGGTGAAATAGGGAGTGTTTTAGCCGTTAAAAGGCCTATTCAGTCCTTATTTCACCGCAACTCGGAGGGGATAAGGCGGCAGTGTCGAGAAAGTTGGTGTAGTGCCCGATCCGAAGCGAGTCGGCCCGGCGTCCCAGAATCTGGAATACGGTTGATATCCTATGCCGCCTCGACCCTGTCCGCAAGCTCGA
>NZ_JBQKDZ010000016.1:0-53068 GCF_052121575.1 Collinsella sp. LCP19S3_C9
GCGTAAAGAAAACGCGTAAGCGTTTTTAGCCCGCGGGCGAGGACGCCGGCAGGCGGCCGAAGCCGGTGCGGATTTGCGAAGCAAATACGCGGATTCTCCGCGCAAAGCCTCGACCCTATATAGATGCGATGCCGATCGGATGACAGCCGGCAACGCCCTGCACCAGCGTCATCCCCGCACCGCGGAGAATCGAACTCTATGCAGGGCGCGGGCGTAAAGAAAACGCGTAAGCGTTTTTAGCCCGCGGGCGAGGACGCCGGCAGGCGGCCGAAGCCGGTGCGGATTTGCGAAGCAAATACGCGGATTCTCCGCGCAAAGCCTCTACAAGGTGGAGTAGTCAATTTGGGACGGGGCTATTTTAGCTACCCCTATAAGCCAGTCGATATTAGTTCCGACCCCCAATAATTCGTCGACAGTCAAAGGGCAGCTAAAATAGCCCCGTCCCAAATTGACTACTCACGTTGACGCCTCAAGCGGAAGTTGCATCCCAGAATCTACGCTCAGAATGGGATGCATTTTCCGGATGGGTTGTTGGCGGAAAGTCCATCCCGGAATCGCCCCCCAGAGCGGGACGTGCTTTCCGCCAGCCGCCCCGTCCTACTCAACTCCAAAACCCATGCGCTCTCCATCTCAAAACTGGGTAGAAGAAGGCCAAAACGAAACAGTAGGAGGTCAACATGACGGCAGAAGATAAGGCAAAGAACGCCGGCAAGGTCGCGCTCGTTTTGGAGGGCGGCAGCTTCCGCGGGCAATTTACCGCGGGCGTGCTCGACGTCCTCATGGAGGCTGGCGTCGAGATTCCGGCAGTATATGGCGTATCGGCCGGCGCCCTCAACGGCGTGAACTACAAGTCGCACCAGATCGGCCGTGCCAACCGCATCAACCTGGCTTTCTGCAACGACAACCGCTTCATGGGTGCCGCATCGTTTGCGTCCACGGGCTCCATCGTGGGTTACGACTTCATCTTCAACGATGTCCAGGACCGCTTGGATCCCTTTGATAACGAGGCATTCGACGCGAGCCCCATCGAGATGTACGCCGTCGCGACGGACATGCTCTTTGGAACCGCTGCATACCTGCCGGTCAAAAGCGCCGTGCTCGACCTCGATGCCGTGCGCGCCTCGACGTCGCTGCCGCTGGTGACGCCGTCGGTCGAGATCGACGGGCACAAATACGTCGACGGCGGCGTAGCCGATTCGGTCCCCATCGAGCACGTGCTGAAGGAGGCCGGCTTCGATCGCGCGGTTGTCATTGTCACGCAGGACCGCTCGTACGAGAAAAAGCCCTACGAGTTTATGCCTGCCGCACGCGCCCGCTATGCCGACTACCCCTATCTGCTCGAGGCTATCGAGACGCGCCACGACCGCTATAACATCCAGCGCATGCATCTGTGGAAGTATGAGCGCGAGGGCCGCGCGCTGGTCGTTGCCCCGCAAAAGCCTGTCGAGGTCGGTCACGTCGAGCACGATCCGGCAAAGCTTCTCGACCTGTATATTCAGGGTCGTCAGGAGGCAAAGCGTCTGCTGAGTGATATCAAGGCATTTGTCGAGCGCTAGCGTCGCGACATCATTACCGATGGACGACATGTGCAGAAAGTCTGGTCAGAGCCAAAATACCTGTTGACTCGGGCGACGGGCGGGGTAATATGGACGGGTTACTTGCAGAGCCCCGTGAATCTCTGTAACAACACGTACTGTACATGGAGGAGTCTAAGTGATTTCGAAATCGACTCACTACGCCAAGCAGGGCGAGGTCCAGCGCAACTGGGTTCTCGTCGACGCCGATGGTGCTGTCCTGGGCCGTCTTGCCACCCAGATCGCAATGATCCTGCGCGGTAAGAACAAGCCCCAGTTCACGCCCAACAGCGACTGCGGCGACTTCGTTGTCGTCATCAACGCCGATAAGGTCCAGCTTACCGGTAACAAGGCCGACACGAAGACCTATTATCGCCACAGCGGCTACAACGGCGGCCTCAAGGCTGAGAGCTTCCACCAGGCTATGGAGAAGCACCCGGAGAAGGTCATCGAGCGCGCCGTTCGCGGCATGCTGCCCAAGACCACCCTCGGCCGTGCCCAGATGACCAAGCTTAAGGTCTACGCTGGTGCCGAGCATCCGCATGCTGCCCAGAACCCCACGAAGATTGAGCTGGAGGCTTAAAGATGGCTGAGAACACCGTTGTCTACCAGGGTACCGGCCGTCGTAAGAACGCCGTCGCCCGCGTCCGTCTCGTCCCCGGCACCGGCAAGGTGACCATCAACAAGCGTGACGCCGAGCAGTATTTCGGCCGTCATCAGCTCGTTGAGAACGCCCTTGCTCCCTTCAAGGTGACCGATACCGCCGGTCAGTTCGACGTTATCGCTCTGTGCGATGGCGGCGGCATCTCCGGTCAGTCCGGCGCTCTGCGCCTGGGCATCGCTCGCGCTCTTCTGAACGCTGGCGACTACCGTGCTGACCTCAAGAAGGCCGGTTTCCTTACGCGCGATGCTCGCGTGGTCGAGCGCAAGAAGTACGGCCTCAAGAAGGCCCGCCGCGCTCCCCAGTTCTCCAAGCGCTAAGGTTTTATCTCCTTACGAGATACAATGTACAAGCGGGGCCTGCCGATTGCTCGGCGGGTCCCGCTTTTCTTTTTCGACTAGGGTGGGCGAGTGCGTTTTGCCCACTTGGGAAGGAGCGATCCTATGCCCCAGAACATCTTCGGTACCGACGGCGTCCGTGGCGTCGCCAACGCCGACCTCTCGTGCGACCTCGCGTTTCGCCTTGGCCGTGCGGCGACCAAGTTCCTTGGTCCGGACATTTGCGTTGGCCGCGACACGCGTCTTTCGGGCACCATGCTCGAGAGCGCTCTGACCGCTGGCATTATGGCCGAGGGCGGTCGCCCGCACTGCTGCGGCGTTATCCCTACGCCGGCCGTGGCGCTGCTCACCGTCCAAAACGACCTCGACGGCGGCATCGTCATCTCCGCTTCGCACAATCCGCCGGAGTTTAACGGCATCAAGTTCTTTAGTCGCAAGGGCATGAAGCTTCCCGATGCCGTTGAAGAAGAGATCAGCGCCTGGGTCATGTCCGAGGAGGCCATGGCTGCCGACACGCTGCCGACCGGCGCCGGTGTGGGCCACATCATCAAGATGAAGGACGCTCGCAAGGCATACGTCGACCACGCTATCAGCACCCTCGGCGGCCTTAAGCTCGACGGCCTGGTCGTTGCCGTTGACTGCGGTCACGGTGCTTCCTGCCAGACCACGCCTGCCGCGCTTCAGCGTCTGGGCGCCACGGTACACGCCATCAATACCGACTACTGTGGCACCGACATCAATGTTGAGTGCGGCTCCACTCATCTTGAGCCCCTGCGCGAGCTCGTGCTGCGCACCCACGCCGACATCGGCCTGGCCCACGACGGTGACGCCGATCGCGTGCTGTTCGTGGACAGCGAGGGCAACGAGATCGATGGTGATTACATCCTGGCCATCTGCGGCTCTGACCTCGCCGCTCGCGGCAAGCTCGCCAACTCCGAGATCGTCTCGACCGTTATGTGCAACTTGGGCTTTTCCATCGCTATGAAGGAACAGGGCTTTGAGATGGTGCAGACCGCCGTGGGCGACCGCTACGTGCTGGAGCGCATGCTCGCGGACGGCGCCGTTATCGGCGGAGAGCAGTCCGGCCACATCATCTTCCTGGAGCACAACACCACCGGCGATGGCCTGGTGACGGCGCTGCAGCTGCTGGCCGTGCTCAAGCGCACTGGCCGCACCCTCACCGACCTTGCCGGCATCATGAAGAAGTACCCGCAGGTGCTCGTCAACGTGCATTCCGACAACAAGGCCGGTCTGGACGATTGCCAGCCCATTTGGGACGCTGTCGCTGCCGCCGAGAAGGAGCTTAACGGTCGCGGCCGCATTCTGGTGCGCCCGAGCGGTACCGAGCCGCTGGTTCGCGTGATGGCCGAGGCCGAGACGCACGAGCTGACTCAGCGCGTCGTTGACGACATCGTCGAGGTTGTCAAGCGCGAACTTCCCTAATGGTCAAAAACCAATGCCAAGTGGTAAACTACTAAAACTGGTTTTGATTATTGGTATGTCCAAGGGGGAGCATGTTCACTAAAGTCCTAAGGTCTTTTGGTATGCGTGGTCGAGTCCTTACGCTGGATGCTCCCATCTCGGGCGATGTCATTCCGCTTTCCGAGGTTAACGACCAGACGTTTGCCACTGGCCTTTTGGGCCAAGGCGTTGCCATTCGGCCTACGGGCACGCGCGTGATTGCACCAGCGAATGCCAAGATCGAGGCGATTTTTCCAACGGGACACGCCGTTGCGCTCAACACGGTCGATGGCTTGGATGTTTTAATCCACGTTGGACTCGATACCGTTCAGCTCGAGGGCAAACACTTTACCGTGCATGCACAGGTGGGCGATATCGTCCATAAGGGCGATGTGCTTATCGAGTTTGAACGCGAGGCAATCGAGGCCGAGGGCTACGATGTGACGGTTCCCATCTTGGTGTGCAACTCTGTTGAGTTCTCGAGCATCAAGGGCTCCGTCGGCGAGCATGTCGAGGAGATGGATCAGCTCATCGTCGCTCGCGAGCGCTAACTCGTTCGCTTGCCCTTTGGCCTACAATTCAAACACGTTTACGGAGGGCGCCCTTGAAAGAGGGCGCCCTTCGTGGCAAGATGAAAAATGTCCGAGGCTAAAAGGCTTCGGGTCACCGTGGACGGGCAGGGGCCTCGACGCGGCTAGACACGAGATACATACATTACGCGACCTCGCCCTGGTGGCCGCACACGTTGGTTGCGGCCGACGCAGGCCGCGGGCAAGTGCTTGTAAGGGGAGCCTTGCCTCTCTTCTACGAGAAAGGATGCGTAATGAAGATCATTAAAGCTAAAGACTACGAGGATATGAGCCGCAAGGCCGCCAATATCATCTCGGCGCAGGTTATCCTTAAGCCCGATTGCGTGCTCGGTCTTGCCACCGGCTCCACTCCGATTGGCGCCTACAAGCAGCTCGCCGATTGGTACAAGAAGGGCGATATTGACTTCTCCGAGGTCAGCACCTATAACCTGGACGAGTATCGCGGCCTTTCGCACGATGATCCCCAGAGCTATCACTACTTCATGCGCGAGAACTTCTTCGATCACATCAACGTCGATCTGAATAACACGCACGTGCCCGATGGCTCCAACCCCGATGCCGCCGCTGCCTGCTCCGAGTACGATAAGCTCGTCGCTGCCGCCGGTTACCCGGATCTGCAGCTGCTCGGCATTGGTAATAACGGTCATATTGGCTTCAACGAGCCCGATGACCACTTCTCCAAGGGTACGCACTGCGTCGACCTCACCGAGAGCACCATTCAGGCCAACAGCCGCCTGTTCGATAGCATCGACGACGTTCCCCGCCAGGCTTACACCATGGGTACCCAGACCATCATGTATGCCCGCATGATCCTGGTCGTCGCCAACGGCGAGGCCAAGGCTCAGGCTGTGCACGATATGTGCTATGGCCCGGTTACGCCCGAGTGCCCGGCTTCGATCCTGCAGCTGCACACCAACTGCGTCGTCGTTGCCGACGAGGCTGCCCTTTCGCTCTGCGAGTAGTACAATCCGAGCGATTTGTTATTACTTTGTTACAGGCTCCCGTTCTGCGGGGGCCTTTTTTATTATGCATATGCGGGATGGCGGCTAGCTTATAGACTCATGGGCCCCTATGCTGCGTCCGTCCGCAATATCTGCCAGCGGAATCAGAATGAGCGCGGGCTTTATGGTGTGCATAACATTAGCTTGCCAAAAGCTTGACGGTGGTGCCTCGTATAGTGTGATGCATTCTCTAGCATATTCTATTCAAATATGCTACTAATGAGTCGCAAACGGTAGCAGCGCGTAGGCGAGTTGCGCAACAAAATATTACAAGCCCCATTGCGTTACACTGCCAAATGAGTGGGACATGCTGGCAAGCGCATTGACCTGCGCAAAGACCGGTTGGTTGGGGGAAAAGTTTCAATCGGCGCTCGCTGAACAAAAACTTGCCAAATGCGAACCGAAAGACAACCTAAAACTCTGCGTCGTTCGATTTACGGGATGGCTTGGGCTGTCTTGCGATTACGGTGTCCATGTGGCCGAGGTAAGGAGCGAGCATGATGAACGGGCTGAACGATACGGATGATCTCGAATTGGCGCCATTGGGCACAGGTTATATGGTCCGACGTGATCGCCTGATGAGCGAGTTGATTGTCAAGGGCCGCAAGGCGGGCATTGTGTTGCTCTATGCACCAGATGGGTTTGGAAAAACATCGATATTGCTTCAGTACACTCAGGAAGTCAAAAGCGACCCGACGCGCGGTCTGGTGCGAATCATCGAGGCTGACCGCGCGATTGCCCGCGAGGTGTTTATGCAGCTCGAAGTGGTCACAGATGAACTTGAGGACAAACCGCGATCGTTGATTGCGATTGATAACGTCCCCAACCTCGATCAGCAAGATACCGAGGAGCTTATCGATCGAATTCGAGGCCTGCGCACTATGGGGATCGGGGTCTTTGTCACCTGCCGCCCCTCAAATCGCCAGTTGATTCGCGGGCTGGGTGACTCGGTCAAGATCAATGCGCAGATGCTCAAGGTGCATGCCTATGAGTATTCGGCTTGGGCATCGGCGTTCTCGATTAGCACGTCGCTCGATTTTTACCAGCTCACACAGGGTGTTCCCGAGTTGGTTTCGGCTATGCAGACGGGGCTGTACGGAGAGGGCGACGTTGCCAGCTTGCTCGAAAACGAGATTGTCAACGTATACGGTGCGGCACTTGCCGATATGGCATCAATCGATAACGGCGCCCTATTTAACGTGGCGTGCGTGATGGCCCTGATGGGCGAGGGCAAGATTGCGGAACTTGAGGCATGCGGTGTCAGGCTCTCCATGATCGATCAGTCCTATCTTGTTCGTGATTATCCGATTTTTGGTGTCGATCCGGTCGACCGAAGCTTTACGTGTATGGGCACCGAGGATAACGCGCGCCTGAGATTACGAAAAATGGTTGCGGAAATTCGTCCAGAGCTCGTTATGCGCGCGGCACGCATTCTGCTCAAGGCGGGCCGATGCGATGCTGCGATGGATTTGGCAGATGCCTTTTTGGATCGCGACGCCGTCCTTGAGCTTGCTGGACAGTATGGTGTCGATTTGGCTCTGACTGGGCATGGAGGGGATGTCTGTCGCGCGGTACTGAGGACGACGGATGCCGACAAGCCCGCGTTGGAGCCGACGCCCACCGAGGCACTTGGTGTCTATTTGGCGGCGGTAAGCGTTTCGAATACTAAACTGGCCCGGTATATGGCCTCGATTGTCGAACATGCGAGCGCACAGTCGGTCCGCGAGATTGATTTGGTTTCTTGGAAAGTCGCCCAGGTGCTTACGGTCGTCTGTTATGGAGATTGCGAGCTTGGGCTTCCAGCCAATCCTGCTCTTCCAAAAAATGAGGCATCTTGTGCTGCGCTCGATATGCTGTCGGCGCATATCGAGGTTAAGAGCCGGCTGACCGAACAGGCGAAAGACGGCGCAGCACTTTCGGGACTCAAGGCGAACAAGGTATATGATTGCGAACTCGATATTGCAGAGATTCTCATACGGGCAGATCGGATGTTGGCGGAGCTCTTTGATGGGTCCTTTATGGGAATCGATGAGCGTGACGACGAGATGTCTCGGACACGGGAGGCACTCGATGCTCGTGGGCTTAAGGCGCCGGCTGTCTGGGTGCGTATGGTGCTGGCGGCACGGCGTCTGCTTGCAGGCCTGCCAATGACTGACGATACGGCGTTTAATGAGCTCGATCGCTTTGCCGTGCGCGTGCGTGACAATCAAATCCAGCTGTTTGGCCTGCTACTTGAAGGCTGGCAGGCGCTCGCCGAGGGGCGCCCGGTCAACGCGAAGTTCCGCGCGGTCCAGGTACTCAAGCTTGCTGACGAGTCGATCGCATACATGCGCGACAACGCGTTGCTGTTGGAGCGTGCATCAAGCCTTCGCAATACGTCGATGGTGTCGGTACGAGAAGAGGCAGAGCTGCTCGACCTAAGTCGGACACAAGTCGGCGGCGCGGAGGCTTGGGTCGTAGCGCTGCATTTGGCGTCTGCGGGCCGTGACAGCGATCTTGCCGCCTGGATGTCTATGAATCGTTCTGGGATTCTGGAGCCAGCGTATCGGCTGTTTGCACGCCTTGCGATGCATTGCCTGGGCGAGCCTGCTGCCAAGATTCGAAAGAAGCTCCCGGTGCATGAGCTATCGCGATATTCGCTGCGCGACGATTTGGAGGGAGAGAGCGAGCGGCTGTTCCAGGTCGGCGAGGTCGAACCCGTCGACGCTATCGATCATATCGAGATTCGCATGTTTGGCGCGTTTCGTGCCGAGCGCGACGGATTTCCCATCACAGACAAGATGTGGCGTCGTAAGAAAGCGGCAACGCTTGCCGAGCGGCTAGCGTTGGGTATCGATTCGTTTGTCGATCGCGAGACCTTGGCTATGGAACTGTGGCCACATGCCGAGTACAGTAGCGCCCGTAACAACTTGTATTCGACTGTGTCACGCTTACGATCCGCTTTGGGACCCACGCCAGATGGCAAGTCGTGCGTCCTGATTCAAAACGACTGCCTTGGCCTCAACAGGGATTACGTTAAGACCGATGTGAAGCTATTTGAGCAGATAAGCCGCGAGATTTTGGGTAATCGCACAAGAGTGCGTGGGCCTCACCTGGTCGAGCTGTGTCTTAAGATCGAACAGCTCTATACCGGACCGCTGTATATCCCCAACGGTTGCAATCCGACGTACTTTTTGCGCATGCGCCGCATCATGCAGTCGAAGTTTATCGACTGCATGATTGTGGGAGCAAGCGCTGCCTTGGAAGAAAACGACCTGCAGTCGGCAATCTGGCTGGTAGAAGCGGGGCTACGTCAGGAGACCGCACGCGAGGACATGGTGCGATGCGCCATGCGCGTGTACGGTGCGGCGGGGAGACGCCGCGATATCGTCGAGCTCTATAGCGGGCATATCCATCATCTTAAGGAACAGGTCGCAGGCGTTCCCGAGCCCGAGACCAAGCGTCTCTACGAGCGTCTGGTCGAAAGCAGGGTCAACCGACCGTTCATTGAGCGATAAAAAACGGGCGCCCGCATCATTCGGACGCCCGCAGGCTTGCTCTGTGTGAACCGATCGGCCCTTAGACGAGCTTGATCTTCTCGATATCCTTGCGCGAGGACTCTCGATACAGCGAGAACTTGCGACCGATAACCTGAACGACGTCGGCGTGGCAGCGCTCGGCGAGTTCCTCGGCGGCCTCGCGGGCAGAAAGGCTGGAGCCGTCCAGCACGGAGCACTTAACGAGCTCGTGCTTTTCCAGGTAGGCGGCCGTCTGCTCGACGGTACCCTCGTTGACATCGGACTTACCGATGATGATGGCGGGGTTGAGGTGATGGGCCATGCTGCGAAGCTGCTTGACCTGGGCTCCTGTCAGTGCCATGGGATCTCGCTTTCTATGTATGGGGCGCCCCGCGATGGGGCCTTAATCTACGTGAGCTGTCCCACGATAGCGCAGGAACGGCGCGGTGTGGAGCGCGTTTGCCAGTTCGCAAAGAATGCGGATGCCGGGCGGGTAGACGATGCATACTTTAGATGGGCTACGGTCGGGGCGCAGAGACCGGCTCCCAGGCGATGAACGCCCATCGGACCTTGCGGATGTGGTCGAGCATGTAACGTCCCTGCGGCACGCCCTTGGATCCCGGCTCGCCGGCATGGGGGTTCTCAATCATATGTTGGGCGATATAGTCGCGCAGACGATCGATCTTATCCTCGTTGCCATGCTCGAGCATACGGGAGAAGTCCGCCACGCCGGCCTCGAGACTATCGAAGGTGTCACGACGGGGCGATTCAAAATACGCGACCTGCGGTAGTGCACCCATCTGAATAAGGATGTTAAAGGCGTACACAAAACCATTGCTACGGGTAACCGAGGCGCCGATGGCATTCATCACGTGCAGGTCATAGCGCGGGCTGGAGTTGGCGACCATCGTGACAGCACAACGCCGCCGAGCCGTACGGTCGAGCTTGACAAGCGCGCCTTTTAGGTCGTTCGTAGTAACCGAGCGACTCGCAAAGGCAACATCTACCGCTTTCGCGACCGGTCCAACCAAATCCCAGTCATCATCCCAAGCAAGCTCAAGCGGTGTAATGCGATCCTCGAGCCCATAGTACTCAATGCCAGCATCAAGGGTGCCCAACATAGCAGGGGAAAAATCAGCGGCAATCACGGGATGTCCAGCCTGAGCAAGCGGAATAGCAATCGACCCAGCCCCACACCCCATATCCAGCACGGATTCACCAGGCTTTAACGCCAACAGCTTCATAAAGTCCCGGGCATACGGAGCAGTCTCAAGCGGCCGAAAATGCCGAGCCCGCTTATCCCATTCAAAAGAATCATCAGCCCGCCGCCGACCAGCCTGCAAGCGCATCCATTCGCCATTCCAATCCGCAGAAAGAAGCTCAGAACGAGCATCCCCATCAACCACGGGCCATCCCTCCTCACAACAAAAAAGCGACTCCTCCCAAAAGAAGAGCCGCAACCAGCATATATCAGAAAAAGAACCGTTCCAACGCCAAACCGCCGCACCAGCCAAGTGGTGCAGGAGCGAAGCAACTGCAACCGGGATAGAACCCAACTGAGGTCCCGTTGTGCGGGAGCCCCGGTGAGGGCAAATATATAAGGTCGATCGCGAGTTCCGCACGAGCCGGAGAGCACGTAATGTGCTCTCCGTGCGAGTCAGGACTGTCCGAGCAGGCGACCTTATATATTTGTCCTCACCGGGGCTCCTCGCCAGTCCCCCTCAGCTAGTTCTTGAGCGAGTTCAGCGGCGCCGGGAAGCGTCCACCGCGGTGGGCAAGCACGGTGCCGGCGTTGGGGTTCACCGGCATGATGGGCGCACGGCCAAACAGGCCGCCATACTCGACGCAGTCGCCCACGCCCTTGCCGATGGCGGGGATCACGCGCACGGCCGTGGTCTTATTGTTGATGACGCCGATGGCCATCTCGTCGGCGATAATGCCGGCGATAGTCTCGACCGGGGTGTCGCCGGGAATGGCGATCATGTCCAGGCCAACGGAGCACACGCAGGTCATGGCCTCGAGCTTCTCGAGCGAAAGCGCGCCGGCCTCGACGGCGGCGATCATGCCGGCGTCCTCGGACACGGGGATAAAGGCGCCCGAGAGGCCGCCCACGCTGGAGCTGGCCATGACGCCGCCTTTCTTGACGGCATCGTTGAGCATGGCGAGCGCGCAGGTCGTGCCGGGGCCACCGCAGGTGCCCACGCCGATGATCTCGAGGATGCGCGCGACGGAGTCGCCGACGGCAGGCGTAGGCGCTAGCGACAGGTCGACAATGCCCTTCTCGACACCTAGGCGACGGGCGGCCTCGCGACTCATGAGCTCGCCGGCACGGGTGATCTTAAAGGCGGTCTGCTTAATCTTTTCGGCGACTTCCATCATCGATGCGGAATCGGGCAGCTTCTCCAGGGCTGCGGCCATAACGCCGGGGCCCGAGACGCCTACGTTGATGACGGCGTCGGCCTCGCCACCGCCGTGAACGGCGCCCGCCATAAACGGGGAGTCCTCGACCATGTTGGCAAAGCAGACAAACTTGGAAGCACCGACGGAATCCTCATCTGCCGTAAGCTTGGCGGCATCGATGATGGTCTGAGCCGCCATGAGCACGGCGTCCATGTTGATGCCGGCGCGCAGGCTGGCGACGTTGACGCTGGAGCAGACGCGGCTGGTGGTAGCGAGCGCCTGGGGGATGGACTGGATGACGCGGCGGTCGGCGTCGCCGATGCCCTTCTGGACGAGTGCGGAGAAGCCGCCCAGGTAATCGATGCCGAGCGTCTCGGCCGCGCGGTCGAGGGCATGCGCGATGGGGGTGAGGTCCTCATCCTTGCAGCACGCGGCGATCTGCGCCACCGGGGTGACGGAAACGCGCTTGTTGACAATGGGGATACCGTACTCGCGCTCGAGGTTCTCGGCGGTCTCGACCAGATGCTCAGCCGTGTGCGTCACGTGGTCGTAGATCTTCGTGCACATGCGGTCGAGGTTCTCGTCGCCGCAACCCATGAGCGAAACACCCATGGTGATGGTCCTGATGTCGAGGTTCTGCTCCTCAACCATGCCGCGGGTTTCCGCGATTTCTGCGGGCGTGATCGCCATCCTTGCACTCCTATCTGCCAAAACGAGCATAGTCTTGTCTATTCTAACGTGCCGCACGTGCCAAGTGGCGCATGCGGCACGTTTTGGTGCTCGGTTGTTTCCGTTGTGTTACTGCCCAAAGACCTCTTCGGCGATACGAGCGCTTTCGGCGGCGTCCTTGGCGTAGTAGTCCGCGCCGATCTGCTTGGCGTATTCGGGGGTGAGTACGGCGCCGCCTACGATGATCTTGACGCCCGGCATCTCGGCATGAAGCAGTTTGATGGTCTCCTCCATAGCGACGACCGTGGTGGTCATAAGCGCCGAGAGGCCGACGAGCTTGATGTCGCGCTCCCGTACGGTCTTGAGCACCTCCTGCGGGTCGACGTCGCGGCCTAGGTCAAAGACGGTATAGCCGTAGTTATCGAGCAGCATCTTGACGATGTTCTTACCGATGTCGTGGATGTCGCCTTTGACGGTGGCCACGCAGATTTTGCCCTTGTCGGCAATCTCGCCGGCGGGCATTAGGCGCTTGATGGTGTCAAAACCCACGCGCGCGGCCTCGGCCGAGGCCATGAGCTGCGGCAAGAAGAACTTTCCCTGGTCAAAGAGGACACCAACCTCGTCGAGGGCGGGGATAAAGTGGTTGTTGATGAGGTCCATGGCGTCGTGGTCTGCCAGCAGACGCTCGGTCTCGGCCGCAATCTCGCCTTTGCGGCCCGAGACGACCATGCGACGAATCGGGTCGTCGTTGCCGTCGGTGCCGGCGGTGCCAGCGGCGGGCACAGTGTCGGTCGATACTGTCTGAGCCGCCGCCGGGTTCGCGGCGATCTTGTACGGATCGGTCCAGCCGGCGTAGCGCTCGATGTATCCGGTCGAGCCCTCGTCCTCAACGCTCAAGACGCGATAGCTGTAGACGGTATCCATAAAGCGCTTGGAGCCCGGGTTCATGATGGGGGCGTCCAGACCCGCGCCGAAGGCGGCGGCCAAAAAGACCGAGCCCAGCAGCGGGCGGGCGGGCAGACCAAAGCTGATGTTCGACACGCCGAGCGCGCATTTGACGCCCAGACGCTCCTTACACAGGGACATGGCGCGCAGAATCTGTTCGGCTTGGCGTTGATTGGTCGAGGCGGTCATGACCAGACAGTCGATGAGGATGCGGTCCGGTCCGATGCCGTAGCGGGCGGCCTCGGCCACGATGCGCTCGGCGATGGCGAAGCGAGCCTCGGCGGTATCGGGAATGCCGCCTTCGTCGAGCGTGAGGCCGACGACGTTGGCACCGTAGTGGGCGACCAGCGGAAAGATCTCATCCATGATCTGCTGCTTGCCATTGACCGAGTTGATGATGGGCTTGCCGGCGTAGCGGCGCACGGCGGCCTCGACGGCTGCGGGGTCGGTGGAGTCGATCTGCAACGGCAGCAGCGTGGAACCCTGGAGCTGCTCGGTGGCCTGTTGGATGATCTTGACCTCGTCGATCTCGGGCAGGCCCACGTTGACGTCCAGGATGTCGGCGCCTTGCTCCTGCTGGCTGATGCCCTGGCTTACGACGTAGTCCAGGTCGCCGTCGCGCAGGGCCTGCTGCAGGCGCTTTTTTCCGGTGGGATTGATGCGCTCGCCGATGACGGCGATCTTGTGGCCGTCACAGGGAAGGTCAACCACGGTCTGGGCGCTTGTGACCGACATGCTGGGCTTGCGGCGGCGCGGACTGGGCGTGTGGTTGTCGATAAGCGTGCGCAGCGCTGCCATGTGCGCCGGCGTGGTGCCGCAGCAACCGCCCACGACGCTCACGCCGTCGGCGATCATGCCGGCGACGGCCTTGGCGTATTCGGGGGCCTGGATGTCAAAGACGGTGTTACCGTCGTCGTCCACGTGGGGGAGTCCTGCGTTGGCCTGCACCATAACGGGCTTGTCGGTAACGGTGAGCATGCGTGCGGCGAGCCCTCGGAGCTCGGCCGGTCCCTGGCTGCAGTTGATGCCCAGGACGTCGGCGCCGATGGCGTCGAGCGTGATAGCGGCAACCTCGGGACTCGTGCCCAGGAAGGTACGGCCGTCCTCCTCAAAGGTCATGGTGGCAAAGACGGGCAGCTCGGAGTTCTCGCGGCAGGCAAGGACCGCCGCCTTGATCTCGGCAAGGTCGGTCATGGTCTCGATAATAAAGAGGTCCACACCCGCGTCGACGCCAGCGCGCACTTCCTCGGCAAAGAGGTCATAGGCCTCGTCGAAGCTGAGGGTACCCAAGGGGCGAAGCAGCGCACCGATGGGGCCGATGTCGCCGGCGACGTAGTGGGCACCGGCCGCGCGGGCGCAGGCGACAGCGGCGGCAAAGACATCTGCCACGGTGGCGGCACCGTCGAGCTTGTGGGCGTTGGCGCCAAAGGTGTTGGCGGTGATCACATCGCAGCCGGCCTCGACATACTGACGCTGAATATCGGTAATGACCTGGGGCTCCTCAAAGTTGAGCAGCTCGGGCAGGGCGCCGGCCTTCATGCCGGCCGCCTGCAGCATGGTGCCCATGCCGCCGTCGAACAGCAGGTGCCCCGTGCCCTCGATGGCGGCGCGCAGGCGATCGTCCTTAATGTAAAGGTCGTCGATCGTGCGCGTCTTGTACGTGGCGCCCTTGCGGCGCGCAGCATCAACGGGCGCCGCCAGCGCGGCGCCGTCCAGATCATGAGTGATAAGCGGAGTAAACATCGGGGGCTCCTAATGGCTGGAATAGCAGGTGGTGTGGGCGGCGCGGAAGCGGCAGTGCTCGCGCATGCGGCAGATATTGCAGGTGGGGCGACTCTGGGCGTCGTGGACCTCGCCGTCAAACAGACCGATCACCGCGGTCACGCTCTTGGTGGGCATGAGCAGGCTGGTAGGTGTGACGGTAAGCCCGATGAGCCGCGTGGCGTTGAGTGCAGCCACGATTGAACGCTGAGCCGTAAGCGGGCAGTCGCCGTAGCCGGGACTGAAGCGCCAGTTACCGGCGAGTCCGTGTGCGGCGGCCGCAGCCTTGACCTGCTGGTCCATCTGCTCGACGGCAGCTTCCACATAGGCGGAGCACGCGGCATCGAGCACGGCTCCCTCTAGGGGCTGCTGGGCTCCCGTGGTGCGCAGACGACGCTCGGCGTCCATGCCGAGGGTGCATGCCATGAGCGCGGCAAAGCGGGCGTCTTTGAGATGTCGATAGATATCGCGACCGCGCAGCTCAACGCTGGTTCCAACCAGACGGATGCTGGGCTCTCCCTGCTCGTCCACGCCCATGGCATCGACGGCAAATACGCGGCGCACGCCACGGGGCTCAATGTCCAGTTCCAAACGTTCAACGACAAGCTCAATACGCTGCGACAGCTCGGGCTCAATCTGCTGGCCGCCGTAACCCAGATACCGCAGCATCTCGGCACGATCGGCGCGGGGATGGTGGGTATCATCGATACGGTAGAGCGCCGGCGACGCAAGGTCGGCCGGCACTTCACCAAAAGCTGTATCGATGTGCGGTTTTTCCATTACCCCAGGCGCTCCATAATGGTTGCGGCGATCGCAGGACGATTCATAGTGTACAGGTGCAGGCCGTCGGCGCCGTGCTCCTTAAGGTCGCAAAGCTGGCGGGCGGCATAATCTACACCGGCTGCCTGCAGGCTCTCGGGGTCGTTCTCGTATTTGGCGAGAATCTTGATGACGGGGGAGGGCAGCGACGCGCCGCACATAAAGACCATGCGGCTGATCTGTGACTTGCCCATAAACGGCATGATGCCTGCGGTAATGGGCACAGTGATACCGGCCTTGTCGGCAAGCTCGCGAAAACGGTAGAAGCACTCGTTATCAAAAAAGAGCTGCGTCACAAAGAAGCTCGCGCCGGCGTCCTGCTTTTGCTTGAGATATTCGACCGAGAGGTTGAGATTCTCACAGGCAATGTGGCCTTCGGGGTAGGCTGCGGCGCCCACGCAAAAGCCGGCGTCGACGAGCTCGGGGATGAGGTCGCGGGCGTAGGCGTAGTCCGAGGCGGGCTTGTCATCCTCGCTCGCGCCGGCGGGGAGATCGCCACGCAGGGCCAGCACATTTTCTACGCCGGCGGAGCGGTATTCGTCGATCTTGGCGGCGATATCGGCATGCGTGCGGCCAACGCAGGTGAGGTGCGCCACCGAGGGCGTATCGAATTCGCTCGTAATCATATGCGCGATGGGGGCGGTGGTGGCGCCGTTGCCCGAGCCGCCGGCCGAGCAGGTGACCGAGACAAAGCTCGGCGAAAGCTTGCACAGATTGCCAGCCACCTCGCGAGCCGTGTCGAGGGTAAGCTCGCCCTTGGGCGGGAACATCTCAAACGAAATGGGCGTGGTGCCCTGGGATGCTGCCTGCTTAAAAACCTCGTCGACGCGCATATCGTGCTCCTTTAGATACATTAGCGTGATGTGTTGTAAGGATTCTACAGTACCGCTGCGCTACGGTGGAGTTTTACTCGCTATTTGGAAATATCAATCGAAGATGTTTCGCTATCGGCATTCCCTATAACAGCGTAGCTAATTTGGAGCTTTTTACCCCATCAACCAGGTACGCAGGGTAGTCTTTTTGGGACGGGGCTTTTTTAGCTACCCAATCCGGCGCCTCCAAAGCTTGAGACCATATTTAAATAGGGCAGCTAAAAAAGCCCCGTCCCAAAAAGACTACCCGTAAACCATGCGGAGAGGTCTGCAATTTATACAGTTGATTGACTGTTGAGGGTGGCAACATCGCCGCGATGCGGTAACCTCATTGATTAGTTTCGCGACGGCAACATAACGGTAATGTCGCGGAAACACGGCGAGTCTAAGCTATGACTCGTTCGTTAGTAATCAACACCGCTTCTCACGCGGTGCCGATACGAAGGGAGTTCCGTATGGCCGAACTTACTGACCGCTTCGGGACCATGGTGTTCTCTGAGGAAGTCATGAAGGACTACCTCCCCAAGGACATTTGGAAGCGCCTTGCTGCAACCCTCGAGGACGGTGAGCCGCTCGACCTGGATGTGGCCAACGCCGTTGCCCATGCCATGAAGGTTTGGGCCATCTCCAAGGGCGCGACGCACTACGCGCACTGGTTCCAGCCGCTTTCGGGCATTACTTCCGAGAAGCACGACAGCTTCCTCGAACCCAACCACGACGGCACCGCTATTACCAAGTTTACGGGAAAGAACCTCATCCAGGGCGAGCCGGACGCCTCCAGCTTCCCCAACGGCGGCCTGCGTGCCACCTTCGAGGCCCGCGGCTATACCGCTTGGGATCCCACCAGCCCCGCCTTTATCAAGGACGATGTCCTGTGCATCCCCACGGCTTTCTGCTCCTACACGGGCGAGGCCCTGGACAAGAAGACCCCGCTGCTGCGCTCCATGACCGCGCTCTCGCGTGAGTCCAAGCGCGTATTGGCGCTGTTTGGTAAGACCCCCAAGAAGGTCGTTCCTTCCGTGGGCGATGAGCAGGAATACTTCCTGATCAAGAAGGACGCTTACCGCAAGCGCAGGGACCTGGTCATCACCGGCCGCACCCTCTTTGGTGCTGCTCCCTGCAAGGGCCAGGAGCTCGAGGAGCACTACTTTGGCGCTATCCGCCCCACCGTCTCGGCCTATATGAAGGACCTGGACGATGAGCTGTGGGCGCTTGGCATTCCCGCCAAGACCAAACACAACGAGGTCGCTCCCTGCCAGCATGAGCTCGCCCCCGTCTATGGCGAGGTCAACGAGGCCATCGACCAGAATCTGGTCATGATGGAGAAGATGAAGCTCATCGCCTCCCGCCACGATTTGGTCTGCCTGCTGCACGAGAAGCCCTTCGAGGGCATCAACGGTTCGGGCAAGCACAATAACTGGTCGCTTGGCACCGAGTCCGAGAATCTGCTCGATCCGGGCGACACCCCGCTCGACAACCTGCAGTTCATCGTCTTCCTCACCGCGGTGATCGAGGCCGTCGATAACTACCAGGAGCTCCTGCGTGCCTCCGTTGCCTCGGCCGGCAACGACCATCGTCTGGGCGCCAACGAGGCTCCTCCGGCGATTATGTCCATCTTCCTGGGCGACCAGCTTACCGAGGTCGTCGAGAAGATCATCGATGGCAAGGCTTCCGTCCATGCCACGCGCGGCGTGCTCGACCTGGGCGCCGATACCCTGCCCAAGCTGATGCAGGACAACACCGACCGCAACCGCACCTCTCCGTTCGCCTTCACCGGCAACAAGTTCGAGTTCCGTGCCTGCGGCTCCGAGCAGAACGTCTCCGACTCCAACCTGGTGCTCGATGCCGCCGTGGCCAAGTCGCTCAAGTCCTTCGCCGACGCACTCGAGGGTACGCCCGAGGATAAGTTCCAGGACGCCGCGCTCGAGTACTGTAAGAAGGTGCTGACCGATCACCAGCGCATCCTGTTCTCCGGCGACGGTTACTCCGACGAGTGGCCCATCGAGGCCGAGAAGCGCGGCCTTGCCAACAACAAGACCACGGCCGACGCTCTTCCCGCCTTTGTTTCCGATAAGGCTATCGCGCTCTTTGAGGAGACGGGCGTTCTGACCAAGGCCGAGGCCCAGTGCCGCTACGACTGCAAGCTCGAGAAGTACAACAAGCTCATGAACATCGAGGCTACCACGATGATTCGCGAGGCACGTCGTACCTATCGTCCGGTCATTACCGCCTATGCCACCAAGGTCGCTAAGGGCCTTGAGACAATTCGTGCCGCCGGTGCTGAGGCCGCCATGCAGTGCGAGCAGAACACGCTCAACAAGCTCTGCAACGGTATCACCGCCATCAACGACTCCATCAAGGCGCTCGATGCCGTGCATCAGAAGGCCGAGGCTCTCGATGGCCAGGAGCAGGCCAATGTGTATGCACACGAGGTCGTTCCCGCTATGGATACGCTGCGTGCCTCCGTGGATGCCATGGAGGAGATCGTGGCCGCCGACTACTGGCCGGTCCCGACCTACGATGACATCCTGTTCTACGTGTAGGGCATAGCCAGCATATCGTCACGGTATTAAGCCGGGGTCCGCATCGCGCGGGCCCCGGCTTTTTGATTGCGAAGGACGCTTTGGAGCCCGTTTTGCCGCCGATTTGCCGGGGTCCGCACCCTGTTGGGCTCGAATTCCGGCACGTGGGTAGCAAAAAGCCCGTCACCATGGGGGTGACGGGCTTTTTAGATGCTGTGGTGCCCCCAGCGGGATGTCCGCGGGCGGCTGGCGCCGCCCGCCTTCGCTGCGTTGCTTCGCTCCTTGCGTGCTGCGCTGGAAAACGCTCACGCGTTTCCTCAGCTCCGTACCCTGTCGGGTTCGAATCCCGGCGTTGGGGTAGAAAAAAGCCCGTCACCGCGGGGGTAACGGGCTTCTCGTTTCAAATGGTGCCCCCAGCGGGATATCCGCGTGCGGCTGGCGCCGCCCGCCTTCGCTGCGTCGCTTCGCTCCTTGCGTGCTGCGCTGGAAAACGCTCACGCGTTTCCTCAGCTCCGCACCCTGCCGGGTTCGAATCCCGGCGTTGGGGTAGAAAAAAGCCCGCCACCGCGAGGGTAACGGGCTTCTCGTTTCAAATGGTGCCCCCAGCGGGATTCGAACCCGCGATATCCACCTTGAAAGGGTGGCGTCCTTGGCCGCTAGACGATGGGGACAGCGGGAAAGAGTATAGCAGACTTTTTTGTCGGCGCGTATATCGTTGGCAAACTGGAAAACCACCACACAGGAGCTGGCCCTCTCCCCCCGATCTTCAAAAATCTCAATCTATAACATCTGGGCGGGTAAATCGGCCTTATCTGTTACAGATTGAGACAAAATGCAGGCGTCGGGACGAACGTCTCAATCTGTAACAGTAAGACGACCTTTGGTGGTCTAGATGTTACAGATTGAGACAAACCGCTGGGACGGGTCAAAACCACCACAAAGATGCCTGTCCCTTTGTGGTGGCGGGGCGTTAGGGGAGGAGCTTCATCGCGGCGTCGTGGGCGGCGTGCTCGTAGGTGTCGTCGAGGGGCTTGAGCGGCAGCAGGGCGGCGGCCTGTGCATCGCCACGGCGCTCAAGGGCATGGGCGATGAGCCAGTCGGCGAGCTCGGGGTTCTTGGGCAGTGCCGGTCCGTGTAGGTACGTGCCGATGACGCCCTTGTAGATGAGGCCCTCAAAGCCGTCGTCGCCGTTGTTGCCGGTGCCCGTGACGACAGATGTTCCGAGCGGCGTGGCCTCTGCATCGAGCAGGGTGCGGCCGCCGTGGTTCTCGAACCCCACAAAGGGCTCGGGTGCCAGGTCGGTCTTGACGGCGACGTTGCCTATCAGGCGGTCGGAGCCGCGCACGGTCTCGGCGGCGATGACACCTAGACCCTCGATGCGATTCTCGCCCATATAGTACGAACGACCGAGCAGCTGATAGCTGCCGCAGATAGCGAGCAACGAGCCGCCGTCCTCAACATATGTCGCAACCTTGTCCTTTTGAGCGAGCAGCTCGTGTGCCACAGCCAACTGATCGCGGTCGGCACCGCCGCCCATCATGACGATGTCGGCGTCGGTAAGATCGAGCGTCTCGCCCATGCGGACCTCGTCCACGCGCGCGGGAATGCCGCGCCAGGCGCAGCGGCGCTCGAGGGCGATGACGTTGCCGCCGTCGCCATAGAGGTTGAGGGCATCGGGATACAGATAGACGATGCGCAGCGGGCGCGGAAGCTCGACCGGCGCAATATCGGTGGGGACGGCGCTGCCATCGGTGCGTGTTACGGCGCAGGAGGCAACCGAGCTCGCATCGGCGTCTTTAAGTCCGTCGAGCTCTTTGACCAGCGGCGGGAATGCCGTGTAATTGGCGACGGCGTAGAAGGTGTCATCGGCGGCCTCATCTGCCACGGCGCCGATCGCCTGCTCGATATTCGAGATGATGGCGGCGTCGATGCCGGCATACTTCAGGCGCACCTGCATGTCGTGCGCGCGCGTACCCCCGGCAAAGGCGACAAGCCCTGGGGTATCGGCGATGCGCTCGAAGTCGACGTCGTAGATCCACGAGACATCGTGGCCGTCGGCGTCGTTGTCGTTCAGGAAGAAGGCGCAGAGCCTGCCGCCTGCCGTTTTAATGGACTGGATCTGGCGATCGAAGCCTACGGGATTTTTGGCCAGGTTTGCCTCGACGGTACGGCCGGCAATCTCCCAGCGGCCCATGCGTCCGCCGGCGGGGACGTAGGCATCGAGCGTGGGCTGCAGATGCGCTGCGTCCACGCCCAACTCGCGCGCCGCAAAGAAGGCGGCGGCAACGTTGTAGACCATGTACAGGCCGTTGTAGCGTGTGGCGATGTGCGTGGCGGGCGCTTTTGCCTCGGGTCCAAAGGCCAGGTCAAAGCCGTAGCCGTCGCAGCCGAGCTCAACGCCTGTCACGCGACGGACCAGCGCGGGGCGACTCCAACCGCACGAAGGACAATGATAGGCGCCGAGCTGGCCGTACTGCACATAGTCGTACTCCAGCGGCGCGTTGCATTGCGAGCAAAAACGCGAGTCGCTAATGCGATCGGACTCGGTGCCCGTGGCGCCGTCGATGCCAAAGGCGATGCTCATATTGGGGACGCGTGCGGCGATCGAGGCGCAGAGCGGGTCGTCGGCGTTATAGATGAGCGTCGTTGCCGGCGAAAGCTCCAACGCGTGGGCGATGACGTCCTGGGTGTGGTCGATCTCGCCGTAGCGGTCCAGCTGGTCGCGGAACAGGTTGAGCAGCACAAAGTACGTTGGCTTGAGCTTGGGCAAGACGCGCACCGTGTAGAGCTCGTCGCACTCAAAGACGCCCACGCGCTTGCCGCTGCCGGCACGCTTAAGATCGCTGCGGCCCTCGAGCAGGGCACCCACCACGCCTGGCTCCATGTTGTTGCCGGCGCGGTTGCATACCACGGTGGCGCCGCTGGCGGCAACGGCGTCGGCGATGAGGTTGGAGGTGGTGGTCTTACCGTTGGTGCCGGTGACCACCACGCTGCGGTCGACAAGGCTCGCGAGGTCGCTTAGCAGCTCGGGGTCGATCTTCATGGCGATGCGGCCGGGGAGTACGCCGCCCTGGCGCTTAAGGATGGAGCGCAGCCCCCAGCGGGCGATATCGCTCGAGGTGCAGGCGAGAGATGAGCGGAAGTTCATGGAGCCGTTCCTAACGTGAATGACATGGTCGTGGCGATCGTGCCGTTAAAAGCCATAACGGCGCGCAAATTCCTGGGCAAGCTGTGATACGTCTTCGCAAGCGTTGGCCCAGGGGGCAAAGTCGGGAGTATCCGAGATGATACCGTCGGCCTCCCAAACTGCCTGGTGCGAAAGGTCCCAGGGGTCGTGCGGCTCGGGCCGGCAGGGAAGGTACGGCGTCTGATACATGGGGTTCAGCAAAAAGAACGCGCCGCCCTCGCAGCGGTTGGCAAACTCACGCAGGGCGCGTGTCGCCGGGCGCATCTTGTTTGTTTTGAATAGCAGGATCGTGCGGGCGAGTAGGTACCAGGGGGAGTTCTCGAGGGCATCGGCCCCCATCTGCTCCTCGAGCTGGTGGGCCAGGGCAAAAAAGCCGTCCTCGTCTTCCAGACGAGCGAGGGCGAGTAGCACGGTGCCGGCAGCTCGGGTGGGATAGCCTTCCGCCTTAAGAACACGGCGAGAATAGTTGACGGCAGCACGGTAGCGAGCGCTCGCCATGCACAGCTGCGAGATGGCCTCGAGCGTGTGGAGCCACCCGATAAGCGCCGGCTCGCTCACGGTGAGATCGGCCGCCGTCACGCCGTCTGCCAGCACCTTGTTGGTCCAGTAGTGCGGGGCCTCCATATCGAATCCGGGCACGCTTTGCCGTAAGTAATCGGCTGTGGTCGCCTCGAGCTTCATCAGGTCGCCCAGGCAGGCGTCGACGGGCGTGTCCGCCAAAATGATGGCAAGCAGCTGGGCATCGAAGACATACGCATCGACGCGGACGATCTTGAGCAGCTCATCGCGCATATCGTCGAACAGGCGGTTGCGCGTCTGCTCAAACTCCTCATCGCTGCCCATATCCTCGATACGATGGAGCTCGTCGAGCAGGTGGCGGTGAACACCGGCATAGGAAAGCAGTGCCTGGGCATGCTCGGTCTGCGCATACTTATGAGGGTTGACGCTTACGTCGTTATGGACAAGATCGCGTGCTGCATCGGTGAGTTCGGGGTGCGACGCAACGTAGGCGCGCTCCAGGTAGGCGGGGATGTAGACGCTCGGATCCATTAGAGGTCTCCTCCCTTAAACGGCAAGCCCTGCTCGGCCGCCCGCAGGATGCGCTCGTCAATCTGGGAACGCACGATATCGTTGGTGGCGACCCAGGCGGCAAAGCTGGCGTTGTCGGGGGCGCCCAAGCCCTCCTGCAGTACCGGCGTCGCTTCGGACAGCGCAAGGACAAGCTCATCGGTGGAGCCCACGCCCACGTTGACGCGGGCATAGACGCCATCGGGAAACTCGGTTTGAAAGTAAAGCGCCTCGGCTGCGTGCGGGCACGAGCGCGCAAGGATGCGCAAGTAGTGTTCGGCGCCCTCGTAGTCCAGCTCGCGCCAGGCAGCGCTCATCAGCGCGATGAGCGTCCACGGGTCTAAGTCGCGCTCCGCGTCCTTGGGACGACGGCGCAGCGGCGTGTTGGCGAGATAGGGGACGGAGTGGGCAGAGCGAAAGCGTTTGAGCTCCTCGGCGGGGTATTCGAGTTTTGCCATGGCGAGCATCGCAGTGTGGCGGACACCGGCCGGATCGTTGGGGGCAAAGTCCAGGCTGCGGTTTGCGGTTTCGAGCGACAGGCGGTAACGGCCGCTAATGAGGGCGCGCGACGCAAGGGCGGCAAGCCAGCGCAGGTAGGGGCGGCGTGTAAGGTCGCCTGCGGCCTCGCGCTCGTAGGGGTCCTGCGCCGAGGCGATCTTGAGTGCCAGGTCGTGCTCGACTTCATCGCGCTTGGATACCAAGTACTGTACGTACTCCTCGTTGGAGTTAGCGGTGAGGGCGGTCAACATGCGCTGAGCGTCCCAGTTGGTCGGGTCGAGTGCGGCTGCCTCGCGAAGCATGTTTTCGGCAGCGGTCTCTTCTTGCTCTGCCTGGGTATCGTCAGGGATAAAGGGAATGCGGTAGTCGACAGCCTCGACTACCTTGGCAATCAGATGTCCGGCGCGGTCGCGGTCGTGCACGATGAGCGGCGCGGGGTTGCGGGTAAATTGTTCCATCAGACGCTCTACGGCAGGGCCGTCGGTGAGCGGGATATTGTCGCGGCGCAAGGCCTCAAGAACGAGGCGATGGCAATCTTCTTGAATGGGATCGAATGCCATGGGGCCTCCTTTGCTGCGGTTAGGGTTCAAATGTCTCTATATAAGGTTCTAGTTTACCCGCATGAGGCACATTGGGAGTGCCGCACTTGGACATGCACCTTTGCACCACGAAGACGGATGTCGCACAAATGTCGGCACCTTGGACGACCGAGTGGTATCACGGTGCCGCAAACGGTCGATTTTTGGCGGCGAACGGTGTGTCTTTTGGAGGGGCACAGTCCTGCCCTGGATATGTGGTCAACCTTGATAAAACGTTTGCCCAGCTTGGGAGTATGAATGCCGCATAAGGGTCTTCAGGGATAGAAAAAACGTTTCATCATTGTCGACTTTCGGTAAATAACTGACCAACCAGAACGGTAAAATACTATTTGTCTGAGCGTTGAGACGTTTAGACATCGCGCATTGTCATCGCCGGCAACGCGCAAAACGGTCCTAACGGAGCCAATCGGGTGCTCCGTTATATACGCAAGTCTAAGAGGGGCTTGTTTAGGAGGCACAGTATGGGACGTTTTACCAATCCTCGTGATCTGTACTTTGGTGAGGGCGCTCGCCACGAGGTGAAGAACCTCAAGGGCAGCAAGGCCATCATCGTGACCGGCGGCGGCTCCATGCGCCGCGGCGGTTTTTTGCAGGACGTCGAGGCCGACCTCAAGGAGGCCGGTTTCGAGGTCAAGCTGTTCGAGGGCGTCGAGTCCGATCCGTCCGTCGAGACGGTCATGAAGGGCGCCGAGGCCATGACCGAGTTCCAGCCCGACTGGATTATCGCCATTGGCGGTGGCTCGCCCATCGATGCCGCTAAGGCTATGTGGCTGTTCTACGAGTATCCCGAGGAGACCTTCGAGGAGGCGGTCGTCCCGTTCTCCTTCCCGGAGCTCCGTCAGAAGGCTCACTTCTGCGCCATCTCCTCTACCTCCGGCACCGCTACCGAGGTCACCGCGTTCTCCGTCATCACCGACTACGCCAAGGGCATCAAGTACCCGCTGGCCGACTTCAACATCACCCCTGATGTCGCCATCGTCGACCCCGAGCTCACCTACACCATGCCCGCCAAGCTGTGCGCTCACACCGGTATGGACGCTCTGACTCACGCCATCGAGGCCTACGTCTCCACCGCTGGCTCCATGTACACCGACGCCAACGCCCTGCATGCTATCCGCGAGATCGTCGAGTGGCTGCCCAAGTCCTATCAGGGCGATCATGAGGCCCGCCAGCACATGCACGACGCCCAGTGCATCGCCGGCATCGCCTTCTCCTCGGGTCTGCTGGGCATTGTCCACTCCATGGCTCACAAGACCGGTGCCGCCTTTGAGGGCGACCACATCATCCACGGTTGCGCCAACGCCATGTACCTGGGCAAGGTCATCCAGTTCAACGCCAAGGACGCTCGCGCCAAGAGCCGCTACGCCTTCATCGCCAAGGAGATCCTGCACCTCGCCGGCGAGACCGAGGACGAGCTGGTCGAGGCTCTGGTCCAGGAGATTCGCGACCTCAACGACAAGCTCGACATCCCGCAGGGCATCAAGAACTACGGTGCCAAGGGCGTGAAGGCCGACGAGTCCATCATCGATTACGATGAGTTCGAGGCTAAGAAGCACGACGTTGCCGCCAACGCCATCCTCGACGCCTGCACGGGCTCCAACCCGCGCCAGCCGTCTCAGGAGGAGATGGAGCAGCTGCTCGAGTGCGTCTACACCGACACCCCGGTCACGTTCTAATCGGCACACATTGTTCTGATAAGGGTCTCGCGCTCTGTGCGCGGGACCCTTTTTCTATGGTGCAATCTAACCTGTCCTCAATGCGCCAAGTTGCCACAAGGGGACAGGTGGCTTTGCACCAATCGTTGTTTGATGAAGGGCGGATTCTCGTATGGCGCTTCCTATGGTTTATGGCGGTCCCGGCCGGTATGTTCAGGGGTCGGGCGAACTTTCGCGTCAGGGCAGATATTTGTCATGGTTGGGCTGCGCTGCCTATGTCTTGTTTGACCAGGGCACCGAGGATCGGCTGTGCAGGCAGATCGTCGATGGATTTCTGGACGAAGATCTAAGCGAGCCGTTCTTTAAGATTTATGACGGTCCGTGTACGGAAGAGGCCGTTGTCGAAATGGCCAAGGAAGCCCAGGCTGAGTGTTGCGACATGGTGGTCGGCATCGGTGGTGGCAAGATGCTCGACATCGCCAAGGCCGTTGCGTTTTATGCTGAACTGCCGTTGTGCGTATGCCCCACGGCGGCTTCGATGGACGGCCCGTGCAGCGCGATTTCGGTGCTGTATCACGAGGATGGGTCGTTCGACCGCTATCTGATGCTCGAAAAGAATCCAGATTTGGTTGTGGTCGATACCGGCGTGGTCGCGGCAGCCCCGCTGCGTATGACGGTCGCTGGCATGGGCGACGCACTGGCAACGTACTTCGAGGCGCGTTCGTGCGCCGCGGCGTACGGCGCCAACGAGCACGGTGGCGCGCCGGGACACTTGGCCTTGGTTGCGGCTCGTGCCTGCTATGACACACTCATGGAGTGCGGCGTCGCTGCCAAGCGCGATCTTAAAAAGGGTCGTATATCGCCGGCGGTTGAGCGCCTGATCGAGTGCAATATCCTACTCTCGGGCGTCGGCTTTGAGAGCGGTGGCTTGGCGTTGGCGCATGCCATCGCCAACGGCCTGACGATTCTGCCCGAGTGCAAGGCCATGCATGGTGAGGCCGTGGCATTTGGCCTGGTGGTGCAGCTTCGTTTGGAGCGCGCGCCCGAGCTTGATCAGGTGCTCGAGTTTTGCCAGCGCGTTGGTCTGCCGACGACACTCGAGGAGCTGGGCCTTGGCGAGATTTCCGATGCCGACCTGCTGAGCGTTGCGGACGCAACTTTTAAGAACGAGCGCAATATGGCTAACGAACAGGCCAAGGTGACCAAACAAAAGCTCGTGCAGCTCATGTGCGAGGCATAGCTTGGCGCTTGATTGACCTTGTGCAATCGAGGCGGCGATAGGCCATAGGCTATTTGTCTCAATGATGCGCCGCATGTAATTTGCCCGAGGCGTGGGCCGATAGCGTATCATTATCTCTTGCTTGTTTGCACTGCTCAGGGAGGGGCCGCGCATGGCGCAGGAACACGATCTGTTTGATGACATTATCGAGATCAGCAAGGGTTTCGACTTTCTTAAAAACCCGCTTGGCGGTGTGACCGATGCGCTCGATCCGTCGGCGCCGCAGTGGAATCCTGCCGACTATAAGGAGCGTCCGCGCGGCAACACCATTCCGTGCCTGACCTGCAAAAACGAAAAGAGTGGCTGCTCCGCGTGCATGGATGTGTGCCCGGTCAACGCTATCGAGGTCGAGGAAGACTCCATCGAGATTCTCGACTCCTGCCGCAAGTGCGGCCTGTGCGCCGCTGCCTGTCCGACCGAGGCAATCATCTCGCCGCGCCTGGCGCCCAAAAACCTGTATGACGACATTGTCTCGGCGGCAACGAGCCACGAGACCGCCTACGTCACCTGCACGCGCGCCCTCAAGCGCATGCCGCGCGAGAACGAGGTCGTCGTTGCCTGCGTGGGCGATATTACGGCCGAGACCTGGTTCTCGGTACTGGCGGACTATCCCAACGTGAGCGTGTACCTTCCGCTGGGCGTGTGCGATAAATGCCGCAACACCGGTGGCGAGGATATCCTGGGCGAGGCGATTGCGAAGGCTGAGGAGTGGTCTGGCACGGGTATGGGCCTGGAGGTCGACCCCAAGAGCCTCAAGTGCCATAAGCTCCGCGAGTACGAGCGCAAGGAATACATGGAAAAGATTGCCCGCACGACGGGTCTGACGGTGACCAAGCTCAACCCGGCGACGGCGGCGCTGGCCTCGGTGACGCAGAAGTTGAAGGCCCATCGCCATCAGATTACCCAGCTGGAGCGCACGCTCAACACCATGTGCGGCACCACGACGGCAAAGCGTCGCCGTTCGCTCACGCACGGGCGGCAGCTGGTGCTTTCGACGCTGCAGAACCATCCCGAGCTTGCCCAGAACATGCAGGTGAGCACGCCGGAGTGCGATTTTGACAAGTGCACGTCGTGTGGCGAGTGCGTCAATGTATGCCCCACGTTCGCCTGCGATTTGGTGGGAAGCGGCCGCTTCGCGTTGGAGTCCACGTATTGCTTGGGCTGCGGCGCCTGTGTCAAGGTTTGTCCCGAACATGCGCTCAAGCTGGTCGAACACGATGCGTCCAACTTGGTTGTCGTCGACCCCGAAGCCGAGGAAAAGGCCGCTCAGAAGGCCAAAGCCCACGAAGAGGCCCAAAAGGTAAAAGCCGAGGCGAAGGCCAAGCTCGACAAGATGCTCGACCAGGTGGAGAAGCTCGCGGACTAGCTAAAAGAGCGTAAATGATGGCCGGTGGGACAGGTACTGCCCCGCCGGCAAAAAAAGTTGCGGTGGAATAGTTCCCGTTTTGCCCTTAAGCGGGCCATTCTAGGAACTATCCCACCGCAACTAATAGATGGTTAGTTCATGCTGCTTTGGTGGCCGGTTCGACCGGTACCGTTGCGCGTCACGGTTTCATGGAGCAAAAAGAACCCGGGGACCTGTTTGGTCTCGGTGTATTCCATAAGGATGCCGTCGGCGTTGTAGGTCTGCCCGCGTACAACGGCGAGTGCGTTAAAGTCGTCGAGATCGAGCACGCGTGCATCCTCGGGCGTGGGATGCTCAATCGTTACATCGCGTTTGCCCGTGGCAATCTTAATGCCAAGGCCTTCTTCGAGGTAACGATAGATCGAGTCGTTGACAATCTCGGGTGTCAGCCCCGGTACCTGTGAGCTTAGGTAATAGGAGTCGTCGGAGCATACGGCTCGTCCGTCTGCATAACGGATGCGTTTGGCACGCGTGAGCTCACAGCCTTCAGGAAACCCGGTAATCTTGGAGAGCGCCTTGTTACAGACGAGGAGCTCAAAGACAGTGGTAACCGTTTTGAGCTCAAAGCCTCGGCTGGCTGCGATTTCCTTAAAGGTCTCGAGTCCGCCGCCGCCACGACTCGTCTCGTCACTGATGTTGCGAATGACGCGCATGCCTTTGCCTTGCTGGGGGAGCACGTAGCCATCTGCCGCAAGCATCGAGATGGCGCGACGGACCGTCATACGCGAACAGCCAAACAGCTGCGTGAGTTCAGTCTCCGAAGGCAGATAGCTTAGATAGGCGTATGTGCCGTCGTCAATCGACTGCTTCACGTTGTCATAAATGGTTTGGAAGATGGCTCGCGCCATGACGGTCTCCTAGAGCTGAGTGCGCGAGCGGTGGACGAGGACTGCTCGTGCAAGTGTCGATCGATTTACTTGCTGGGGTCGATTATATATTTACCCATGGCACGCAGAGCTGGGTCTGACAGGATGGCGCCGAGTTCTTCGAGGGAAGCCACCTTTGCGACCATCGAAGAAACGTCGATCCTGCCCGAGTCGATGAGCTCGAGCGCGCGACGCTGCGTATAAGGATTGATGAAGGATGAGGTGAGCACGAGCTCCTTCTGGAAGACCTCGAAGGGCTTGACGGTGATTGTCTCATCGGGCTTGGTAAGTCCGAACATCATAACCGTGGCCTTATGGCCGGCGATTCTAATGGCCTGCTCAATGGTGACGGGCTTACCGACACATTCGATTACAACGTCGACGTTGCCGACGCCCTCCTGCTTCAGGCGGGCCGGGACGTCCTCATGGATGGAGTCAATCGCCAGATCGGCGCCGAGTTTGAGCGCAACTTCGCGCTTGCCTTCGACGGGTTCGAGCAAAACGACTTTGGTGGCACCAGCGTTTTTGGCAAGCTGCATCATGAGCAGACCGATCATGCCACCGCCGATAACGACAACTGTGCTGCCGGGCTTGATGTTGCACATATCGATGCCGTGCAGACAGCACGCCACGGGCTCGGTCATGGCACCCTGCTCGAAGCTGGTGTGTTCGCCCAACTTGTAGACTTGCTGCATATCGACGGAGCAGTACTCCGCAAAGCCGCCGTTGACGGTGGTGCCGTAGCCGGTCATATGCTCGCAGTAGTGGTTGATACCGTCGCGGCAGGGTTCGCAGCAACCGCAAGGGTGGTTGGGGTCTATGCACACGCGATCGCCCGGCTTAAAGCCGGTGACATCGCAGTCCACGGCCTCGATAACGCCAGCGAACTCATGGCCAAGGATCGTTGGCGGGGTAACATCCGCTGCACCCTTGTCGCCTTCATAGATATGCACGTCGGTGCCGCAGACGCCGCAAGCTTTGACGTTGATCAGCACGTCGCGCTTGCCCACGGCCGGTTTTGCCGAATCCTCGACCCTGAGATCGTGCTTTCCATAGAAGACCGCGCTTTTCATGGTGACTCCTTTACATGGCGGTGAATGTTGTATTGAAGTATAGGTATGTAAACATTCTTATACAAGCATATCTAGACAAGTTGATAAATATTTTGGTTTTGAATAATTAAGACAAACAGGCAATAACATGTAATAACAGGCAAAATACTAGAAATAAACCGTTCGCCGTCAATTATTGACCGCTGACCGAACACAGAAACAGTATTAACTTGTCTAGATAAGTGATATGATAAAAACAGAAGCGCAAGAAGTCGGGGACACGGGCCCACCCGTCCTATTGCACGAGGTACACGCAAACGGCGCGCCTGCGGTCTCGAGTGAAGCCAAAACCGCAGTCGCTCCGAATGAAGAGAGGGGGATTCCCCGTCATGATGCAAAAGATACAACGTTTCGGCGGTGCAATGTACGCGCCTGCAATTCTTTTCGCATTTTCCGGAATCATCGTCGGCCTGGGTACGTTGTTTACCACCGAGGCGATCTTTGGCGAGATGGCCACAGCGGGCCATCTTTGGTTTGATTGCTGGAATGTGCTGCTCCAGGGCGGTTGGACGCTCTTTAACCAGATGCCTTTGCTGTTTTGCGTAGCGTTGCCAATCTCGCTTGCGAACAAGCAGAACGCTCGCTGCTGCATGGAGACTTTGGCCATCTACCTTACCTTCAACTACTTTGTAAGCACAATCTTGGGGCAGTGGGGCCCTGTCTTTGGGGTCGACTACTCTGTCGAGGCGGGCAGCGGTACTGGTCTTGCCACTATCGCAAGCATCAAAACGCTTGATATGGGCATCATGGGCGCGCTCATTATCTCTGGTATCGCCACGATGCTGCATAACAAGTTCTTCGATACCGAGCTCCCCGAGTGGTTGGGCGTGTTCTCGGGCTCCGTGTTCATCTATATGATCGGTTTCTTCGTTATGGTTCCGGTCGCTATTATCGCCTGCCTGGTGTGGCCGCATGTTCAGGCTGCTATCGCCGCCTTCCAGGGATTCATCCTTTCCGCCGGTACGTTTGGCGTGGGCGTCTTTGCTTTCTTCGAGCGCCTGCTGATCCCTACAGGCCTGCACCACTTTATCTATACGCCATTCTATTACGACAATGCGGCGGTCAACGGCGGCATCTTTGCCGCTTGGGCCAACATCCTGCCCCAACTGGCTGCCGATCCGAGCATTGCTCTTAAGGATGCCGCACCCTGGGCTGCCTATACCTGCCCCGGATGGACTAAAGTCTTCGGCTCGCTTGGCGTCGCCATTGCGTTTTATATGACCGCCAAACCCGAGCGCAAACAGCGCGTCAAGACTCTGCTCATTCCCGTCACCCTTACCGCCATGCTCTGCGGTATCACCGAGCCGCTTGACTTCACCTTCCTGTTCGTCGCGCCCGGCCTGTTCGTCGTCCACTGCGTGCTCGGAGCGCTCGGCTGTATGGCTCAAAACCTCCTTGGCGTCGTAGGCATCTTTGACGGAGGCATCATCTCGATGCTCTCGTGGGACTGGCTGCCCCTTTGGGCCGCACACGGTCTGCAGTACGCCATCTCCATCCTTGTCGGTCTGTGCTTTACCGCTCTTTGGGTCGTGGTCTTCCGTTTCCTGATCGTCAAGTTCGACTTTAAGACCCCCGGTCGCGAGGATGACGATGTTGAGGTCGAGCTCAAGTCCAAGGCCGACTACAAGCAAAAGCAGGGCGGTGCTGCTGCTAGCAAATCGGTCGCCCAGAGTAAAGATGATGAGCGCTTGGTGCTTGCCGAGAACATCCTCGATCTACTCGGTGGCACGGATAACGTCATCGATGTAACTAACTGCGTTACCCGTCTGCGCGTTAACGTCAAGGACAAGGGCGTCGTTGCACCTGAGGCTTCCTTCAAGGCAATCGGTACGCATGGCTTGGTGGTCCAAGGCCAGTCGATCCAGGTCATCATCGGCCTTACCGTCCCGCAGGTTCGCGAGAAGTTCGAGAGTCTTCTGTAAACCATCGTCCATCGAAACAATCGGCCTTGCAGAGCCGGTATGCACCACAAGGCCGATTCTAGAGATAAAAAATCCACTTCTAGGTAACAATTCCAAACCGTGCAGGCCGCGTACGGGGATGGATTGAGCAAGCGGCCAGAATGAGGAGGACATCATGTCCAAGAAAAACTATGCCGTGACCATTGCCGGCGGTGGCTCTACCTTCACCCCGGGCATCGCTCTGATGCTGCTTGAGGAGCGCGACCGCTTCCCGGTCAACAAGGTGACCTTCTACGATAACAACGCCGAGCGCCAGGAGATCGTGGCAAAGGCCTGCGAGATCTACTTCCACGAGAACGCCCCCGAGGTTGAGTTCAACTACACCACCGACCCCGAGACCGCATTCACCGGGACCGACTTCGTGCTTGCTCACATCCGCGTCGGCCTGTACGCCATGCGTGAGCTCGACGAGAAGATTCCTCTCAAGTACGGTTGCGTTGGCCAAGAGACCTGCGGTGCCGGCGGTATCGCCTATGGCATGCGCTCCATCGGTGGTGTCATCGAGATCCTCGACTACATGGAGAAGTACAGCCCCAACGCTTGGATGCTCAACTACTCCAACCCCGCAGCTATCGTCGCCGAGGCCTGCCGCGTGCTGCGCCCCAACAGCCGCATCATCAACATCTGTGACATGCCGATCGACCTCATGGATAAGATGAGCCGTATGTGCGGCATCAAGGATCGCCGCGAGCTGCAGTATAGCTACTACGGCCTCAACCACTTTGGTTGGTGGAGCAAGATCTACGACAAGGACGGCAACGACCTCATGCCGCAGATTAAGGAGCACATGGCTAAGAACGGCTACCTGGACGGCATCGAGCACGAGGCCGGTAAGGAGCAGCATGTCGAGGAGAGCTGGATTCACACCTTCGGCAAGGCCAAGGATGTCTATGCTGTCGATCCCGAGACGATTCCCAATACCTACCTCAAGTATTACCTGTACCCGGACTATGTCGTCGAGACGTCTGACCCCAACTACACTCGTGCCAATGAGGTTATGGACGGCCGCGAGAAGAAGGTCTTTGGCGCTTGCCGCGACATCATCGCCAAGGGTACGGCTAAAGACGGCGGCTTTGAGCCAGATGTACATGCCAACTACATCGTCGACCTTGCCTGCGCGCTGGCCGAGAACACGCTCGAGCGCTTCCTGCTGATCGTCCCCAACGATGGCGCTGTGCCCAACTTCGACCCGACGGCCATGGTCGAGGTGCCTTGCATCGTCGGTTCCAACGGCTTTGAGAAGATTTGCCAGGGCCCGATCCCGCAGTTCCAGAAGGGCCTCATGGAGCAGCAGGTTTCCGTCGAGAAGCTCGTTGTCCAGGCTTGGGTCGAGGGCAGCTACCAGAAGCTCTGGCAGGCGCTCACGCTCTCCAAGACCATTCCTTCGGCGAGCGTTGCTAAGCAGATCCTGGACGAGCTCATCGAGGCCAACAAGGATTACTGGCCCGAGCTTAAGTAAGGACTGCTGTCTCGAACTCTCACGCATCTCTGCTTCATTTGCGCCGCCGCGGTGTCCGGATTCGCCCGGATGCTGCGGCGGCGCTATACTTATGCAGTTTGAAGTACCTGTACCAAAAGGAGCTGTCGTGTCCCTTTCCATCGGTATCGTGGGCCTGCCCAACGTGGGCAAGTCGACGCTGTTCACCGCGCTTACCAAAAAGACCGGCCTTGCCGCCAACTACCCGTTCGCCACGATCGACCCCAACGTGGGTATCGTCGATGTGCCCGATAGCCGCCTGCAAAAGCTCGCCGACATTGTCAACCCTGGCCGCATTGTGCCGGCTACGGTCGAGTTTGTCGACATCGCGGGCCTGGTGAAGGGTGCCAACGAGGGCGAGGGCCTGGGCAACCAGTTCTTGGCAAACATTCGCGAGACCGACGCTATCTGCGAGGTCGTGCGCTATTTTAAGGATCCCAACGTCATGCGTGAGGTGGGTCGTACGGGCGAGTTCGTCGATCCCGCCGGCGATGCCGACACCATCATGACCGAGCTTATCCTGGCCGACATGGGCACGCTCGAGAAGCAGCTGCCTAAGCTCGAGAAGGAGGCCAAGCGCGACAAGGAGCTCATGCCCAAGTTTGAGGTCGCCAAGCGCCTGCTCGCCTGGCTCAACGAGGGCAAGCGCGCCGCGTCCATGGAGATGACCGACGAGGAGCGCGCCGCTGCCAAGGGCCTGTTCCTACTCACCATGAAGCCCATCTTGTATGTGGCCAACGTGGACGAGGACATGCTCAACGAGGACCTGGCGCCCATCGATGGCGTCAAGCCGCTGCCGATCTGCGCCAAGATCGAGGCCGAGCTTTCCGAGCTCGATCCCGAGGATGCGGCCGACTACCTGGAGAGCCTGGGCCTGGAGCAGCCCGGCCTGGACGTGCTCGCGCAGGCAGCCTACAAGCTGCTCGGTCTGCAGTCGTTCTTTACGGCTGGCGAGATGGAGGTCAAGGCCTGGACGGTGCGTCAGGGCGCGACCGCCCCGCAGGCCGCCGGTGTCATCCATACCGACTTTGAGCGCGGCTTTATTAAGGCCGAGGTCATTGGCTATGACGACTACATCGAGCTCGGTGGCGAGCAAGGCGCCAAGGCTGCAGGCAAGCTGCGCATCGAGGGCAAAGAGTATGTCATGGCCGATGGCGACGTCGTGCACTTCCGCTTTAACGTGTAAGGACGGCGAGCATGTTTAAATATGGAAAAAAAGCTGGCTACATGGGCATCGCGCTGCTGGTGCTTGCAGTGCTTCCGCTGGTGGTCGCAGCGTTTGTAATCCCCAACATTGGTCCCGAGGTGGCAACAAAGTTTAATGCTGCCGGTGAGGTGACGCGCTGGGGCAAGAGCTACGAGCTGCTGGCATTGCCGGTGCTCAACCTGCTGCTGAGCGTGGCGACGTACTTTACGGCGGGACGCCAGGCAAAGAACAATGAGGACTCCGCCGCCATGGCGCGCATCGTGTGCGAGCGCTACCTGCGAAACGGCTGCATCACGGGCGTATTCCTCAACGTAATTAACGTCTACTTTATGTATTCGGCGATTACCGGCACAGGCTTTGGCCTGGGCTTTTAGCTTGCGCCTTTAGGCAACGAGCCTGCAAGCATATTCGATGGCTGCTGCGAGGCCGCCGCTCGATCGTGGTTGAAAGACCACATCGGCGGCGGCCTCGTTTTCGTATCCGGCACCGCGAAGGCAGAGCGCGATACCGGCTTCCAAGAGAAGGGGCAGGCCACACTGGCTGGTTGTGATTACGGCAGCCTGATTGAGTGAGCAGCCGTGCGCTTGGCATTGGATGGCAAGTTCACCTTGCGCCGGGCAAGGGACCAAAACGGCGGCGACGCGACTTGATAGCAATGCAAATGCTGTGCGCTCATCGGGCGAAAGGCATTCTGCTTCAACGACGACGAGCTTGGGCGGTGCGCTGTTTGTGCGAAGCGTGGCTCGGTACATGCGGACCGAAGAACCCGACATAGAAAACTCCTGTATATTGGGCAAAACGTAAACTATAGTTTACGTTTTTGTTTTGCTCCATTTCAAACTCGTCTGCATGAACGAACATGCGAAACAGATTCTTGGCGAGCGAGTCGAGCGGACGCGCAAGGCCCTTGGTATCTCCAAGGTCGATTTTTGCGTGGCGGTTGGAATCAGCCGACCTTATCTCGATCAAATCGAAAGCGGAACGGCAAACAGCACGCTCGAGATTTTATTTAAACTTGCGCCCGCGCTTGGCATGACGGTGTCAGAGCTTCTCGAGGGCATTGAGTAGGCGTTTTTGCTAGATTTGTCGTTTGCTGAACGGGTCCCCCCGATGGCGGCGTGCAAAAACCCGAGTATTCAGCATCCCTCAATAAATTGACAGCAACCGAAGGCGCAAATACGATGCTTGCTGTTTTTGATTATCCACAAAATTCATTATTATGAGGAATATTAGACGCATGGGACGAGCCTATCGAACCGAAAAGCGATTTACAGCTAGCGGTTTTAACGTTTCCGGAAGGGGCGGGTGCTGAAAACTCCGCTTTTTGCACGTTCCGAGAGGTACCACGTGCCCTACAAGGCCCAAAGAGGCAGATTTTGTTTTAGCTACACCATCGGGATGCGGTCATGGTTGACCTGGCTGTAGAACAGGCGCTGAATCTCGGCCGCATCACGTGACTGGCCGAGCGCCCACATGGTCTTGGCCACGAGCGTTTCGGTGGTCATATCGTCGCCGCGTAAAATACCCGGATGGTCGGCGTAGGCACGGCCGACCTCATAAACACCCAGATCGAGGCCCTCTTCGGGGACCTGTGTGGTCATAACGACGGTTCGACCCGAATCGACCCAGCGGAAAATCGCCTCCTGGAATGACTCGCCGGACTCGCCAAACTCGGGAATACCGCCAATGCCAAAGGTCTCCAGAATTACGGCGTCGTAGCTATCGGTCAGGGCGTCCAATATGCCTGGATTCACGCCGGGTGTGAGCTTAAGGACAAACACGCGCGGGTCGATACGGTCGTAGAAACGAACCGGGCTCTCATTCTGGTGGGTGCCGTGGAGCCCGTTGCGCACGATGCGGTCGTTGCGGATGTAGGCAATGGGCGGATAGTTGACGCTAATGAACGCGTTAAAGCTCATGGTGCGCTGCTTGCGGGCGCGCGTGCCGGCGATGGCCACGCCGCCAAACACGATTGAGACGTCGTGCGAATGCTCGTCAAGCGCATAGAGCAGGCTCTGGTACAGATTGAGCTTGGCATCGGTAAAGGGGTTGCCCATGGGCTTTTGCGAGCCGGTGAGCACGATGGGCTTGGGGCTGTCCTGAATCAGGTAAGAAAGCGCCGCCGCGGTGTAGCTCATGGTGTCGGTGCCGTGCAGAATCACGAAGCCGTCGTGGTCGGTATAGCCCTCGACGATGACGTCGCGGATACGCATCCAGTCACTGGGACGCATATTGGTGCTGTCGATGTTCATGGGCTGCACCACGTCGAGCTCGCAGAGGCCCGAGATCTCGGGGACGCTCTGGGCGAGCTCCTCACCGGTCAGGGCGGGGGAGAGGCCGTTGCCGTCCTCGGTCGATGCGATGGTGCCGCCCGTGGCGATGAGAAGGATGCGCTTCATGTTGGTGTTCCTATCGTATTTGCCGCCCCAGAGGCGGAGTCGTTCGGCAGTATTGTGGCACAGGGCGTCCAATGTTCAAACGTATTACATCATCTGTAACGTTTGGTAACACTTCAATTGCCGTCAAATAGGGGCCCAGGTCGTGCGTTTGCCGTGCGCTGATGGCTGCGAGGGACGAGAAACCCCATATAACGTGTACACTATGAAAGTTATTCTCGTTTATTCGCGCGGGTGGGCATCGGCTCCCCGCCAACAAGAGGGGGAAACCATGGATCAAAGGGCTTCCGCAAAGGTCCTCGTACTCGACTTTGGTGCGCAGTACGGTCAGCTCATTGCCCGTCGCGTCCGCGACCTCAACGTGTATTCCGAGATTGTTCCCTGCGACATCTCGGCCGATGAGATTCGCGAGATGAACGCCTCTGCGCTCATCCTTTCCGGCGGCCCGGCCTCTGTGTACGCCGAGGACGCTCCGTCCATCGATCCTGCCATCTTTGACCTGGGCCTTCCCGTCCTGGGCTTCTGCTACGGCCATCAGATCACGGCCGTGACGCTCGGCGGCAAGGTCGGTCACTCCGAGGTGGGCGAGTACGGCCGCGCCACTATTACGCGCACTGCCGGCGCCAAGCTCTTTAACTCCACGCCCATGCAGCAAACCGTGTGGATGAGCCACCGCGACGCCGTGTCCGAGGTGCCCGAGGGCTTTACCGTTACCGCCAGCACCGACGTGTGCCCGGTTGCTGCCATGGAGTGCCCCGAGCGCAAGATTTTCACCACGCAGTTCCACCCCGAGGTCAAGCACTCCGAGTACGGTCAGCAGCTGCTGAGCAACTTCCTGTTTGAGATCTGCGGTCTGGAGCCCAACTGGAGCATGGACAACCTGGTCGAGACCATGACGGCCGAGTTCCGCGAGAAGGTCGGTAACGACCGCGTGATTCTGGCCCTGTCCGGTGGCGTCGACTCCTCCGTCGTGGCTGCGCTGGGCGCTCGCGCCGTGGGCAAGCAGATGACCTGTGTGTTCATCAACCACGGCCTGCTGCGCAAGGGCGAGCCCGAGCAGGTGGAGGAGGTCTTCACCAAGCAGTTCGATGTCGACTTTATCCACGTTCACGCCGAGGACCGTTATGCCGAGCTTCTGGCCGGCGTGACCGAGCCCGAGGAGAAGCGCCGCATCATCGGTACTCAGTTCTGGAAAGAGTTCTTCGCCGTGGCGCAGCAGCTCGAGACCGATGGCAAGCCGGTCAAGTACCTGGCTCAGGGCACCATCTACCCCGACATCATCGAGTCCGGCGCTCGCAAGACGGGCGGCAAGACGGCCACCATCAAGAGCCATCACAACCTGATCCCGTTCCCCGAGGGCGTACACTTCGACCTCATTGAGCCGCTTGATCACTTCTTTAAGGACGAGGTCCGCGCTCTTGGTCTGGCACTGGGCCTGCCGGGTCATATCGTGTTCCGTCAGCCTTTCCCGGGCCCGGGTCTGGCCATCCGCATCATCGGTGCGGTCGACAAGGAGAAGCTCGAGATCCTCAAAAACGCCGATGCCATCGTGCGCGAGGAGCTGGATGCCTACAACCAGCGCCTGTTTGAGCAGACCGGCGAGCGCAACTCCGAGCACAGCTGCTGGCAGTATTTCGCGGTCCTGCCCGACATCAAGTCCGTTGGCGTTATGGGCGACGAGCGCACCTATCAGCGCCCGATCATCCTGCGTGCCGTCGAATCCAGTGATGCCATGACCGCCGACTGGGCCAAGCTGCCCTACGATGTGCTGGCCCGCATTTCCGGCCGCATCGTTGCCGAGGTCCCCGGCGCCAACCGCGTGTGCTACGACATTACGTCCAAGCCGCCCGCGACCATTGAGTGGGAGTAAGTTAAAATCCTACTTAAGGCACATTTTTTTGCAGTCTGTCGTTAATTAGTGCCTTAACTGCAGAACTTGAGCCCGACTCGCTTAGCGAGTCGGGCTTTTTTCGTGCACGAATCGAGAATCGGGTGCCTGACCGCATTCAATGAACGCCAAGTGAGCAACGTTGCAAATGCCCCTATATCGGCACAATTGCAACATGGGTCTGAATCAAAGGCCGTTCAGGCTCGAGCCCGGGAGGGTTCCAGCTCGCTCTCGTGCGGCAGCAGCAGATCGCAGAGGTTTACGTGCAGGCCCCGGTAGTCCGGGCATATGCGCTCGAGCACGGTGACACAGCTCTCGACGTCGAACCGCGCGATCCAGCGCGCCTCGACGAGGAGCTGCGCTAGGTACGCCTCCACGTAGTCGATCCCCAAAAGACCCGGGCCCACCGGCTCGCTCAGCTGGTAGTCGATGTCGCAGGGGACCTCGTGCGCGGCGAAGTGGACGTCGTAGCGCCTCTTTAACTCTCCCAGGCTCGCCAACGTGTCGCGCAGCGCCACGTTGCGGATGGGCGGCATGGTCGCAACCACGTCCCACCAGAGAGCGAGGGCCGCGTCCGTCCGCTTCTGGAGTGCGCGAACGCCCTCATGCCAGAGCACGATGGGATCGTCAACGTCGAGCACGATGGCGGCCTCCTCGGGCGTGGCGTCTGCGACGCCCAGCGCATAGGCGACCGACATGGCGAGTTCATGTATCTCGCAGGCCGACACGCTCGACGATCCGGCAGCACAGTACAGGTCGGCAACGTGCGCCAGAAGGCGCGTAAAATTATCCGACGCCCTACCTGCGTTGGGGACGCCAGCTCCTCCGCTAATCGCCCCAGCCATCGGACCACCCCTCTCCGTCCCAGCCATCCACATACTCGTCGAAGTCCCACTCGGCGGAATCGAATGTGTACGCGCGCCCCTCGTCGTCGACGATGCGGTACTCGCCGTCGTCCCCCGCCTCGGCCGCGCGCATGTATTCGGCGGAGAAGCGCATGACCTCCTTCGCCGGCATCGATGCGACCTCGGCAGCGTCTCCCCACGCGTCCAGGCAGTTTCGCAGGGCGTCGGCGATCTCCGCGTCAGGCACGTCGACGGACAGCTCGTCGCGGATGGCATAGAAGGCGTCCTGCAGCTCTGCAAGCACCTTCGCCACGCTGGTTTGCGAAAGATACGGCGAGCCTGACACAGCTCCGGCTACCTCGACGATAGCCGGCAGCCCGAACTCCACCCGCTCGGTGTCAGCCAGCGCCTCAACCCGGCGCTCGGCCAGCATCCGATAGTCCTCCCGCGTGATCGAGAGGCCACCTGAAGCAAGCCGCCCGTTCACCTCGGCCAACGTCGACCCCGCGACGCTCGTTGAAAACGCAAGCCACATGTCAAATCCCATGGACAACACCCCTTCCAAAATCGCGGTCAATGTCTAATATCGCGTGGGGGCGCCAAGTTCAAGACTGAAAATCTTGACCAGAGTATGGTAATGTGGCCACTGTCAGACGGCGCTTCTCCACGAAAGCTTACGCCACAGCGATGCGCCCTGGCGCACTTGCCGCACCTTCTGCAGGGTGCTGGCGATCGGATCTAACTCTGCTATCGAGGGAAGAGAAAACAGCTCTTCAGAGGGTCGCCCTCATCGGCATTTTCATCGTTTTACCATCCTTTTATCTTATGCTGAAATGAAAAGTAAAATGGGATGTCAGCGACACTGTCGGCTTTGTTCGCGTTGTTGGCGCCGAGTCAATAACGCCAATGTTTACATGCTGATTCCCGCTCCCGTAGGTCAACGATGGGAATCGACAGGGAAGCGGCTAGCGCACATTGTTCGATTTTTTTCAAGGATTCGCGGCGGTCCCGCCCCTCGCAGCAATCTACAATAGGCGTGTTGAGAACCAGCCGAAGCCTTCGGCAAGCACCGGCGAGAGAAAGGCTCAGGTGCATGAGGAACTAGCGATGCCCATACACAACACCCGTAACCAGACTTTCATGCTGGCGGCCATGCCCGAACGGGTGCAGCATCGTGCGTCCAAGCACCAACCTCAATCCAAGCAATCCCTACAAGATTCAGCAAGGCGCAATGCTGCATCCCATGGCCTCCTGCGGAAACCGAAGGCAAAATGCAGCTCAACCACTTTCGGATTCCATTCGACCAAGGAGAAGACTGATGTCGTCGAGCGCGGAGTATCTGAATTACATACTCGACCTGTTGCATGAGGTTCCCGCCCTGACCCATCGCAAGATGATGGGCGAATACATGCTGTACAGCGACGGTGTCCTGTTCGGCGGCGTCTACGACGACAGATTCCTTCTGAAAGACGTCCCTGCCGCACTGGAAGCCTTTCCAACGGAGCAAGTCCCCTATGACGGGGCGAAGCCGATGCTTCTCGTTGATGGCGATAATCCAACGCTAATCGCGGCAGTGGTCGATGCCATGACCCCTCAGCTCCCCCTTCCGAGAAAGAGGAAATGATCTTCTTGACCCTCCCCAAAGGGGAGGCCCCAAAGTAGGCGTCGTCAGAGGAAAGGAGGCATTCAGATGCTGAAAATCGGAGAGTTCTCCAAATTGTCCATGCTCACGGTGAAGACCCTGCGCTTCTACGAGAAGGAGGGCCTTCTGCAGCCCGCCCAGGTAGACCCGTGGACGGGCTATCGCCTGTATGAGACATCGCAGCTCAAGGACGCGGCGCACGTCAAGGCCCTTCGCCAGCTGGGCATTCCGGTTGCCCAGATCAAGGCAATAGTGGCCGGCGCAAACGAGCAGGAGATTCTCCTGGAGCAGGAGCGCACGCTCCACCAGCAAGAAGCAGAGATTGCCAGAAGCCTTTCCGTCATCCACCACCTACTGGAAGGAAACGGCATGAAGTACCAAGTAACCGAAAAGACCCTCCCCGCCTGCATCGTCTACTACTCCGAGGCCACGCTTTCTCGATGCTCCGACGCCATGAGCTGGATTCCCGCCCAGGGCGCCGAGGCGAGGGCCCTGAACCCCGGCCTGAAGTGCGCCGAGCCGCCCTACGAGTTCGTCGAGTACCTGGATTGCGAGTACCGCGAATCCTATGTGCGCGTGCGCCACTCCGAGGCCGTAGAAGCGTTCGGCTTGGAAAGCGACAACATCAAGTTCCGCACCATTCCCGAAACCAAGGTGCTAAGCATCTACCACCAGGACGCCTACGACAACATCGGGGAGGCTTATTCGTTCATCATGAAATACGCCGAGGACAACGGCTACACGGTAGCTGGCCTTTCGCGCGAAAGCTACATCGACGGCATCTGGAACAAGGAGTCCGTTGACGAATGGCTCACCGAGATCCAACTGCCCGTCGAGTAAGGCGGATTCCCCATCTGAAGGGTTGCAGCTAATCGCAAAAGCAAAAGTGGCTCGGCCGAACATCAGCCGAGCCACTAAACGTAAGGCAGAATCGAGAACTGCCTATGGTAATTAACTTTATTTTCAGACCTCTAAGCCATTGGTCCAAAACGAAGGCGTTTGTCACGCGAAAAACAGCCCGTGACAACATTTTGACAACATGGATTTTCGCGAATTTTGTTTAATCCAGCGTAAAACTCTTCAAAATGCCGCACTACGACAAAAACTGAAGAAAATACGGCACGATTTGATTATTGAGTGGGAATAGGAGAAAACTGGGAATAGAATTCCCAATTTTAGTAGGAACAGCGTAATTAGGTACGCGAATGGGAAGGGGAGTCCCGCGGGACTCCCCTCTGTTTAGATCGAGAATTAAAACGGTAACGTCACGTATGCTTTATACGTGCTTGCATTTGCGATACGCGGTTAACGCGATGCCGACTGCGATCAGGGCTGCTGCACTGAAGCAGAGGGATGCCAGGAGTGCCATCTGGTTGTCACCGGTCCGGGGGATTGTTGAGTTGGTGGGAGCGGAGTCGGCATTCTTCTTCCACTGGGCGTACAGGGTGGTGTCCTGGTCTGCGTTCTTCTTGGCGTCGAAGGCCTGCTTGCCTTCCTTGTCGTAGGTCCAGCCCTTGAAGGTATAGCCTTCGGCGGTGGGGTCATCGATAAGGGTGATGGGCTTGCCCTTCTCGGTCTGCTTGGTCACACTGTCGCCGTGGCCGTTCATGTCGAAGGTGACATCGACCATTTCGATGATGGGAGTGGAGGGAGCTTCCCAGACAGCCGTGAAGGTGATGTTTTCTTTAGCGGTGTATTCGCCGATAAAGGGATCGGTGCCTTCGGAGCCCTTCATGATCCAGCCAACGAATGTGTAGTCGCCGTCAGTGCCTAGATTGGGGAGTTCGACGATCTCACCCTTGTTCACGGTTTTGGCCTCAGGTGCGGTCCCGAATTCGGATTCGAAGGAAACGGTGACCTTTTCCTTTTTGGTCCATTTGGCGTAGACGGTCATGCTTGTAGCGGCGGTGCCGTTGAACGAGGTGGTGAGGCTCTCATCGGTGAACCAGCCGCCGAAGTCATAGTCGGTATCGGTGGGCTCGGGCAGGGTGACGGACGTCCCCTTCTTGACCGTAATGGGGTCGATCTGGGTTCCGTGGCCTTTCATATCGAAGGTCACGGTGACGGTTTTGTAAAGCGCTGCTTTAGTGAATCGGGTATTGGCATCCGAGCCTTCAATGGAAGATCCTGCTTGATGGGTAGGAGAAATAGGTGAATCAAAACGGGCGGTTAATACCGATCCCTCTTCCGTTATCAACTCAAGGACAGATGGGGGAATTGTATCTCCGTCCTTATTCATGAAATGGGCTTCCAGGTCATCGCTCGAGCTAGCTCGTTTTATTTCAAGCGTAAGGTTCTTTCCAGCTGTTGCTGGAACGCCGCCAACTCCCGGCTCTGGGACGCTATTCCAGGTGGCAATGGGCCCTTCGTCTTCAGCCCAGGCGTAATTCTGGGTGCCGGAGAAGGTGAAAGCGCAAACGCCGACTATGGCTGCGAGCGTGAGGACGAAAACCGGCAGGCGCCTGGCCAAGGTCTCTTTAACCTGTATCTTCATCGTATCCTCCAATTCAAGCGTGCGTTCCCTATTGCAACATTGCATTTCAAGTTAACAGAGAATTATTTTCGGGCATGTCCCTTGCTCGGCTCGGGCTTGCTCTGGACGGGGATGCTTCGTGGTCTTGATGGGGTGGGTGCCTAATTCGAAGGAGACAGAATCTGGTTTGGTGGTGCAGAAAAGTAACAAATATGATTTATTAGAGGGGTAATTACATTCAAACGACGCATAGCCAACAAAGATTCGGTTATTCTTTACCGGATGGAAAATACGCAGCAACACACTGTACGTCGTGTTGCGTTTTACGTTGGTTCAATTCGATACGATTGGAGCAGACATGAGCTTCATGGATGCCACATTCTCCAAATGGGGAGAGGTCGCAACTGCAGTTCTCTCCCAATCGCTTGCGAAAAGATTTGCGAGGGTGATGCTGGCGGCAGTGCTGGCAACATCTTTTCTGCCCGTTGTAGCTTTCGCTGATGAGGGCGGGGCGGTAAGCGATCCCGTTGGCAATGCAATCAGTGGCCCAAATCAGATTCAGTACGGCATGACTGCACAATATACCTATAACAATGGAAAACCAACGTCTGTATATGAATGGAGCTATGATCCTACCCAAGAAAACGGTGGAGCTATCAAAATCTCGAGTGTTGACAAATCGCCTAATGGGCAGATCGTTTCTGTAACGGGAACTCAAGTCGGCTACGTGATTTTGAGGGTTTCGGAAGATGGTCAGCCTATATGTAAAAGGAAGATCCTGATTTCACGGCGTGATATAACATTGACTTCCGGTAGCCTCGAGAAGATGTACGACGGCGAGGAACATAAGGGCGGATCAGTAAGCATCGATGGCGGAGATCTTGTTGGTACTGACGAATTAGATGTCACGTGGACCAAGTCTCTGACGGATGTTGGCGAGGTGGATAATGAGTTTTATGTAACTTTCACTTCAGGTACTGCCGCCAACTACAATATTACCTATAGATATGGCAAATTGAAGGTCACACCACGTGTGGTGACCCTGAAGTCCGCCGATTTGAGCAAGGAGTACGACGGCAAGCCCCTGACCAATCACAAGGTCACCGTTGGGGAGGCTGCCCGGGATACTGGTTGGGTCGATGGCCAAGGTGCCACCTATTCTTTCACCGGCTCGCAGAAGATCGTCGGCTCCTCCGAGAATGCGTTCGAATGCATCCCCAACGAGGGAACCAATCTGGACAACTATCAGATCAACAAGACGTACGGAACCCTGACCGTTGCCGACCGTAGCGAGAAGTACCGGATCACCCTCACTCCCAATTCCAAGTCCGTGACCTACGACGGCACCGAGAAGTCCGTATCCGGTTTCGAGACCCTGGAGTTCGAAGTCAACGGCTCCACCTACACCGTCGAGGGTCTGACCGCCGAGGCCAGAGGCACCGACGCAGGCGAGTACCCTGTCAAGGTTTCCGGCCAAGCTGTCGTCATCGATTCCGACGGCAACAATGTGACCGACCAGTTCACCGTGAACATCGACGATGCCAAGCTGACCATCGTCGGGGTCGACTCCGATAAGTCTGCATCCAATCTCCCTCACACCGGCGATAGCGCCGCCCTCTATGCAATGGGCATCTGCGGCGTGGCGATCGCTGCCGGTGCTGGGGCGCTCTTCACGTTCAGAAAGCGCAACAACTATAAATAAGCACGGATACCATTGGTGCAGCTCCATTGAAATGAAGCGCTAAGATAATCAGCAAAGGGGCCTTCCCGTCTGGGAAGGCCCCAACTTTGTGCGCGAGCATGGCATGTCAGAGAGCAAGCGATTTGTTGAGGGGGTAAATTGTTTGCTAGCAGCCTCTGACCATGCTAAATCTGTCTACTATTCAAACAGAAAAACGAGCAGCTCAACATATTTTCCTGCAGAAAAGAATACGGCAGTGCACGCTACGCGGCCGGCCCCTTCCCTTCCTGCCGAAATCCACACGCCTGCCATCCGCTTTTTCTATGCAAATATTCACAAACACGCAAAAAAGGAATACAAATACCTTATCGATTATTTGAACGAGAAAGGGAACACAATGGGTAGACTCGAAGGCAAAGTTGCTATCGTAACGGGTTCCACCAGCGGCATTGGCATCGGTATCGCAAAGGTATACGCAGCCGAGGGCGCAACGGTTGTTATTAGTGGTCGTCGTGCCGAAAAAGGCCAAGTTGTAGTTGATCAAATTGTTGAAGCAGGCGGCAAGGCAAGCTTCCACTATTTCGACATTACCGAACCAGCAAGCATCGAAGCGCTTATTGCAGACACTGTAGAGCAATACGGCAAGCTCGATATTTTGGTAAACAATGCAGCAAACGTTGCCCTCAAGGACGGTCGTGTTGACGAGCTCACCCTTGAAATGTGGGACGCTATTTTGGAAAGCGACCTGCGCGGCACCTTCTATGCAACGAAGTGCGCTATCCCCTACATGAAAGAAATTGGTGGCGGCGCAATCGTAAACATTGGCTCTATGGCATCATGTGCAGGCGACTTAGGTTCTACCGCTTATGCATGCGCCAAGGCGGGCGTAGACATCTTCACGCAATACGTTGCCTTGCAATACGGCAAAGACAACATCCGCTGCAATTGCATCCGTCCAGGCTTGATTGTTACGCCAGAAAACGAGGCGAAGGTTCCTCAGATGCTCAAAGATATCTTCTTGGGTAGCATCATGGTTAACCGCTACGGTTGCCCAGAAGACATTGCTCATGCAGCCGTATATTTTGGCTCCGATGAAAGCACCTACACCACGGGACAGATCATCAACGTTGACGGCGGCATGAATTCGCACGCTCCAACCGTTGCTCAGTTCCGCCAGATGAATTCCCGCACGTGGTAATTCGCACAGGCGAATAGACCAGTACGAAAGCGCGAACGCGAGAATGCGGAAAGCGTGAACGCATGAACGCATGAACGTGCTAGAGTGTGAAAGCGCGAAGGTGCGCATGACTGAATGCGCGAAAGCACACCACGCACGCAAAAGATTTCTTGCAGATAGAATCTACATGGCCACCCTTTGCGGGTGGCCATGTTTTTTGTGCAGGCAATCTGTTGGCTAAGACTTATAGGACAAAATGTGTGTCCACGTTGGGGGCTTATAGGACAAAATGTGTGTCCACGTTCGGGGCATCGGCGCAGGTCGATGCCCCTTTTTCAGCCGTTTAAATTCCGTGCCCGCTTTTAACCGCTCGGACAGAATGTGTGTCCGGTTGCCTATCGTTCCCGCAGGTAGATAACCCTTTTCCGGAACCGTCAAAAACCCTTTCGGAAGAGGTGCCCATGAAGGCCGTCTATTGCCCCTACTGCGGCGGTCGGGCCTTCAGGCGCAGGACGGCCGAGTTCCGGGAGGTCTGGCCCATGCCCGAGTGCGTCGACGAGGTCCACAGGGTCGTCTTCGTCGACGGCATATACCTCGCCAGGGACCTCGTCGTCCTCATCGCGCGGTTGCGGAGGTGTGGCCGCAAACCATGGTCCAGCGCTGCCTTTGGCATGCTTTCTCCCAGGTGAACAGGCACACGACTAACAGGCCGAGGCTGAGGGCGGGGATGCTTCGTGGTCTTGATGGGGTGGGTGCCTAATTCGAAGGAGGCAGAATCTGGTTTGATGGTGCTGAAAAGTAACATATTTGATTTATTAGAGAGGTAATTACATTCAAACGACGCATAGCCAACAAAGACTCGGTTATTATTCACCATATGGAAATAGAGTTTGTAGGTTCTCAGACCGATTGTGGCACATCGAAAAATGCGATTCGTGTAACGCTCGACCCGTCTATTGCCGAATACTACAACATCGTGAAGAACGAAGGTAAATTGACGGTCGAAAAGCGTCCGGTCACCCTGACCTCCGCGAGTGGTTCGAAGGAGTACGACGGCAAGCCCCTGACCAATCACAAGGTCACCGTTGGGGAGGCTGCCCGGGATACTGGTTGGGTCGATGGCCAAGGTGCCACCTATTCTTTCACCGGCTCGCAGAAGATCGTCGGCTCCTCCGAGAATGCATTCGAATGCATCCCCAACGAGGGAACCAATCTGGACAACTATCAGATCAACAAGACGTACGGAACCCTGACCGTTACCGACCGTAGCGAGAAGTACCAGATCACCCTCACTCCCAATTCCAAGTCCGTGATCTACGACGGCACCGAGAAGTCCGTATCCGGTTTCGAGACCCTGGAGTTCCAGATCAATGGTCAGACCTTCTACGTTTCCGGCGTTGAGGCTTCTGCAACGGGCACCGATACAGGCGAGTACCCTGTCAAGGTTTCCGGCCAAGCCGTCGTCATCGATTCCGACGGCAACGACGTGACCGACCAGTTCACCGTGAACATCGACGATGCCAAGCTGACCATCGTCGGGGTCGACTCCGATAAGTCTGCATCCAATCTCCCTCACACCGGCTGCGGCCGCCCCCTACGGGATCAGCCGTCTTCGGCCGTTCTTCATCCCTTCCAGAACAGCTGGCTGAGTTCTTGGCGGGTGGTGGTGCCGGTTTTCTTCAGAATGTTGTGCACATGGGCCTGCACGGTGCCCAGGGCCAGTTGCGGCGAACTGGCGATGTTCTGGTTGTCCTTGCCCTGCAGCACCTCTTTCAAGATGACGCGCTCGCGCGCGGTCAGGTGACAGTGCTCGCAGAGGGCGAGGAGCAGCTCGTCTACGTATTCTTGGGCGTCGGGCGCGTCGGTTCCTTAGAACGGAGGCGCAAGGTGTTGACAGCGGCGCACAGGGCGAAGAAACCAGTTCAATATCAATCCGTCTAGGCGTTAGGACTAGTTAGGATTAGTTAGGATTAGCTAGGATTAGCCAGGGTAAGGTGTGCGGTGAGCTAATGTAATCTGAAAATAATCCTGGTTATTTCTTCTCAAAACTACGGGTGCGTCCCATGCTGTGTGGCGCAAGGGAGCGTCTCGCTCATTTCGGGGCGCTTCATGGGAGCGCGGTCCGCAAGGGGCGGTCCGGCCAACGAATTTTGAAGGAGATTTCAATGGTCAAGGATTACATCGACACCAACGACTTCACAAAAGAAGAGCTGCTCGGCATGGTAGATCTGGCCATCGCCATGAAGGGGCTCATCAAGGAGGGCGGCGAGTACCCGCACCTGCTGAAGGACAAGACCCTCGGCATGATCTTCCAGCAGGTGTCCACCCGTACCCGCATCTCCTTCGAGACGGCCATGAGCGACCTCGGCGGTCACGCCCAGTTCTTCGGCCCCGGCTCCATCCAGCTGGGTGGCCATGAGTCCATCGAGGACTCCGGCCGCGTTATGGGAAGCCTCGTCGACATCCTCATGGCACGCGTCGATCGTCATAAGGATGTAGTGAGCTTGGCGAAGTACTCCGCGGCCCCCGTCATCAACGGCATGAGCGAGTACAACCATCCCACCCAGGAGCTCGGCGACCTCATGACCATGATCGAGAACTTGCCCGCCGGTAAGAAGATCGAGGACTGCAAGTTTGCCTGGATCGGCGATGCCACCCAGACCTGCGCGTCGCTCATGTTCATCTGCACGAAGATGGGCATGGACTTCGTGCAGTTCGGACCGAAGGGGCATCAGATTCCCGACGGCTGCCTGCATATTGGCACCGATGAGGAGCGCGCCGAGTTCGGCAAGCATCTCATGGCTATCGGCGAGGAGAACTGCAAGGTCTCCGGCGGCACCATCACCATTTCCGACGACATTTCCTGCATCGAGGGCGCCGACTTCGTGTACACCGATGTGTGGTACGGCCTCTACGACAGTGAAGTCTCCAGCTCCAGCTACATGGATGTGTTCTATCCGAAGTACCAGGTGACCTGGGATATGATGAACGTTGCCGGTCCGAACAGCATGTTCATGCACTGCCTGCCCGCCAACCGTGGCGAGGAAGTCGTCGACGAGGTCATGGACGATCCCGAGCGCTCCCTGTGCTGGGTCGAGGCCGAGAACCGCAAGCACTCCATTCGCGCCATCCTGGCCACTCTGTGCCCCCAGAGCGAGCCCGACGAGGAGAAGGCTGCGGCATACCGCGCCACCATCAATGAGCGCATGGCCGCTTTCGGTAAGCACGGTCTGTAAGACGTACCAGGTCGGGCGAGCTACGGCTCGCCCGCCTTCGCAGGAGATGGGCGACCTCATGGCCATCGGCGAGGAGAACTGCAAAGTCTCCGACGACAGCCGAGTGCATCAAGGGCGCCGACTTCATCTACACCGACGTGTGGTATGGCCTGTACGATGCTTTCTGATGGGCGGCAGCAGATGCTTGTCTCTTGCTGCCCATCATCTGCGCCACTGCGCGTAAGCACTGGCGCCCTGTCTGAAAACGACTGAGCAAAGGATTAAATATGAGTGACGGAAAGAAAAAGCTTTCCTTCCTGACGGTCATTTCGACCATCATCTGCGTCGTCTTCGTTTGCGAGGCCGCCGCTCCCGCTGCTGCCATTGGCAACCAGCAGTTCTTCTGGTGGATCTTCCTGATCCTGACCTTCCTGCTCCCTTACGGCATGGTCGTCGCCGAGCTCGGCACCACCTATGACGGCGAGGGCGGCATTTACGACTGGGTACGCGATGGCCTGGGCGACAAGTGGGGCGCCCGCATCTCGTACTACTACTGGGTCAACTACCCGCTGTGGATCGCCTCGCTGGCGACCATGTTCCCCGACATCCTGGGCATGGTCTTTGGCGTCGAGTTCAACCTGATCGCCAAGATGGGCATCGAGCTCGCCTTCGTGTGGATCGTCTACCTCATGGGCCGCTCCAAGGCGGCCGACTCCGAGTGGGTCCTCAACGGTGGCGCCCTGATCAAGGTCGCCGTAGCCGTCATCGTCGGCGCCCTGGGCATCTGGTATGCCATGGAGAACGGTTTCGCGAACGACATGTCCGCCGCCACCTTCCTGCCCGAGCTCACCAACACCAACGCCCTGGGCTACCTGTCCATCATCATCTTCAACTTCATGGGCTTCGAGGTTATCTGCACCATGACCGATGACATGGCCGATCCCGCTCGCGATATCCCCAAGGCTATCGTCGTCGGTGGCGTGGCTATTGCCGTCATCTACCTGTTCGCTGGCTTCGGCATCGGCGCCGCCATCCCGGCCGACTCCATCGACCCCGACTACGGCATGATCGTCGCAGTCCAGACCATGGTGGGCGATTCCGTGCTCTTCAAGGTCATCTGCATCGCCTTCCTGATCACCCTGTTCGCCAACATGGCCGCCTGGTCCTTCGGCGTCAACTCCGTCGCCCGCTACGCCGCCGAGCACGGCAACATGCCCAAGGTCTTCGCCTCGATGATCTCCGAGGACGACATGCCCAACGGCGCCAACCTGGTCAACGCCGTCGTCGCCTCCCTGGTCCTCTGCCTGCAGCTCGTTCCCGTCGACGCCATCTCCGACGGCGTCTTCTGGATGCTCTTCGGCACCTCCGTCGTCTTCCTGCTGCTCACCTACATCCCGATGTTCCCGGCGTTCCTCAACCTCCGCAAGAACGACCCGAACCGCGAGCGCATCTTCACGTTCCCGTTCAAGGGCGCGATGATGAAGGTCATGCTGGCCATCCCCTGCATCGAGCTGATCCTGGCCATCGTCGCGACGCTGGTGCCGTTCTCCGCCGCCGAGGTCGGCGAGAAGGTCCCGATGATCGTCATCTTCATCGTGCTCGTGCTCATCGGCGAGGTCGTCCGCGTCGTCAGCGCCAAGGGCCGCGAGACCGAGTACAAGGGCCTCACCCCCGAGCTGGCCGCCCAGCGCCTCGCCGAGGAGGCCGAGGAGAACTAGGGCACCCGGTTCCGGGCACCCCGGCCTCCTCGGAGGCGTGCCCGGGCGACGGGTCCGCCAACCATTCCCCGGGGCGGGTGCAGGCGATAGCTCCGGCAGCCGCCGACCGCCCCGACCCCTCTCCCGTATCCCTCGTGCGTCCCGTCTCCGCGCACCTGGCTACGTCGTCGCCCGCCGGTGCGACCCCGTGAAAACCGGCGCCGGGCGCCCCGACCTCTGCCGGGGGACGGGCGCCCGCCATCTCTTGGTCCTAGGCCGCGGGCAGCCCGCCCGCGGCAGACGATCGTCCGGTTTGGAGGAAATCTTATGCGTACGATCACCGAGTCCGAGTCCACCCCGAGGGCCGACGGCTTCTTCATGCCCGCCGAGTTCGCCCCCCAGGACCGCGTGTGGATAGGCTGGCCCCACCGCACCGACACCTGGGCCCACGGCGCCAAGCCCGCCCAGAAGCAGTATGCCGCCATCGCCCGCGCCATCTCCGAGTTCACCCCGGTCTATATGTGCGCCAACCAGGTCGACTACGCCAACTGCAAGGCCGTCTTCGAGAACGACGAGAACGTCACCGTCGTCGAGATGACCACCGACGACGCCTGGTTCCGCGACACCGGC
>NZ_JBQKDZ010000017.1:0-39169 GCF_052121575.1 Collinsella sp. LCP19S3_C9
GGAGATCTACGACGAGGTCTGGGGCGAGGGCGTCTACAAGTGCGTGGGCGTCAAGTCCGACCAGGTCGTCTACGGCGGCGGCAACATCCACTGCATCACGCAGCAGGAGCCGTCCGCCTAATAGCCCGGCTTGCCGGGGCGCGGCGCCCCTCTTTCACGGGAGCCCGCCGCACCCCGGAGGCCCGGCCGGCAGGCGAACGGGGCCGCCTGGCCGGCCGGCCGGGCTTTCCCCGGGCGCTCCGCCGCCTCCACACCGGAGCGCCCCTCCCCTTCGATTGGATACCCGCCTGGCCTGGGACCTATCGCGGGTTAGGCCTATTGTTCGCTTGGATATCCCAGGTCAGACGCGTATCCAATTGCCGAAAGTTCCCGGTCGTATACGCGGCCGTCTTGATCGGAGTATCCATGTACCAGCGTATTTAATTACTGCGCTGGAATAGAACGCATGCTTGATAAATTAATTTAGCATCAGACAGCGGGCGCAGTTTCAGTCGAATCCGTGCCCGCTGCTGTATGTGTGAACAGGGGACGTAGCCCTGTTCACGCCTGGACCGATGTCGGCACCGGTCAATGCCCACGATGCTTCTGCTTACGCTTCAGCTTCCGCTGCTCGAAGCGCGCCTCCGCCTCATCCGCGCGACGCTGACTTCTTGCTTGAGCCGACTCCCGCTTCATCGCTTCCCGCTGTGCCGCGAGCGCCTGTTGTGCCTTGGTGCTCACCGCGGGCCGTTTAAGGGCTTTCGCTGCCTCGCGAGCGCGCCGCTTGGGGTTCTTCGCGGGCTTGCTTGTCTCAGTGGCCTTGTCGCCGAAGAACGAGAGCTTCTCCCATTTGCCGACAACGAATCGCAGGATCTCCTCATCGGACGGCTCCGCGCCGAAGACGATGCGGGCGACGCCGTATCTGCCGTCCTCGACATGCTCCGCCAGCCCGACCCAGAATTGGCCGTCGTGATATACGGTCAGGGTGGACGACACACTGATCTGCATGGTTGGTTCCTCCTTTATGTAGATGACCATGCAGAGAAGGGACAACCAAGGAGGCAGGTTACTGATGCGGACCCCCGCACGCCCACGACTACCCGACGGGGACTGTGTTTTTATCTCTGGTAGTTGGATTGTAGCACGCGCAGACGCGCCCTTCATCGCTGGCGACATGACATGGTTGGGGCTTACCACCCGACGCGCCCTTGCGCATATCGTCTTCTCGGTCTCGAAATTTTAAAAGACCTTGAGTTTCGAAACCGCGAAGGAGAGTTTAAGCAAGAGACGACGTTAGCTCTGAGTCGACGCTCGAGAAGGGGCTCTCGTCGCTTCTGTCCATCAGGGATGCATTCACGAAAGTCCTCATCGCCCGCGCGGGAGTTCGAACGCGCGCAAATCGATCCGGACGCAAGCGAAGCCCCAGTCAGCTCCATGACTTATGGGAAAGCCGCCCTTTGCAGGTTTCTTATCCTTGTTGTGGCGGTTGTTGTTTACGGTGTTGTTTGCGTTCGCATTGGCAGAGGAGCTGTCGCCGTTGCCCCTCCGTTTTCGTCAGTACCGGGCTGGGTGGCTGCCCTTCAATCTGCATGCAAGGTGAGATCGGGTCCAGCGCCGTCTTTTTATAAGCGCTTTGGCGAAAACGTCCTGCTTATCAGAAGGATTTAAGTCCCAATTAAACAAGGAGCGGAAAGAGAGCCATATGCGATAGCAATGATTTCGCTATTGCATCTTCTGCTTGCATTTGCCTTAATAAATCCTATATTAAAAGGCTATGTCACAACAAACAGTTGATAAATAGCCATTTTTATAGGGGAGTATCAGAACTCCCCTACAAACTGTTATTTGCAGTTATCTATACTCATTTGGAATTTCGATATGAAGTGTCTCACACAATAACTTCACATCATGTGCATCATTTTCATCAAACTCGTATCCCAGATGGAACATTACTTGACTATATGGTTCAATACAGGAAACCTCTATTTCCTCAATTCTTCCTTTACCCGAAAAAGTTTCTACCGGAAAACAATCCCCATCATAAAGAATTTCACCTTCGTCCGTATATTCAAAACAATGCAAATCAATAATTCTGTTTTTCAAATCTTCCCATACAGTATGGTTCAATGTTGTATATTCCATCTTAATCTCATAAAAGCCATTAGCTTTCATTATTTCTATAAAGTTCTGATAATCGTTCTTTTCTACAAAAATGTCAATATCATTATGGGCTCTTGATTGATATCCAAGAAGAGCATCTACACCCCAGCCACCATCAAGAAAGACTTTAATCTCCGCATCTATTGCAAATTGAAGAATCTGTTTTACATCTGTTATATTGACCATCTTATCATCTCCACAAATTCTAATTAGGCGACCAGAGGAACTGCTGGTCTGTTTGATAAATCTCTGCATTTAGCAGTTTTCAATGTTGCCAAAACGAAAGTTAAGAAGATGTTCCTTTTCTCCATGTCGCTTTCTTTGGCGTAATTTACAAGGTTATTCCACACAAGATAGTTGTTCAGATACTTGGTAGAAACACCGTTAAAGCCACGCATAAACCTCTTTAGCTGGCTATGGTAGCTATTGATATGTTGGATATTATAAATGCCTTTCTTGGCTTTGCCAGTCTTTAACTGCACAAGGTCAATGCCATTGGCATTTGTAAATCTCACATAGGAGTTCATCTTGTCCGTAACAAGAGTGGAATTGGTCTTAATCCTACCATCATAAATATGATGTAAATCTCTTGTAGAAACTCTACCAGTATTCGTAATCTTGGAGATAGACAAGCCATTCCTATTAACCGCACAAGGAACACATACCTTTTCTTGGGACAAGCCTCTGATATGTGTAGAATGACCACGCTTATGAGCCTTGCGTGGCATAGCAAATGTCTTACTCTTGCTATGATTGCCCTTGTACGAGATGGCGAAAAAAGTTTCGTCAGCCTCAATAATGCCGTCAAGGGTAACATCGTCTGCCATATTCTGAAGTGCATCCAAAATCTTGTGTCTCCAAAGGAATGCGGTGTTTCTGTGAATCCCACAAGCAACAGCAGTCTTACGAATGGATAAGCCATTCATCATACAATCAATGTACTGCTCCCACACGGACAAGTCTTTTCTTGTACCAGACACAATGGAGTTCGTAGCAATCACGAAGGACTTGCCACAATCCTTACATACATATCGCTGTGTGCCATCTTTACGATGACCATTGCGAACCACATGGATACAGCCACAAAGAGGGCATACACGACCATTTGCAAAGCGTTCCTTTAATGAGTACATCATTAAACTCACCAACGATATTGAAACTGGGGGTGTTACGTTCCGCTCTCCGCAGGATGTAAGTGTAAGTATTGTTGGCAACGGACACACCGTGACGCTTAAACAGGACGGCTTGATTTCCGTAATGAGGGGAGCTCAATTGAACTTGGGCGCGGCAGACGGTACTGACACGCTAATAATTAGCGGTGGAGACGCGCAGAGCTACTACATACCTGGCATGTTGTATATCCAAGACAGGTACAGCACGTGCAATATGTACCCCGGCGTCACCATTGCCGACCGTACAGGCAGTAACTACTTTGGCGGCGGCGTAACCGTACGGAGCGGCACATTCCATATGTACGGCGGTATTATTGATCACTGTGGCATTAACGGCGGATCCGTTTGCTCTGGCGGTGGCGTTGCGGTAATTAACGGCGGCTTGTTTATCATGGATGACGGCGAAATAAAGAACTGCTTCGTTACTTCTGACTACAAAGACCCGGACCCCTGCATTATCACGACTGCCGGCGGCGGCGTGTGCGTTTCCGGCGGATCTTCGTTTGTTATGAAGGGCGGAACCATTTCGAACAACAAAGCAGACGAAATGGGAGGCGGCGTTGCCGTTGTTGCAACACAAGATGACCGCGATGGCGACTTCAAGAGCTCCGCGCAAATCCTTGGCGGTAAAATCATCGAAAACGAAGCAAACGCCGGCGCAGGTGTGATGGTTTCCGCGCATTTCTACACCGAATCAATGGGCATATGCGTTCCCAACCCGGGCGTAGGCACCCCCCAAACGCCGGGCCTGTTCCTTATTAAGAACACCACCATAGCCAATAACATAGCGAACAAGGACGGTGGCGGCGTTGCATCGTATCTTTACGACACCAGCTTGACCATCGACGGATGCACCATCACCGGTAACAAGGCGGCAAATTACGGCGGAGGCTTTGCCGCAGAAAACAATTCTGGCGAAGGCGCAGACACCACCATCACCAGCACCAAACTGTGCAACAACAGCGCAGACATGGCGGGTTCCGACGTCTACCTGAGCAACTCTGTTGCAAAATTGCCAGCCGCAAAAGACATGAACGAGCTTTACCTGGGCAAACCCGATGACGTGACTAATAAAAAGATTGACGGTTGGTATCATGACAACGAAGGTGCCCGCTACACAACGCAGACAAAAGATCAGCGTAGCGAGTACTCCACCGATGCCCCCATCGGCTCCGATGGCAAGGTTTATCTGGTTGCCGCCGCAAATCCGTCTTTGGTGAAAATCACCTTCGCGAATGAAGACGGCACCACTATCTACAGCGAAAAATTGTACGAGATCGGCACGACAGCAGACCAAATTGAGGTACCCACTCCTACGAAACCGTCTGACGACAAGTACGACTACGTGTTCGATTCGTGGGACAAGGAAATCACCGACGCGACAGAAGACGTTGTCTACAAAGCCAAGTTCAAAAAGGTGCCCAAGAACAATCCGGGCAATCCCGATGCCGGCAAACCCGACGCGGGCGCCACAGGCAACAACACCCCTGGCGCGGGCGGATCTCAAACTAACGGCGGCAACGCGAACGCCGATAGCGCCATTCCTCCGATGGGTGATCATACGGCAACAGTGCTTGGCGCTGCTCTGACCGGAACGGGTGTGCTTGCATTGGCAGCTGCAATCTTCGCGCGCAATAGAAAGCGCATCTGATAAAGCAAGGCGCTCTCTTTTCGCTTGCCGCAAGAAGTCGGTACCGCGCGGGTGCGAACTGCGGCCCAAACTTAGACGGCTCAATAAATAAATAAGCTGCAAGGGACTGGTCCCGGATTTTCTCCGGGGTCAGTCCCTTCAATTTGACCCGACCCCTCCGAGCGTTTCAGTGGGTTGCGTAGGCGTCGAGGTCAGTCATCCCTAAAGGGCCCGAAGTCGTATCACGTCCGCTCCGATCCCGTCCTCGATATGGCCGAAGGCCTGTTCGGCCGGCTCGCTATCCAGGTAGTTGTCCTTGACGCCTATTCCGAAGGAGGCATGCGAGCGATATCAAGTCGTCGCGATTCCCAATGCTCATCTTGACCGCGTGCCATCTGGGCAGGCGGCGCAACCATGGCTCCCTTGTTGGTTTTCGACGTTGTATAAGGCAATCGCAATCGTCTTGAGCTTCTTTAGGGAACTTGAACAAGAGATATGGCCTGCTGGCGATTGATTAAGTCCATTCGTTTTGGTTACAAGAAAACACACTGCGCGCCTGCAGCATGAAGAAGAGGGAATCCATATGAATATCGTGTATTAAGTGGCAGCCCGCGCAAGGGTGCCAATACCGACACCATGGTCGAGGCGTTTGCCGAGACCGCACGCGAGGGCGGCCATACGGTCGAGGTCATTCGCGTTGCCAGCAAGAAGATCGCCGGCTGCCTGGGATGCCAGTACTGCTTTACCCATGAGGGCGCCTGCGTGCAGAAGGATGACATGATCGGTGTGGTCGAGTCGCTGCAAGACGCCGATATGGTCGTCTTCGCCTCGCCTATCTACTGGTTCGATATCACTGCGCAGGAGAAGGCTGCCATCGACCGCCTGTACGCCTTCGGTGCTACGGGCTTCCCGTTCACCAAGACGGCCCTTTTGCTCGATAGCCACAGCGAGGGCGCCTATGATGCGGCGATCGCTATGTACAAGTCAGCCTGCGCGTACTGCAAGTGGGAGAACCAGGGCATTGTCACCATCAGCGGTATGACCGAGCGCGACAGCATGGCATCGTCGCCCAAGTTGGAAGAGGTGCGAGAGTTCGCCCGCAAGCTCGCCTAAGGACAAGAAGAGCGCATGGCAATCGGTGTTATTTGAACTGCTTGCCGTCCTTGCCAGGTGAATCGTTGATTGCCCTGCGCCGTTGCCCTTGCGGACAATCTCGGCGTGCTAGGAGGCCTTCTCACTCAGGAACTCCCTGAATGCGGGGATGTCAAAGCCAACGAGACCACGCCCGCGCTCTCCGATGACGCCGTCCTCGAGGAGACGGCGTTTATATTGGCTTGCATAGTTGCCGGCAACGCCCATGCGTTTGGCTATCTCCGAGACCCTGCTGGGGCCAGAGTCGGGCAGCATCGCGAGCAAAAACTCAATGTCTTTATCGGAAAGCTCCCGATAGGTCGTTTCGAGAATTCGATCGCGCAGCTCCATACGGGCAAGCAGAGAACCCTGCTGGACATCAGGTGCGCTGATTTTGGGCGAGTTCTCCGAAACATCCCATGTGCGATATCCGACGAGCTGCATCATGTAGGGGAATCCGTCGACGGCCTTCACAGCATCCTCGAGCGCTTCTGGTGTGATTGAACGTCCTCCGGCCTCAACAGTTTTGCGAAACGCGTTTGCAATTTCAACGTCAGTGATTCGTCCTAACTGATGATATTGGGAACGCCTGAGGAACGAGACGGAATCGTTACGCAGCAACGCCGATACTTTGTAGGGCAGTCCTGCCATGAGTAGGGCAACTTTTTTACCTTCGCGTACAAAGTGCTGGTAAACAGAGGCAAATTGAAGCATTTCTTCGAGATCGACGGTGACTTCATCGATGGTGATGAGAAGTCCGATGTCATGTTTTTCGAGTTGCTTAAAGATACCATTCATGCGTGTGCGCCAGTTGCCCTGGGCCTCTTGAGCATATGTCCAATCGATGCCCACTGGACCAATTTGAACGCCGTTTATGCGCGCGTGAGGCTGTGAGAGATAGCTATCTGCGGCTTCTTTGGTTCGCTCGATAATATCTTCGAGCATGCCTGGCATGGCGGAGACATTTGCTGCGATCCAGCCGTGTTCAAGCGCCGTTTCTGAAAGGAGCGAGAGAAGCGCCGTCTTGCCCGTTCCCCTTGCTCCCGTAATAATAGTCGACAGGTTGGGATCTCCCGGGCCGTTGATAAAGCCACGGTTGATGTCGCGCAGGATATGCTCGCGACCCGCTAGAAAGGGAGGGACGCTTCCAAATGTTGGGGTAAAGGGGTTCTTGCTGTACTCCATGGTAGCTCCTTTGCAAGTTTTGCTAATTTTTGCAAGTTTTGCTAACTTTTGCAAGTTTTGCTAACGACAGACCAAAGGGCATCGAAGCAGTGGCGCTGACATGTTTTACGCAGAAAAATAAGCAGAAATCAATTTATCTGCGTTAAAAAATAGTTGAGAAGAAAAACGACGAGTCCCGGGCGCAATGCCGTTGCGTTCCGGGCCTCGTCGCTTTGCGAAGTGTCTAACGATCTCGTTGCCGTCGTCCTAGTCAAACAAACTCGGCATGTCGTTTTCTTTCATGAGGGCACCGGCAGAGGGGAGACTCTGCGCGGTGAACTTCTCGGCCGAGACGCCGGCGCCAAGGATTTCCTCGGTCGTGCCGACGGTGGTGACCGAGCGACCCTTCTTGGCGGTAAAGGCCTGGACGCCCTGCGTGTTGGTGGTCGTCTTGGTCTTGAGCAGCGACGTGTTGAAGTTCATCAGGCGGTAGTCGCTCGAGACCAGCGCGATGTCGTGGTCTTCCTTGAGTACCTGAGCATACAGCAGTTTGCTGCCGCCGTAGATGGCGTTCTTAAGGCGCTTGCGGTTGGTCTTGGTGACGTATCCAGAAAGTGCGACGCGCACCACGCGGCCGTTCTCAAAGACAAACAGCACGTCGGCCTTGTAGTCCTCAGGGTCGATGACCCAGATGACACTCTCGTCGGGTTCCATCTCGAGGTCGGTGGGCAAGTACGAGCCCAGCTGGGCCGACTTGGTGTCCTCAAACGCTGCGACCTTGCACTTGTACACCTGGCTCTTGTTGGTAAAGACCAGCAGCTCGTGGGTGTTGGAGGACGGGAACTCGATAAAGGGTTTGTCGCCGTCTTTGTACTTGAGCGTCGCAGCCTTCTTGAGCACGCGGTCCGTCATCTTCTTAAGGTAGCCATCGCGCGAGAGCATGATGGTAACCGGATATTCCTCGACCTCGGGCTCCAGGCTTACCTCGATAACCTCATGGGGCTCGATCCTGCCCGTGCGGCGCGGCATCACGTACTTTTTGTTGACCGCGGCCAGCTCGTCGCTGATGACCTTCTTGATGTTCTCTTCGCTCGAAAGGATCTCCTCTAGCTCGGCAATCTCACCCTCGAGCTTAGCGATGTCCTTGGTGCGGTTGAGGATGTACTCCTCGTTGATGTTGCGGAGCTTAAGCTCGGCAACAAACTCGGCCTGGGTCTCGTCGATGTCGAAACCCTTCATAAGGTTGGGCACGACCTCAGCCTCGAGCTTGGTGCCACGGATGATGGCGATGGCCTTGTCGATGTCGAGCAAGATCGCTTCGAGGCCGTGCAGCAGGTGCAGGCGCTCGGACTTTTTGCCCAAGTCAAAGTTAATGCGGCGACGCGTGGACTCAATACGCCACTTGACCCACTCGTGCAGGATCTGGCGTACGCCCATAACGCGGGGATAGCCGTCGACCAGCACGTTAAAGTTGCATGAGAACGAATCCTGCAGCGTAGTCGAGCGATAGAGCTTGGCCATGAGCTTGTCGGGGTCGACACCGCGCTTAAGATCGATGGCGATACGCAGGCCCGAGAGGTCGGTCTCGTCGCGGATGTCAGCGATCTCCTTGACCTTGCCTTCTTTGGAGAGCTTGACGATGCGATCGATGATGACATCGGTCTTGGTGGTGTAGGGGATCTCGTAGACCTCGATAATGCGCTCTTCGGGAATCCAGCGCCAGCGGGAGCGGATCTGGAAGCTGCCAAGGCCGGTCTCGATAATCTTTTCCATCTCCTCGCGGCGGTAGATAATCTCACCGCCGGTCGAGAAGTCGGGCATGGGCATGTACTCGAGCAGATCGCAGTTAGGATCCTGCAGGTAGTGCATGGTGGCGGTGCAGACCTCGTTGAGGTTGAAGCCGCAGATGTCAGACGCCATGGCGACGCCGATGCCCTTGTTGGCCGAGACAAGGATGTTGGGGAATGTGGTAGGCAGCAGGCGCGGCTCCTTCATGGCGCCGTCGTAGCTGTCGACAAAGTCGACCGGGTCCTTGTCGATGTCCTTGAAGATCTCGGCACTGATGGGGGCGAGCTTGGCCTCGGTGTAACGCGAGGCAGCGTAGCTCAGGTCGCCCGAATAGTACTTGCCAAAGTTGCCCTTCGACTCCACGAAGGGGGCGAGTAGCGCCTCGTTGCCGGTGGCCAGGCGCACCATCGTCTCGTAGATTGCAGCGTCGCCGTGCGGGTTGAGCTTCATGGTCTGGCCCACGATGTTGGCGCTCTTCTGGCGCTCACCTTTGAGCAAGCCCATCTTGTACATGGTGTAGAGCAGCTTGCGGTGCGAGGGCTTAAAACCGTCGATCTCGGGGAACGCACGCGAGACGTTGACGCTCATGGCGTAGGGCATGTAGTTGACCTCGAGCGTCTGCGTGATCGGCTGATTGGTGACCTCGGAGTGCAGGCCGATGACGTTCTCGGCGTTGACCTGCTTTTTCTTTGGCTGGTTCTTCGTCTTCTTCTTTGCCACGATTTCCTCTTGAACTTCTTATGGGCCGTCGTTATCGATTTGCTGCTACTGCAGGTCCAGCTGGTCCAGGTATTCCTTGCCGTGCTCCGAGATATGGCGCTTGCGGCCCGCCTCGTCGCTGCCCAGCAGAAGGTTGAACATGGTCTCCATCTTGGCGACGTCTTCGGACTCCACCTTGATCAGACGACGCGTCTCGGGGTTCATGGTGGTGAGCCACATCATGTCCGGGTCGTTCTCACCAAGACCCTTGGAGCGGTTGATGGAGCACTTCTGGTCGCCGATCTCCTTAAGAATGCCGTTCTTCTCGAGCTCGGTGTAGGCAAAGTAGGTCTTTTCTTTGCAGTTGATCTCGTAGAGCGGCGACTCGGCGATATACACGTAGCCTTCGTCGATAAGCGTGGGCACCAGGCGATAGAGCATGGTGAGCACGAGCGTGCGGATGTGATAACCGTCGACGTCGGCGTCCGTACAGATGATGACCTTGTTCCAGTTAAGGTTGTCCAGGTCAAAGGCGCCGAGGTTCTTGATGCGCTTGTCTTTGATCTCCACGCCGCAGCCCAGCACGCGCATGAGGTCCATGATGATATCGGACTTAAAGATGCGCGGATAGTCCTCCTTTAGGCAGTTGAGGATCTTGCCGCGGACGGGCATAACGCCCTGGAACTCGGCATCGCGCGAGGTGCGAATGGCGCCTGCTGCCGAGTCGCCCTCTACGATGTAGATCTCGCGGCGGCTCTTGTCCTTGGAACGGCAGTCGATGAACTTCTGCACCCGGTTGGCCATGTCGGTCTTCTGCTGCAGGTTGGTCTTGATGCTCTGGCGCGTCTTCTCGGCATTCTCGCGCGAGCGCTTGTTGATGAGCACCTGCTCCATGATCTTGTTGGCGGCATCTTTGTTCTCGATCAAGTAGGTCGAGAGGCGCTCCTTAAAGAATGCCGTCATGGCCTGCTGGATAAAGCGGTTGTTGATGGCCTTCTTGGTCTGGTTTTCGTAGGACGTCTGGGTGGAGAAGCAGTTGGTCACCAGCACCAGGCAGTCCTGGACGTCCTGCCACTTAATGCCGCTCTCGTTTTTGTTGTATTTGCCCTGTTGCTTAATGTAGGCATCGATGGCGCTGGTGAGGGCACTGCGGGCCGCCTTTTCGGGTGAGCCGCCGTTCTCGAGCCAGGAGGAGTTGTGGTAGTACTCCTGCATCGTGAAAGTGCGCGAGAAGCACATGCAAGCAGTGATTTTTACGTTGTAATCGGGCAGATCCTCGCGATCGCGACCGCGACGGTCGGCTTCGATAAAGAAGGGCTCGGTAAGGTAGTCGGTACCGACCTTCTCGAGCACGTAGTCCTCGATGCCCTTGGGATAGCAGAAGTCCTCTTCGGAAAACTCGCCGTCGTCGCCCTCGATGCGCAGCCGGAAGGTCACGTTGGCGTTGACCACGGCCTGGCGGCGCATGGTCTCGCGATACCAATCGTGGGGGATGCTGATGGAGGTAAAGACCTCAAGATCGGGGCGCCACTTGATGGTGGTGCCGGTGCGGTCCTCGTCGCTGGGCTCAACCTCGAGTGCTTTCTTTTTGGCGCCGACGACCTTGCCCTTCTTAAAGTGCAGGGAGTACTTGTTACCGTCGCGCCAAACCGTGACGTCCATGTACTCGGAGGCGTACTGGGTTGCGCACGAGCCCAGGCCGTTGGTGCCGAGCGAGAAGTCGTAGTCGCCGCCCTGGTTGTTGTTGTACTTGCCGCCGGCGTAAAGCTCGCAAAAGACGAGTTCCCAGTTAAAGCGCTTCTCGGAGGGGTTCCAGTCAAGCGGGCAGCCGCGGCCGTTGTCCTCCACCTGAATGGAGCCATCGCGAAAGGCGGTAAGGGTGATGAGCTTGCCGTAGCCCTGGCGCGCCTCGTCAACGGCGTTGGACAGGATCTCGAAGGCGGCATGCGCGCAGCCGTCGAGCCCGTCCGAGCCAAAGATGACGGCAGGGCGCAGGCGTACGCGCTCCTCGTCCTTGAGCTGACGAATACTGTCGTTACCATAGTTTGCGGTGTTTTTTGCCATGCTCGCTCTCTCGATGCTCCTTTGCTGCGTTTTAGTCATATAGATAGTCAAGGTAGCATAGCCCAGCCCTTGGGCGATTCCAACCAACACGAAATCCATCGAACAATCGTTCGGAGTTCGATAAGGTTTCGTTTACTCGCACAAAACCGAGTCGGTATTGTGCGAGCAAGTTTGAATAGCGAACCGAAGTTGTAATGTCCGCATAGCGATGACGAATGAGCCGAGTCGGCGTCTCTCACAAAAGTAACTAGGAGCTAGCGGGGCCTATCCGAATTGACCTCATTGGCGGTATCGGCTTCGAGCGCCGTGCGGCGGGCGCTGTAGGCGACGAGGCCGGCGCCTGCCGCGGCGAGTGCTGCAGCGGCTGCCGTAAGGGGAGCGCATGTATCGCCCGTGCCCGCAAGCGCGCCCGCTTTTCCGGGGCGCTTGCTATTGTTGTGGTCCTTGCCGCTGCTGGAGCTGCTTCCGCCGGAGCCGCCGCCCTTGTCAGTACCGCCGCCACTCGAGCCGCCACCGTCGTCCACCGTCATCGGTGCATCGTGAAGCCCCGTCGTATCCGCGCTGTCGCATACGCCGACCTGAACTTCTGAGCGTTCGCATGCCGCGTCGGGCACATGAAGCTCGTGCAGTACGGCACCCAGCGCCGAGTTTGCACCCGGCCGAATTTCCTCGAGCGTTACGGGATCGAGCGCCACCAGGTTATGCGCCTTCGCATACAGCGTTACGCGTTTGCCCACATCGTCGCTCCAGCTCTCGGGGATGGCGAAGCTCATGCGGAACTGTGCCGTGCAACCCGGTGCCAGCACGGCGTTGCCGTTGTCGGCTACCAGCGGGTGCGTTGCAAAACGTGCGCCCAGCGTCTCGAGCGCGTACTTCACGTGTGCCATGTCTTGGGCCGAAGCATCCTCGGCAAGCTCTGGATCGTAGATCGAAACCATGCGTGCGTTCAGTCCGAATCCGATGGATGCGCTGGAGAACGGCTGGCTGGAGCCCTCTCGGTACAGATCGATCGTGCCGGCGGTCAGCAAGGTGTTGCCGTCGTTTCGCACCGTGACCATGAAGGATTCGCCTGCTGCTCCGGGTACCACCGCGCCCGAGGTAGCGACCGCGCCCGTCGGAGTGGCACACGCCACCAAGGGCACTTCGATGCCGTGCAGCTCTGCCTCGCTCTTCTCCGCGCTCACAATGTGCGTGGCGAGTGCGGAGAGCATGCCTCCCGACGTCAAAAATGTCGTTATCTGATCGACGGGATGGTCCAGCTCGCACATCACGAACGGCTCCGTGAACAGATCGCCTGCCAAGGTGCTGGCGAAGATGCGGAAGTGCTTGCCCATCACTGCTACCGGGTTGCCTTCTTCGTCGTAGGTTTGTCCCACCTTGCCATCGGTGTTCTCTACATAGAGCACGCACCTGCCGTTGTTGCTTACGCTAAACGATGCCGGGCCACAGCCTGCGGCACCCACGGGCTGCGTTGCAAATGCCGATGCGCCTCGCGTCCAAGTAATATGCTGCAGTTGCTCGTTGACGGTTGCCAAAAAGCCCGAATGTTGTGGCCATGGCACCGCATGAGGTACCGTGGCGTCTGGTGACATAACGTCCCAGCACGCAATGGACTGGCCGATCACGGCGTACGATGCGCAGCCGCAACCGTCTGCGGTCTCGTACGCAACGGACACCACCATTTTGCCGTTGATATTCTCGGGCTTGCCCAGCTCGATACTCGACGGTGCTTGCGGAAAGCAGAGGACCTGACGGAACGTGAGACTGTCGCCCAAATCATCCGACCACAAGGTAAAGCATTCCAGCGCAACCTCGGCCTCGCTGCCGAGCGCCTTTTCTGCGGTGGTTCCGCGGCGGTGGAGGTAGGCACCCGACAGGCGCCCGTCGACGAGCGTCTTGCCCACCGTGATACGCGGGCACTGCAGACAATGGTAGCCATCCTCCTGAAGGCGGCCGCGCGAGATGCTGCGCCACGACGTATACGACACCACGCGAACTTCGCTATTACTTATGCGCAGGCGCACGACGGACAGTATGCCGGCTGTGCTTGCCGTATCGAAAAGGGTGTTGTCACCTGCGGGGCGCTCGCCCGAGATCAGCAGCACGTAGGCGTCCTGGTTTCCTCTTCCGTCCGTATATTCCACCACGTCGAAGTCGTAATCGAATATGCCGTCGCGCTCCACGTCGCCCTCGCCAAACCCAAGGGGAAAGTCCACGGGAGTGGGAGCGGACCACGTGCCGTTTGCCTTTGTGTGCACCACCAGGCGCGAGCGGCCATTGTCGCCGTAGCGCACCGAGGCGATACGGAACAGACATTCTACGCCGGCAATCATTGCCAGCTTCATGTGGGCTTCGCTGAGCACGCCAGCAAACAGCACGTTGTCGCTCGAGGGCTTGATGCCGCCACGCTCGTCCTCCGATACACCAGCAGAATTGGCGTTGGGGTCCGCAACGGCGTTCGTCGCCTGCCCGATATAGGTGTACTCATACATCGGCGCGGCGTTTTCGTCGTTCTCTATCAGTGTATGGACGAAATGCTCGATCTGTCCCGTGTCGTCGCTTTCTGCATCCGCCTCGAGCTTAATGCGCGTGACCGCTTGATCCCAATCGCGCACGACAGGCGCGACGTTTACGGCAGTGGCCTTAACCTCGGCGCGTGCGAGCAGCTCGGCGTTGGTGACGATGGTGGCCGATGCGATAAATTGAGGAACGCCGCCTGCCTCGGCGTTGCCGGCCGTGCCGAAGCGGGCATCCAACGTGTAAGGCGTATCTCCACCCAATGCGAGCTCAGAGCGCTGGAGCACATACTGGTTGCCATTGTTCACCGACATATTCCACGAATCGAGGAGTGTGGGCCACGACCCCGACCAAGCCTTGGTGGTCCACTTGAACATTACGAACTGGAGTATCACATCGACATCGACGTCTGCACCTACGCGCAGCCGCGGAAGCTGGCGTCCATCTGCCTTCTCGTACCCAATGAACAGCGTGAGGGATGCGGCGCCGCGCACGGCAGACGAAGCGACGCCTGCAACGCCGGCGCCAAAGGTGACGGCAAGCCCGATCTGGATGGTGAACGAGCCCGAGGTGTTTGAATAGTCGAGCGAAATGTTTTTAAAAAACGCCGCGCCGCTGCCGTGCGTGTGGGCACCCACGGCGAGCGCCAGCTTCGCCAGCACCCAGGGGTTGACGTTTAGGAAAAACGGCACCGGTCCTAGGGTAAACTGCTCGGTCCAATTGAGGTCGGTTCTTACCTGGAAGAGGGCCTTAATATTGCCAAATGCGGGGTCGTTGTTGTCACCCCAGGTTTTGCCCACCCAGTCGTAGGCGAGCGATCCGTACAGCTGTGTGGCGATATCCATCGTAAAACGCGGCGTGCAGTGGTGACGAAGCAGCTTAGTGTTCCTTGGATCGGTGCCCGAACCGGCACTCATACTTTTGTACTGATTCCACTTCCCCTCCATCTCGTCGAGGTAGCGGTTTGCCTGCTTGGCGCCCGACTCGCGCGGTGACTTCTTCCAGTACTCCGGATCCGGATTGCCCGAATCGTTCATGTAGCCGACCGGTTTGTATCCTCCGCCAAACAGCACGTATCCGGCAAAAGAGAAATCGAACAAAATGGGGAACGAGGGCATCCAGCACGTGAACTTATTGCCGCCGATGCCGGGAAACGCCGCCGGGAAATCAAACGGAGTAATCTCTTGGTCCATGGTGGTGGGGACGATAGTGGTCGAGCCCGATTCTGCCTTTGCGGCCGGCGCGGTGACAACGGCCATGGGGGAGGAGAGTGTATAGGTCTTGCCCTGATAGTCGAGGACAAAGCGCAGCTTGCATCCTTCCTCCAGAAGGCCCGAAGCTGCATCGAGGAACGTGTCTTCGAGTGTGAACGTTGCCAGATTATCCGAACCCGATGCACTGGCCTTGACTTGGCCAATTTGCGTGACGGTTTCGGATGAGCTGCTCGTGGCGGGCATTACCTTGTTGATGCACAGCGTTGCCTGTCCACCCTGTGGCAGATGTGCCTGCACGGTAAAGGCGTGCGTGTCGGGTTGGTCGTTTCCGGCGTCGTCCTTCGGCAGTGCCATGAACGTGGCGTCGGCGTACTGGATGTCCCACTCGTCGAACGTAAGCTGGCGAAAGTACGGCTCACCGTCGGAAAGCGGACGTGTGGGCGCGGTAATGGCGGTGCCGCCCTGGATGCGCGTGAGGGGGATCTCGACATCACGGTAGCCCGCCATGCTGATGGAGATGCCACCGTTAAAGTCGTACGCGTCGAGAAGCGTTGCCTCGTCCACGTAGCCTTCCGAAAGCGGCGCGACCTCAAAGATGGCCGTGCCCTCGTCGTCGGTAGTGGCGGAGATCTGCTTGCCCGCGGCATAACGCGACGCGAGCGTGACCTGGGCTCCCTTGATGGGCATATTCTTGTTGGCGACGTCGACCACGACCACACCAAACATGGTGCGCGAGAGAACGAGCACCTTGAAGGGGTCTTCTTCGTCGGCATAGGCCTCGGTGGGGGCGAATGGCAGTATGAAGGCGTTTGCGCTGCTCGGCACGCGAGGCAGCATGATGCCTGCCAGCGAGGATGCTCCGGCGATAAGTAGCGAACGACGATCAAGCATTTTGGGCTCCCATCCCGCAAATAACGGAGGAAATAATCCTATTTTGCGAGAAGGTGCCCCGTGGCGGTAGTGCCGTTCAAGGGTCAAAATGTCCAAATTGATCGAGCGAAGCGCCGGGTTCCGGAACGCGTTCGATGCGCTTGGCAGCCCGGTCGCTAACGCAACATATGCGCGACCAGCTCGGCGCGAGTTCCGATACCAAGCTTGGCATACACTCCTGATAGGCGGTTTTTAACAGTGCCCGGCGATACTTCCATGTGGCGTGCGATTTCGGCGTTGGTCCATCCGCGGCAGGCGAGCATGGCCATGGTGAACTCCGTGGTCGTTAAATCGTCGGCCACGTCCTCGCCCGAATCGGGGTTGTGGATGCGCCGCCAGCCGTAGCTGAATCGATACGTAATCTCGATGATGCGTGCGAAATCGTCAGGGTATTGCGCTTTTAGGCACGCCTCTATGAGCCCCTGTAAAAGGCCGTGGTGCTCGCCAATGAGCTCGATGAGGCCGTCGGGGCGCGCAATGTCCCAAGCGGCTCCGAAATGTGCCTTTGCGGCGTCGATGTCCTTGAGGCTCATGCATGCCATGGAAGCCGCCAGGTGCAGGAACAGTTCCGAGATGGGATAGCTTCCCTGTTTCATGATCAGGGCATTTTCCACCATGCCCAGGCTGCGGCCGTATTCGCCGCGCAGATACAAGGCGTGCGCCATCACGTAGCTGGCGAACAGGCGCAGGCCTTCGGGCAAATGCGCCGCAAGCGGATAAAACTCTTCGGCGGAATACGGGGAAGGCAAGTGCATCAGGACGCTCGCGGCCGAGGCGAACAGGATATGCACGGCGTGGACGGCAGGCGATTCCTCGTCGGCCGGCGTATCGAGGATGCCAGTAAGGCACCGGCGGGCATCGGCGATACGGTTGAGCGACAGACTGGCGTATCCGCAGATAAAGCATGCGGAATAGCGCAGTGCGGGGTCGGTGGCGTCAAGATAGGGGCGCGCCGTCTTGGCAGCGAGGGTGGCCTGTCCGCGAAAGTACAGCGCTTCTGCCGTGGCAATGGCGCGCGAATCGGGGTCGGAAATGCCTGCAACCGCAGCGTCAATCTGCCCCGGCACAAAGGCGGTGCACATCAACGGCATGGGAACGCAAGGGTAGCCATCGCAGTCCATCTTCCATCTCCCAACAGTTGGCAACAATAGCAGCAATTGTACTCCTGTTACTCGGGACTGGAATTTGCGGGTATGGCATACGATTACGCAGAACGTATAAAGGAAGAGTCTATTGGCGATGCTGCCAAGGTGGCTACCGAAGCCTAGCTGAGCTCGACAGTAGGAAAAATTGCCACCCCTGCAAAAAGCTTTGTCGCAGCGATGGGAAACACATCTTGTTCTGCATATAATGAGGTCATATGACGGTGCGTTTGCATACGTGTGACGCATTCCCATCGAACCGAAAAGGAGCTTTGCATGGATTCCAACAAGCGTCCCGACGACATGGTGCGTATCACCACTTCCGAACTTGCCCAGGTGTTCATCGATGAACAGGTCGCTGCAATCCGCGAGCAGATCGGCGACAAGAAGGTCCTGCTGGCCCTTTCCGGTGGTGTCGACAGTTCGGTTGTCGCGGCCCTGCTCATCAAGGCCATCGGCAAGCAGCTTATCTGCGTGCACGTGAACCACGGCCTGATGCGTAAGGGCGAGAGCGAGCAAGTCGTCGACGTCTTCAAGAACTAGATGGACGCCAACCTGGTCTATGTGGACGCGACCGATCGCTTCTTGGATAAGCTCGTGGACGTCGAGGAGCCCGAGGCCAAGCGCAAAATCATCGGCGCCGAGTTCATTCGCGTGTTCGAGGAGGAGGCCCGCAAGGTTGGCGACGAGGTCAGCTTCCTCGCCCAGGGAACCATCTACCCCGACATCCTGGAGTCCCAGGATGGCGTGAAGGCCCACCACAACGTGGGTGGCCTGCCCGAGGACCTGCAGTTTGAGCTTTGCGAGCCCGTCAAACTGCTGTACAAGGACGAGGTACGCGTCGTGGGCCGCGAGCTCGGTCTGCCCGAGAACATGGTCGAGCGTCAGCCGTTCCCCGGTCCCGGCCTGGGCGTCCGCTGCCTTGGTGCCATTACCCGCGACCGTCTTGAGGCGCTGCGCGAAGCCGACGCCATCGTGCGCGAGGAGATCGACAAGGCAGGTCTGACCATCTGGCAGTACTTCGCCGTGGTGCCCGACTTCCGTGCCACCGGCGTGCGCGAGGGCAAGCGCGCCTACGACTGGCCCTGCATCATCCGCTGCATCAACACCGTCGACGTGATGACCGCCGAGGTGCCTGAGCTCGACTGGGCACTGCTCAAGCGTATTACCGCTCGCGTCACAGCCGAGGTTCCCGGCATCTGCCGTGTGTGCTACGACCTCACGCCCAAGCCCGTCGGCACCGTTGAGTGGGAGTAAGCTTTTTGGGCTGCTTTGATCATAGTTCCATGAATGGGGAGGCCTCGCGCGATTGCGCGGGGCCTTCTTTTTCGAAAAGGGCTGCCGTCGTGGTGTTGCCACTGTCCATCGTGCTTGCCATCGCCTCTGGTGTTGCTCCTGAGCAGGTCTGGTTTGCGACGAGAACTAGCAGGGCTTGTTGGCGGCACGAGCGAAGCAGGTTGTTTCGCATTGAGCGCGCCGGGCAGAAGAAGGCCATAATGGAGTGTGCGCACAATTTGTTTTAGAGGAGGATGCCGCATGGCAAAAGACGAACAAACAGGCTGGATTGTTGAGATGCTCATGGCCAGTACGTCGGTGGCGCCCGCGGCTCTTTTGGAAGAGGTTATGGCAGATGAGCGCTGCGTGGCTTTTGGCCCCATCCACCATTTTATTGTGGGCGCGGTGCTGCTTGCGTGCTGGCGCAACGCCGAAGCATCTGGGGAGCGAGATGCGATGCTCAAAGACGATCTTGCCGATTTGATGTCTCGTTCGGATTGCGTGCCGGGGGCGACGTGTGCCCGCTGGGGCATGTGCGGGGCAGCTGCGTCTGCGGGCATGGCATATGCAATCGTGCGCGGCAATGCGCCGCTGCGCAGTGAAGGCTGGCAGGAGGGGCAGCTTATGGTTTCGGAGCTGCTTGCCGCCATCGCGCGCTCGGGAAGCCCACGGTGCTGCAAGCGAGATGCGCGCGTGGCGATTCGTGAGGCCGTTTCGTTTTTTAACGCGCTCGGCGGACCACAGCTTAAAGCATGGGAGAAGACGCCAACCTGCGATAGCTATGCGGTCAATACAGTGTGCATGGGCGAAAAGTGTCCGTATCATCCGTCCTTTATCATCCAATAGGGAATCGGGTGCCCCAATAAGGGTTGGGCAGATGTGACAAAGTGACAGTTCCTTTGTCACATTATCGACGGTATGCGCGGGATGGTGCGCCACACGGAGTGCCGTCCCGTTCGTTTTTTGGCGCGGTTTGTTACATTCCTCACTGGCGCCGGTAAAAAAAGGGGATAGAGTAGGACAAACGCGTCGAATACGAACGGCGGGGGAGAGCGGGCAAGGTGCCTGCGCAGGAGAGGTTGCCGTCCATGCTGGAGCTCAAAGGAATTTGCAAAAGGTACGTTACGCAGTCGTTTACGCAGGTGGCGCTCGACAGCGTGAGCCTGTCTTTTCGGGATAACGAGTTCGTGGCCATTCTGGGGCCCTCGGGTTCGGGTAAGACCACGATGCTCAACGTTATCGGCGGACTCGACCACTTTGACTCGGGTGACCTGCTGATCGACGGTATTTCGACCAAGGACTTCCACGATCGCGATTGGGATGCCTATCGCAACAACCGCATCGGCTTTGTGTTCCAAAGCTATAACCTCATTCCGCATCAGACCATTTTGGAAAACGTGGAGCTGGCGCTTGCGCTCACGGGCGTGGGGCACGCCGAGCGCCGCCAGCGTGCGCGCAAGGCGCTCGAGGCCGTTGGTCTGGGCGAGCACGTGAACAAGCGCCCGAGTCAGCTTTCGGGTGGGCAGATGCAGCGCGTGGCCATCGCCCGCGCCCTGATTAATGATCCCGAGATTGTGCTGGCAGACGAGCCGACTGGCGCCTTGGATTCCACAACGTCCGTGCAGGTCATGGACTTGCTCAAGGACGTCGCGCGCGACCGTCTGGTTATCATGGTCACGCATAATCCCGATCTGGCGTACGAGTACGCCACGCGCATCGTCAACCTGGCGGACGGCAAGATTACCGACGATTCTGATCCTTTCGATGTCGCTGACGCCACGCGCCGCGAGGCCAAGCCTACGCGCAAAACCTCGATGAGCTTTGTGACGGCGCTGGGGCTTTCTGCCCGAAACCTTATGACCAAGAAGGGCCGTACGGCCATGACGGCCTTTGCGGGCTCGATTGGCATTATTGGCATCGCGGCGATTTTGGCGCTGTCCAATGGCGTAAACGGCTACATCAAAAAGGTCGAGGAGGATACGCTTTCGAGCTACCCGCTTACCATTTCCAAGCAGGATTACGACCTGTCGTCCATGATGGGCGAACAGGGGGCCACGGATGACGATATGTCTAAGAACGAGGGTTCGTCCGACGACGGCACCGACGGCAAGGCTCAGGGAACCAATAAGATCCCTGTGGTCACGGCCGTAAAGGATATGTTTGCAAGTGTTAAGTCCAACGACATGACGAGCTTTAAGGCATGGCTCGATGCCGGCGGCGACGGTATCGACAAAGAGGTCAATGCCATCCAGTACGGTTACGGCGTGACGCCGGTTGTCTATCGTGCCGGCAAGGGCGATGAGAAGCCTGTCCGGCTGGTGCCCAACGCTATGACCGAGGCCATGAGCGGTGGTGCGAGCTCGGCGGCAACGGTGAGCATGGAATCCATGGGGACCTCGGTCTTTAACGAGATGATCGACGATCAGAGTCTGCTCGACAGCCAGTACGATGTCGTCGCCGGCCATTGGCCTACGTCTGCTCACGAAGCCGTAATGGTGCTTTCGAGCCGTGGAACGGTGGGCGACTATACGCTTTACAGCATCGGTGCGCTGGATATCGATGAGCTCAACGACCTGGTGAACAGTGCCATGGCCGCCGACGGTAAGATTGAGACGCCTGAGAGCGGCGCCGACTTTACTTACGACGATGCGCTGTCCACGACGTTTAAGGTGTTGTCGCCGGCCGATGCTTATCGCAAAAACGAAGAGACCGGCATGTGGACTGACATGTCTGGCGACGCCGACTTTATGACGGCCAAGGTTGCCGACGGTATTGACGTGCACATTGTGGGCGTGGTGCGACCTAACGAGACGGCCAATGCGAGCGCGTTGTCTCCGGGCATTGCCTATACGCATGCGTTGACTCGCCAGCTTATGGAGCGCGCCGCCGATTCGCAGATCGTGCAAGAGCAACTTGCCCACCCCGAGACGGATGTCTTTACGGGCAAAACCTTCGACGAACTGCAAGGCGAGGCCAAGCAAGGCGTGGATCTGGGCAGTATGTTCAGTGTGGACGAGGCGGCGCTCAAGAGCGCGTTCTCGTTCGATGCGTCTGCACTCTCGGGTGCTGCCGGTGGCATGGATCTTTCGGGCATCGATTTGTCGGGCCTGGATATTGACCTTTCGGGCGTTGGCAAAGACATCGACTTAAGCGACATCATGGCCAAAGCGCCGACCCCCGATTTCTCGGGCATCTTTGACGGTCTGGAGCTCACGCCCGAGCAAATGCAACAGGTGGGAACGCTTGCCAACCAACTATTTGAGGGCTTTTTGCAGTCTGATCAGTTTAGGGCGCTGTCACCCGAAGATCTCAAAGACGCGTCAAAGCTTGCTGCCGCATTCTCGGCGTATCTCGAGAACGATGTTGTGGCGCAGCAGTGCCTGGCGCAGCTCAAGGCGCTCGGCGGCGATGCCCTGGCCGAGCGCCTGCAACAGGCGATGACCGACTATGTCCAAAAGCAGTTGGCTCCGTATCTGCAGCAGGCTATGGATCAGGTGATGAAGGCGATCAGCGAGCAGGTGGCAACGACCGTGTCGACCCAGCTTAAGGCCGGCGCGGCAGGGCTCATGGACCAGATGGTGACGCAGATGTCTTCGAGTTTTGCCAACCTGGCGAGCGCCATGCGCGTGGATGCGAGCGCCTTTGCTCGTGCCATCCACTTCAACATGGACGCCGAGGACCTGAGCTCGCTCATGATGAGCTATGCCAAGGCGTCGAAGCTCACCTACGACAACAATCTGACCACGTTGGGCTACGCGGATGAAGCGGATCCCATCTCGGTCAAGATTTTCCCGCGTGACTTTGAGGCCAAGGAGCGCGTACTCGACCATATCGATGCGTACAACAAGCAGGTCAAAGCCGCCGGCCACGACGAGCAGGCAATCTCGTACACCGACTACATGGGCATCATCATGGGCTCGGTGACTGATATCGTGAATACCATCAGCTTGGTGCTCATCGCGTTCGTGAGCATCAGCCTGGTCGTGAGCTCCATCATGATCGGCATCATCACCTACATCAGCGTGCTGGAGCGCAAAAAGGAGATTGGCATCCTGCGCGCGATCGGCGCGTCGAAGCGCAACGTGGCCAACGTATTCAACGCCGAGACCTTTATCGAGGGCCTCATTGCCGGTGTCTTTGCCATTGTCGTTGTGGTGGCCGTGAGTTTTCCGGTTAATGCCTGGGCGCTTGCTGCCAAACAGGTACCCAATCTGATGAGCTTGCCCGTGCAGGATGCGCTGGCGCTCATTGCAATTTCGGTGCTGCTGACGGTCGTTGCCGGCCTGCTGCCGGCCCGCAGTGCATCCAAGAAAGACCCCGTGGAAGCCCTGCGCTCCGAATAATGTGACAAAGGGACTGTCCCTTTGTCACATTGAGTGACATGTAAATCGAGGTCTAATACTTTTCCCGAGAAGTGAACGAGTCAAATTGGACCCCCGAAGCATCGACACTTATTGAAGGCGGTTTCCTGCGGTTTTGCCAGCCAAATCCTGCGGGTTTGGCGTCTAAAAATGTCGATGCTTCGGGGGTCCAAATATAGCCGTTCACTTCTCGGGAAAAGTATTAGACCTTGAGATATAGACGGCGTTTGCGAGCGTCAATTAGAGCGTAAGTTGCTAGTCCTCCTTTGCGGAGAGCATGAGGCTAATTTCCGGATGGGTGTACTTGTCGAACTCTTCTTTGGGCTCGGTGTCAAAGGTGTAGTACGACTTGATAGATTCGTCCTCCGTCTTGATGCTGATTTCTTCATATAGGGATCCGGCTAAAAATGCCTGTTTAAATTCATCCGACAGGCTGCATGGCGTGAGGAGGCCCGGTGTGGCAACGGAAATGCCTAACCCGTTGAGCGGGGGGCGCAGAGTGTCGCGATATCCTGCTCGCTGCAGGCGAGGTTGTATGCAAGGCTTGCCTCGGGGTCGATCTGACTGGTGTAATCGACGTCCGTGAGCATGACATCTGCATCGAAAGAAAGGTAGCCACGGCTGCTTGAGCGCCGAGGTCAATATCACCCAGATAGCCGATAATGCGGTAGCCGTAGTCGTGATACGACTCGTATGGGTCGTCTGCCGCGACGCGTTTGCACACGGGTTCCAAGGCATCTTGCGCGGCGAGCACGCCGGCGACCTCCGCGGAGCGGTCTTTGTTGGTTTGGGCTACCGCAAGTCTGCTCTGTAGCTCCTTCCACTGTTTGCCCTGCATTCCAAAGCGTGGCGCAAGAGCGCAATAGCAAAAGATGATGAGTTCGATTGCGGTGAGTGCAATGGCGGTATATATGCCCGCGGGTTGGAATTCCTTTTGGTGGAACGCGATATCGTTGATCATTTGGAGCGGCAACATCAACAGGCATGCTACGAACGACATGACGAGTGCGGTCGCTGCGATCTTGGGGTACGTGCAGTACCGCTGGATGCGTTTCTTTTCTTGCTCGGTGAGCAGCTGCATGGGGCCTCGACTCTCATCGTTTTTCGAGGGCGATGCGCATACGCTCTTGAGTATGTGAGTGGAGGGTGTCTGTTGTTCAGACATGGCGGTCAGCAGCGTGCTGTTGGTGATCGATTGATCGCGAACGTCCTCTTTTGGACAAGGAAAAAGTGGCGAGTGAGGGAGCTGCTGTGGGGCGGCCCTGCTTGCTGTTTGCGGGCGCCATTCACCTTCGTTGCACAGGGATGGTCGGAGGGCTGGCTGACATCAAGTAGCCGCCTCCGCCTTGTGGGCCGCCTCGGGGACAAGGCATAATGCATGTGACAAAGGGGCGGTTCCTTTGCCGCATTGATTTGAGAGTAGATGTTGATGATTCTATCGTTGGCCCCCATGGAGGGGATTACCGGGCATGTGTTCCGTCGCGTGCATGCGGAGTGCTTCGGTGCGCTCGACTGCTATTACACGCCGTTTTTGCCGCCGCCGCGGGTGGGCAACCGCTTTGGCGGCAAGGCGTTTAAGGAAATCGATCCGGCTAACAACCAAGGGCTTAACGTGGCGCCTCAGCTGATGTCCAAGAACGCGGATGAGTTTGTGTGGGCGGCGCGCGTGCTCGCCGACATGGGCTACCGCGAGGTTAATCTCAACCTTGGCTGCCCCTCGGGTACGGTTGTTGCCAAGGGTAAAGGATCGGGCTTCTTGCGCAACCTCGATGGGCTCGAGGTGTTCTTGCTTGATGTGTGCGAGCGATCGCCCTTGCCGGTGTCGGTAAAAACCAGGCTGGGGCTGGAGAGCGACGACGAATACGAGCGCGTGCTCGACCTGTACTGTCGCATGCCGCTGGCAGAGTTGATCGTGCATCCGCGCGTACAGAAGGATCGCTATACGGGCTCGCCGCGCAAAGGGTTTTATGGCGAGACGTTGGAGCGGGCACCGTTTCCGGTGGCATACAACGGCGATATTTTTGATCTTGAGGACATGGAGGCGCTGGTGGAGGCCTATCCCGGTACACGCCATGTGATGCTGGGGCGTGGCTTGCTTGCGAACCCCGCGCTGGCTCGCATGGTCAAGGGCGGCCCTGCTGCCACGGCAGCCGAACTGCAGCGCTTCCACGACACGCTGTTTGCGGCATATGCAGAAGAGATTGGCGGCAACGCGGTCTTTCGCATGAAGGAGTGGTGGTTCTACGCTAAATGCGCCTTCGCCGATCCTGCTACCGTTCACAAACTCGTACGCAAGACTAAAAAGGTCGACGAATACCGTGCCGCCGTCGAGCGCGTCTTTCGCGAGCAGCCACTTGCGCCCATAGCCCGCTTCCACGGTTAGCTAGTCATTGGGGACGTTCTTTAACGGCTAGTCATTTAAGAACGTCCCCAATGACTATGTTGCAAAAGCTGTACGTCAGCATCCAAAGATATCGAAAAATGTCGACTTTGGATGCTGGCGTACATGTTTGGATTCGGTGGGGGACTAGGCAATCATTGCGTCAAGGGTAATGAGTTCTCTGAGTCGCTCTGTGCGTGTTTGCCCATGGCGCTTTGCCTTCTCGTCAAACGCTTCAAGAACCGATTCACCCACACGTGCCGATAAAACAACGCTTGGCTCATCAGAGATCGACGGCCTTCCCAGCTTGATGGTGCGACCCTTCGGCCACTCATCTTTTTCGTATGCCTCCGCGGCTTTCTCCAACTCTCCGGGGGCAAATCCGATCATCTTTTCGAGTTGCTTAGCGTCCATAGCGCCTCCTATCGATCGATCCCGATTTCCCTGAGCACCTTGTGCGTAGGAGGGACAAGGGCGTGGTAAATGATATAGCCATCTCGATTGGAGCAATATCGAGCGATGAGCTCCATGAGACGGCTTCTTCCATCAAGTCCAACGAGAACGTAATCGATACCTCCGTTTTCAAGATCACGCCTGAACCATGCAAAAGCGGAGTTCCAGGCGCAGGTGATATCCGTCTCCGTCAGCCCGTGTTTGAGGGCGTGGGGGTGGATTGCGATGAGCTCCATAAGGGCCTCTCTTTTTGTATACAGTTTTGTAAACAAAAATGCAAGCAGTTAATAGGCTTAAGCGACTTGTTTTGATTGGACTTTTCGATGTAAAGCCGACATCGGAGGCTCCACTACTCCTTCGCTTTTTAGTTCGGTATGTGAACGTCCGTTGAACTCCCAGAGGGGAGCGTTTTCATAGATTATCGAGAGGAGCTTGGAGACTTCGGCTGTTTTCTTGCGTTCGTAAAACTCGGGCCGTACGACAATCAATAAGAAAGCTGCGTCTTCGGTAATTTGCTGTGCTGTCGGCATACCGTTGAGTCCAACGGAACGCAAAAGCTTTGTCATGATGAAATCGAACTCATCTTCTCTTGCATGGAGATCGGATGCCTTAATCTCAGGGTCTCTCAGGACGTACTGCTTGAGTCGTTCGACAGATCGACTGCACTTTATATGCCCGCAGATGACTTCGTCATAACTGAGCCTTTTGATTGGGAGACGTTCGTGACCGGCGAAGATGGCTGCCACTCTGATGCCAACGCGCCGTTCGCGCAGCGCGCGCATCTCACCGGTGTATTCGCTGCGTCGTTCATATTTTCGATAGGAGTATCCGTAGTCATCGTAGTAATAAGGGGCTTCATCGACAGCGTCATCGAGCTCAGGCGCTATGAGATAGAGTTTTCCATCTCTGGATATGACGCAGGGATTGTCGATTTGCCCCGATTCGTTCCTGATTTGCCAAATAGTTTCATTTATCTCAAATCTCGAGACTGGATTGGGGGCACAGGAGTTGTAGAGCTCAATAAGTTCATCGAGTGAAATGATTCCACAGGCATCTGTGTAGGCGCGGGCGAAGCGCCGTACTTCTTGATTTGATTCAAGCACACGGCGCTCCCAAGCATCCAAAACGTCCTGCGGACTTCGATAGCGGGCATGACGATCGATGCGCGATGCGCTCCAACGGTTATCAGCGGCAACGTTCATCAGATCCAAGCGCAGATCTTTGTCGGCGATGCGAGCGAGCGACTGATAGTGTTCTAGATCAAGCTCCGGTCGAAAACTCATGTCTTCCGGAACAGTTCGTGCGAGCTTTATGCAACGCTTGAGATAGGTCGGGCCCAGGCTTGGGCTAAAGTGCTGCTTGAGGTGGCAAGCGATGGGCGAGAGTAGGCCATTTAGATTGGAAATGGGGTATCCGGCAATCTCTTGCTCGAGACGGCGCCCGATGAGCAGAGCCCCTTCCGAAGAGGCCTCATGGTCGGTGCCTTTCTGGCCGAGGTGTTTGGCCTCGACAATCCTGCTGATATCCGAGCAGGTGTTTGAAATAATGTCGGGTGAAAGGGTTGGTATCTTTTTTGCCATAGCGATGCGCTCCTGTGTGACTCACGGAAAAGAAACAGTCTGATTGTGAGTGCCGTTCTTTGATGGCGACGGCGAACAGGAGCGCAGCCTGTCTGAGATGGGCGAGTGCGGTAACCACCGATCTTACTTACCGAGCTCGCTCCAGCGTGTCATTGGGGACCTCCGCAGGAGCTCTCGACCAGTCTCATGCCTTGGGATGAGTATAACACAGAGAGCAAACATATGTTCTATATATTTGAGAAACCGAAGCCCTACCCACTCATTTAAAAACGTCCCCAATGAGTACTCGCACGCTAGAGCAGGTTCTCCTGTACCCATGCGATGATGTCGCTCGATTCGTAGAGCGGCTTGCCGTCGATGAACAGACAGGGAACCTGGCGTTTTCCGCCGACGGCGATAAGCGTCTGCTCGGCTTCGGTATCGGTCGAGATATTGCGCTCGGGAACGGTCACGCTGTTATCCGCCAAAAAGCGCCTGACCTTCATGCAATACGGGCAGCCGGTCATAACGTACAGCGTGAGCTCATGATTAGTAGCCATAGGTCTCCAATCGGTTGAGGTTTTGATTGAAATACCCAAAGCCGCCGCGGTCTATGCATGAGCTGACGACGACTCGATGGCCTGTACCAGAAACGCCGTGGCTCCGGTGCCGCAGGGCTTGTCGTAGTAGTCGATAAAGCGCTGGTCAGCAAGATAGCCGTGGGCGAGGCCCAGGTATGCTTCGTCTTGGGGCTTGTGCCCCCAGTTAAGGCCAATCCATCGACGGTGCATCGCGACAAGTTTGCGGGCCTCGCTTCCATCCGCATCGCCGTCGCCCATGGCAATCGAAAGCTGGCCCAGAATAGCGCGTTCAAGTTCCTTCATGTCGTTCCATGTCTCGGGGTCCATGTCCAGCAGTGCTTCGTTTGCTGCGTCGATCGCCTCGTCGCCATAGCGCGCCCGCGCCTCGGCGCCGTAGCGCTCCTCGTTTTCCTGCACGGAGCGCCAGCGCTCCAGTTGCGGCAGGACGGCACCCATGAGCGAGACGGCTTCGTCGAGCGACATGCCGGTGTTTTGCGCCAGCCGCGGGGCACAATCCTCGATCATCGCCTCCATGGTGGTGTCGTAGGTGTACTTGCCGTGGTCGTAGCACCACTTGCAGTAATGGTCGGTCGTGGCGCCCACAGCATCGGTGCCGCAGTCGTCGGGTGTGAGTATCATGCCGCAGCTCTGGCAATAGTGCTCGGGCATTTCGAGCAGGTGGGACAGCGGTTCTCCGGTTACGGCGGCAATGAGCTTCATCATGTCGATGCCCGGGGTGACTTCGCCGCGTTCCCAACGGCTGACGGCTTGGCGTGTGACGAAGAGCTTGGCGGCGAGCTGCTCTTGGGTAAGGTGATGGGCGCGGCGAATGGCAATGAGCTTTTCTGCAAAGGCCATAGCGACTCCTTTCTGCTGGTTGATGGCTTAAGCATACGCGGCGGCCGGCGCCCTTCCAAGCAACCGTTGGTTGCACGACGGGAGACCGCGGCGAAGAATTGCGCGCTGCACCCCGCACCTCCATGCCGTACAATGACCGGCATGGAACCTATCGCACACATACATACCGACCTGCCGCAGAAGTTCGGCATTCCGCGCAACAGCTTTTTGGCGCCCCACCTGCAGGGACGCATCGTCTTTGAGCCGGAATTTGCCTCCAACGCAGCAGTTGAGGGTCTGGACTCCTTCTCTCACCTATGGCTGCTGTGGCGCTTCGAAAACGGAACGCCCGGCGGCACGGCTAAGGATATAGCTGCCGATGCCAAGACGCAGGACAGGTCCGGCACCAACGTCAAGTGGTCGAAGACTGTGCGCCCGCCGCGTCTGGGCGGAGCCGAACGCGTGGGCGTGTTTGCCACACGCAGCCCGTTTCGCCCCAATCCCATCGGTCTTACCTGCGTCAAGCTCAGCCGCGTTGAGCGCACCGACGACGGCCCCATCATCCATGTACTGGGGGCCGATCTGCGTGACGGCACGCCCATCTACGACATTAAGCCCTACATCCCGTTTGCGGACTGCCACCCGGGTGCGACCGGCGGCTGGATTGAGGGTGCTCCGTGGCAAGAGCTCGATGTTGAGTTCCCGCAAGCGCTTCAAGACATGGTCCCGCCCGCAAAGCTCCCCGGCCTGGTCGAGGTTCTTCGCCAAGATCCGCGCCGCGCGGGCAGCAAGCACGAGCCAAACCGCGTTTACCACTTGGCTTACGCCGGACTCGACATATCGTTTACGGTTGACGGGGCCAGGTTGACGGTAACCGCCATCAACGACGCGCGAGACTAACCAGCCATTCGTCCTCACCCGTTAAATTAAGCGCCAAACCCCATGCCAAAATCGCCTACGCTGGTGGACAATAACGCCTACCGAATCATTCCGCTCTGCACGGGGGCTCAGCATGAAATACGACTTCACTTCAATCATCGACCGCCACGGCATGGACTCCATCGCCGTTGACTCTTGGGGTGAGATCCCCGGTATGGCTCCGAACGCACCCGACGAGGGCTTCGACCGCATTCCCATGTGGGTGGCGGACATGAACTTCGCCACGGTGCCTACAGTCCAGGAGCACATCATTCAGCGCGCCCAGCACCCCATGTTTGGTTACTTCAATCCGCGTTCCGAGTACTTCGACCGCATCATCGAATGGCAGAGCCGCCGTAATGGCGTCGAGGGCCTGGCGCCTGAGCATATCGGCTACGAAAACGGCGTGCTGGGCGGTGTCGTGTCGACGCTGCGCGCGTATGTCCAGCCGGGCGATGCGGTGTTGGTCCACAGCCCCACCTACATCGGCTTCACCAAGTCCATCGAGGCCGCGGGCTATCGCATTGTCCACAGCCCGCTTCAGCTCGACGACCAGAGCGTGTGGCGCATGGACTTTGAGGACATGGAGCGCAAACTCGCCCAAAACCACATCCATGCCGCAGTGTTCTGCTCGCCGCACAATCCCTGCGGCCGCGTATGGGAGCGCGACGAGATCGAGTGCGCTATGGACATTTATCGCAAGCACGATTGCGTGGTGATCTCGGACGAGATTTGGTCCGATATCATTCTGCCGGGACACAAGCACATCCCGACGCAGTCGGTGAGCGAGGATGCCCGCATGCGCACGGTTGCCCTCTATGCGCCGAGCAAGACGTTTAACCTGGCGGGTCTGGTCGGCAGCTACCACATTGTCTACAACGAGACGCTGCGCGACCGCATGTGCGCTGTGTCTAACAAGACCCATTACAACGAGATGAATGTCCTTTCGATGCATGCGCTTATCGGTGCCTACCAACCGCAGGGCTACGAGTGGGTGGACGAACTCAACCAGGTGCTTGCCGACAATATCGAGTACTTCTGCGATTACGTGGACGAGCATTTTGGGGGCGTGTCCTATTCGCGTCCGCAGGGCACGTACATGGTGTTTCTGGACTGCACCGAGTGGTGCCGCGAGCATGGCCGTGATATTCAGTGGTTGCTCGACGAGGGGGCACGCGTGGGCGTGGGGTATCAGGATGGACGTCCGTTCCATGGCCCCTGCCACATTCGCGTGAATCTGGCGCTGCCGCTTTCGCGCGTAAGGGAAGCGTGCGACCGCCTAGACCGTTACGTTTTTGGGGTATAGGGGTCGCACGATTCGGGTACTGCGGCTTGCGCCCGTGTCGTCAACGTGCGTGGGCGCATAGGGCGCAGAGGGTTGCGAGCGCGTTTTCCACGTTTGTTACTTTTCTTGAATTTGCTTGCCGCAAAGGTGTTCAACCGTAATTTCATACAGCTGGACGCCCCTGATACTTTGCTTGATCTCCTCTTCGACCTCTTCGGCAGAAGGATAGTACTTGAGGGCAAACTGTCGGACTTTGTCTTCGACAAACGCCGGGTCATCGTTCACGAGGCGGCAACGGCCAAAAACCACAGTGCTCTGAACATAGGGTGCCCAGTCGTCGTCTTTGTACCAATCGTTGCCATAGACGGTAAAGCAGACTTTGTCGCTGCGTTTGAGTGCATCGACCTTATGCCCCGCCTTGGCTCCATGAAAGTAAATTTTGTCGTGCTCGGGGTCAAAGTAGTAGTTAACGGGAATGGCGTAAGGATAGCCGTCGTCTCCGTTGACGGCAAAAATGCCGCGTTTGCAATTAACAAGTAGATCTCGTGCCTCTTGATCGGTGATAGCACGCTTCTTTCTACGAAGAGGTCTAAACATCGTGGGTTTCCTTTCTTTCCGCGTGCTGCGTGCACGGCGGTGGGTGGTATGTCTATATCAAGATACTAGTTCAGGCTGCGAGGCCGACGGGAACATCCTATTTGTCGCAGATTGAAACGCACTTTTTGTTGTGGAAGGATTGTCCCTCACAACTCGTCGTCTAGGGGCATTCTCGATGGCTGGTTCCGTTTGCGGGGGAGGCGTGGGACAATACCGACCAAAAGCGATTGCTTGTCCTGAAAAAAGGGGGTCTCGATGAAAAAGCTGAGGACGCTGGCCGATGTGTTGCGTCAAGCCGGTTTCGTGCGCATCACGGGCCTTTTTCTCGTCTTTTATCTTCTGTGTTCAATGGCTGTTTGGCTCTCTGAGCCAACAACTCTTACGTTTGGCGATGGCCTTTGGTTTAGCTTTGAAACCGTATCGACGATCGGCTTTGGCGACATTCCGGCCGAAACGCCGGTCGCCCGTGTCATCACGGTCGTCCTAAGCGTTATCAGCATTTTTTACATTGCCATGCTCACGGGCGTGGCGGTGAGCTACTGCAATATGCTTATCAAGATGCATCAAAAGGACACTATGGCGCGCTTTATGGATGATCTTGAGCATTTGGAAGAGCTCGATCGTGACGAGCTCGCCGATCTGTCGCGCCGCGTGCGCGAATATCGCCGGCGCCAGCGCTAAAACGGGCGCCGCGCGTCACGATGAGGGGGACTGAATTTGAATATCACCGTGTATCTGGGTGCCAGTATCGGTAATGACCCGGCGTTTCTGCCTGCGGTGCAGGAGCTGGGCAACTGGATTGGCGCCAACGGGCACGCGCTCGTGTACGGCGGATCCAAATCGGGCCTGATGGGCGCGCTCGCCGATAGCGTGCTTAATGCCGGCGGGCACGTGACGGGTGTGGAGCCGAGCTTTTTTATCGAGGCCGAGTTTCAACATGACGGTATCGACGACCTCATCGTGACGAGCGATATGGCGGAGCGTAAGGCAAAGATGATCGAGCTCGGCGATGCGTTCATTGCCTTTCCCGGTGGGACGGGCACGCTCGAGGAGATTGCCGACGTTATGTCCGCGGTGTCGTTGGGGCACCTGAGTGCTCCGTGCATCCTGTATAACCTGGACGGTTACTACAACGACCTCGAGGCGCTGCTCGGACACATGATTGATAAGGGCTTATCAAGCCCGCGGCGCCAGCAAGGCATTTACTTTGCCGAGGATCTGTACGAAATCGCATCAATTATCAACGGATAAGCCTTGAGCCTGTCCCGCTGTGGCCCCCGGTGGCTCCGTTTGCAGCGCAGACGGTTGGCTTGTCTGGGCCACACTCGCTCTACAATAAAACGTATCTATGTCGACTTTGACCGCGGGAGGACCCGATGGATAAGCTCGCTAAACCCACAAACCGCGCGCTGTTTTTAGTTAGCGTTGCCGTGACCGGTGCGTTCGCAGGTGCCGCGGTCTGGCTGTTCTTTTTTGTGATGGAGCACGGCATCGACTATCTATGGACCGAGATTCCGCACGCACTGGGCGTCGCTTCGCCCGAGCTCGCCAGCGGCCCGTTTGGCTTTCTGCCGTACCCGTTTTTTGTCTGCCTGCTGGGCGGCCTGTTAATCGGTCTGTACGAAAAGATGACAGACACCAAGACCGATAACCTCAATCAGGTGATGGCTAAGGTCAAGCAAGATGGGCGCTACCCGTACGACAATCTGGGCAAGCTTTCGCTTGCGGCATTGCTGCCGCTGCTGTTTGGCGGAAGTATTGGACCGGAGGCCGGCCTGACCGGCGTTATCGCGGGCCTGTGCAGCTGGGTCGGCGACCGCATGCGTCGCTTTGGCGCCGAGTTTAGGGAGCTCACGCTGCTAGGTACCCAGGCTGCCCTGACGGCGCTCTTTACCGCGCCTGTCTTTGGCTTTGTGGCGCCGCTCGCCGGTAGCGCCGACGGCCAGGGCGAAGATGCCGACGATGAGTCCGCGTCCGACGAGATCACCATCAAGCTGCCCAAGGCGCAAAAGACCGTGGTCTACGGCATTGCGATTGCCGGCGGTCTGGGCACTTACCTGTTGCTTGGCCAGCTCGTGGGCGGCGGCATGGGCATGCCCAGGTTCGAGTCCGCCGAGGTGGGCAACCTGGAGCTTGCCTGGCTCATTCCGCTGGCGTTGCTCGGCACCGTTTGCGGCTGGCTGTACTTTGTCTCCGAGCACGCGAGCGAGGCGCTGTCCCATGCAATAGGGGAGCGTCCTGTCGTCAAGGCCATGATGGCCGGTCTGGCGCTCGCCATCTGTGGCACGCTCCTGCCCTACACCATGTTTGCCGGCGAGACGCAAGCCGATGTGCTCATGGAAACCTATCTGACCATTCCCGCCGGCGTGCTTATCGCGACCGGTCTTGTCAAGGCTATGCTGACCCCCGCCCTCATCAATATGGGCTGGCGTGGCGGTCACTTCTTCCCGGTTATCTTCTCGGGCGTAAGCCTGGGCTATGGCCTTGCCATCCTCACCGGCGCCGATCCGGTCTTTTGCGTCGCCGTCTGCACGGCATCGACGATGGGCGCCGTCATGCGCCAGCCTGTCATGGTTGTGGGCCTGCTGCTCATGTGCTTCCCGCTCAAGGGCATCGTCTGCATGATCATCGCCGCAGCCATCGCCGCCGGCATTCCGCTGCCCAAGCCGCTGCGCAAGTAGCATATTGCGCTTTGCGTTTGTTCAGAACTCGTTTTGAAGAAGCCGCGCGAGGCCATTTGTTTACGGCCTCGCGCGGCTAATGTTTAGAGCTTCCTCAGCACAATGGCGATGGTGTTGAGGTATTCGAGCGCACCGGCTTCAACGGCAGCGCGGTCGCCTGCTGCGTACTCGTTGTCGCAGGCGAGCCAGTCTTTCCATGCTTCGTCCGTGCAGAGCATAGGCTGCATCGAGACAATCTCGACGCCGGGGGTCGGCTCGATCATGGCGCGCCACCAGGCTATGTCGTGCATATAGTCGAGCTGCTCGGGTGTCCAGGATTTGAGCAGGCAAACGGGCAGGTTGTCGTGGCAGTCGCGAACCATGCCGGGGATGCTTAAGTAGAGCATCCCGCCTTGCTTTACGTAGGGGAGTAGGCGCTCACCCAGATAGTGTGGGTCACGGCCGTAGTAGTTGTACGAGTCGATACTTACGACCGCATCAAAATAGTCGTGCTCAAACGGCAGCCCCTGCGAGGCGTCTGCCTTAACAGGGTGAATCGTGTCGCGCGAGATACCGAGCGAATCGAAGAACGCACGGTTTTCGACGGGGTCGCTCCACAGATCGACGGCGTAGGTGTCAAACCCGTATACGCGGGCGAGTAGGGCGCTGGTGATACCGGTGCCCGATCCAAGGTCGCAGACGCGGACGCCGCAGGGGATATGCACATCGCGAAGCAGCTCTTCGCAGAGCTTGAGGGGATTAGGGCCCATAATCTTAGAGCGTACGAGTGTCGCGCCGAAGCTAGTTGCTTTTGGGAAGGATTGAGATTCCTGGGTTTGCATTGTTCTTTCCTATCAGGTGCAAAAATGGCAGATGACGGAGGCGGAACGGAGCAACAAACCACGGCCGTTGGACGGCCGTTTTCGTGGTTCTATGCGATTGACCGTTCCCTAAAGAACAATGACCAAAAAGACATCCCCTTGGATGATCGAGACTGAGCCGAGGCCCGTGACGTTTATATTGTAAAACGTCACGGGCGTGCCGGGATATGCCGTTTGTCACGGATTTGCGAGCGTCTAGATCTCGCTTGGCATCGGCGCTATTTCCAAATCGCGAGCGCGGCGGTGCCCAGGACGATGAAGGCGAGACCGATGGCGCTGCGCCGTGAGAGTTTTTCGTTGAATGCCAGGCGCGCAAATAGTACCGATACGACAATCGATAGTTTGTCGATCTGCACCACGACGCTCACCTGGCCTGTGGCGATGGCGTAGTAGCACAGCAGCCACGATGCGCCAGTCGCAATGCCCGATGCCGCGAGAAATACGAGTTCGTAGCGGTCTACGTGCACGGCTTGGTCCATCTTGCCTTTAGCTGCCACGATTGCCCATGCCATAACCAGTACCACACAGGTACGGATTGCCGTGGCCAGGTTGGACTCGACGCCTTCGATGCCAACCTTGGCAAGGATGGACGTGAGCGCCGCGAACACGGCGGCGCCGAGGGCGTAAGCGAGCCAGGTCCGGTCTTGCTGCCGCTCGGATCCGGCAAACTGCTTCTTCTCGATCATTAAAAACGTACCGAGGGTGATGACAGCGGTTCCCACGAGCTTAACCGCAAGGTTGCTCGTCTCGCCAAAAAGCACGATGGCGATCAGTGCAGCGAGTACGGTGCTCATCTTGTCGACCGGTACGACCTTATTGACGTCTCCGATGCCCAATGCCTTAAAGTAACAGATCCACGAAGCGCCGGTAGCGAGTCCCGAGAGGACGAGAAAGAGCCAAGATCTGGGCTCGATGCTGCCGATGGTTCCAATGGATCCAGAAATGCCCGCCATTGCCCAGGCGAAAACGAGCACCACGCAGGTGCGAATGGCCGTCGCGACATCGGAGTCGGTATGCTTGATGCCGCATTTGGCCAGGACTGATGTGACGCCGGCAAAGAAAGCCGACACAAATGCTGCTGCGACCCACGACACGGGTGAAATGCCTCCCCAAAGAACGACCGCGCCAGATTTACGGCGCTCGTCCGATGATACCGTCCCGCCATGAAGCTTTGATATCGCTGTGGTGAGATAGGGGCCATAGTTCGAGAGGGCATTTGGTTAAGGCTCGAATCGAAGGTGAATGGTTTTCCGCGAAGTGAACGAGTAAATCTGGACCCCTGGAACATGTACACTTTTTTCGAACAAAACTGCAGGATTCTTAGACAAAAACCGCAGGAATTGAGTCCTTAAAAATGTCGATGCTACAGGGCACTGTTTTTACTCGTTCACTTCTCGGAAAAGTATTCACCTTCGATATGCTGACGGTGTCTTTTTGGTTGCCAAGAACTAGACGGCCTGCTGTGAAGGGCGGTGGTGACGCTATGCCGCCTCGTTTCATTGAAAAAATAAGCGGGGTACCACCTAAGCTTTTTTAGCCGTCGATTACAGATCGCGTACTCGATAAACCTTGGTGCTGACAGCGCAGCTGATTACACATAGTGCGAGCGCCAGTACTGCAGTTCCTGCACACAGACAGCCAAGGACGGTGGGATCGGGATTCGCCCCGGCAATCGACATGAGCCAGTTACTGATGGGGTTGGAGGAGCTTAGCGTGGCCATGGCAAGGCATCCGAGCAGGGCAAACAGGCCAACGGATAGGCGCAGCGCCTCCATGTGTCCAAATCGAAAGAACAGCGGCTGCGCCAAGAATACCATCATGAGGGAGATAAGCATCGATGCTGCCGAGGCGATTGCGATTTCAAAGACCGTCTGTCCCGTCGAAGGAATGCCCGCGCTGTTGAAGAGCGGGATGGAGGCGATGCTCAAAAGCGTGGCGGCGCACGTCATGACGGCCGAGAAGACAACGATGCTCAGGTAGCGTGCGCAGATGATGTCTTTGCGCGAGAGGGGCAGCGTTGCCCAATAACGCTCCCATCCGTTTTGATTGTCGAAGCCTGCCAGCGAGCTCATGACCATGATGGGTGACATGGCGCTGAGCGCGCAGGCGCCGGCACTCATGCCGGAGTCGCCACCTGACGTGTTGGCGAGGGTCAGCACAACGAATATGAACAGGCCGACGCCCGCTATGCTCGGGACAAGCGTGCGAACGATGGCGAGCTCGGACATAAAGGCGCGTTTCATTTCGAAGCCCCTTTCAGCGTGAGGCGTAGATAATCGTCAATGGTTGCCCGATCGCAGGGAATCTCGGGGAAGGCCTCGAGCGTTTCGCGACGGTTGGGCACGAGCACGTCCACGCTATAAGCGTGGTGGGCGGCACGGGCGCCTTCGACGCAAGCCATAAGCTCGGCGGCCTGCGCTTGGGTACAGTGGGCGATGCCGGCGCGGTCGGTAATGTCCTCGCGCGGCAGGTCAAACACAATCGAGCCGTTATCGATGCAAATGATGCGGTCGGCAGCGCGATCGAGGTCGGACGTAATGTGACTCGAGAGCAGCACGCTGCGTTGGCCGTCGGCGACAAAGGCAAGCAGCTCATCAAGCAGCTCCTCGCGTGCCATGGGATCAAGACCCGCGGTGGCTTCGTCCAAAACGAGCAGCTTGGCCTTGTGACTGAGCGCACAGGCAAGCTGCAGCTTCATGCCCATGCCGCGGGAGAGGTCCTTGACCTTCGCCTTGGGATCCAAGCCAAATCGGTCGATGAGGCTGGCGAAGGTGTCGTGGCTCCAGGTGGGGTACGCCGGGCTTACGAGTGCCTCAACTTCGGTCACCTTGAGTGTGGAAGGGAAAGGACACGTGTCCAGCACGAGGCCGATACGGGTGCGCAAGCAGCGCTGCACTTCACCGGGTACGTCGGCGCCACAGCACTGCCCAAACAGGTGCACCTCGCCGGCATCGAGCTTTATAAGCCCGAGCGCGGCGCGAATGGTCGTTGTTTTGCCAGCACCGTTTGCGCCCACAAAGCCAACAATCTGGCCGGGCTCCACGGCAAGCGTGACATCGCGTAGTGAAAAGCGGTCGCTTACAGCGCGTGAGATGCCTTTGAGTTCAAGCAAGTTTTGCATGGTATAGCCTTTCTTGCAGATGGCTACTGCATGGTTTCGGGGGCTACCAGGTCGAGCATTTCGTGCAGTTTGTCGCGCGTGACGCCCAAGGCTTCGGCTTGGCTCGCCGCTTTCGCAAGCAGGTCTTCGATATGGCATAGCTGGTTTTCGCGCAAGAGCTCCTGATTGCCCTCGGCGACAAAACAGCCCTTGCCCTGCACGGTGCAGATAAACCCGAGTTGCTCTAGGTCGGCGTAGGCGCGCTTGGTGGTGATGACGCTCACACCCAGGTCGCTCGCGAGTGCACGGATGCTGGGGAGTTTGGCTCCCGCAGCGAGCGTGCCCGATAAGATCTGAGCTTTGACTTGCGAGGTTATCTGCTCGTAGATGGGCTTGTCGCTCGAATTGGATAGGATGATGTCCACAGCGGCACCTTAGCTGTTGGGCTACACGTGTATATAACCGGTAAGCACAGTATATATACACTATGCACAGTTATGCAAGAGGTAAATAGGGATTGTCCGCTCGTTCATTCATCTCAATCTGTAACATCTGGAACCGATTTGGACGGCTACCTGTTACAGATTGAGATTTTGCTGGTGGGCCCACCTGGTTGTCTCAATCTGTAACAACTGGAGAAGTTTTTGGCTGCTAGATGTTACAGATCGAGATCTTTCTGGGACGCCCACCTG
>NZ_JBQKDZ010000018.1:0-34349 GCF_052121575.1 Collinsella sp. LCP19S3_C9
TATGATGTCCAGCATCCCGTCCCCGTCTCTTCGATGTTGATGTTTGGCGACATTCATCTTAGGGCGGGGACGGGACATTATTACGTCAACGCTGGTCTAACGGAGAGTTCTGAATTTGGATGGGAGGGGCTTGTCGCTGTTGGGGGGCGTTGAAGTGCGAGTGACACGTTGGGATGCGCGGGCGCCTTGGGTTGGGGCAATGCTCTGGGATGAGCCTCTTACTTAGGTGAAGAGGGGTTTTATGGCTGATAGGTAGTCTTTGGCTACGTCGGCCTTGTCGGCTTGGAAGTTGTGCCAGGCCCACCATTGGACGGTGGCTACGAAGCTTGAGGCTATGTGGTGGAGGAGGAAGTTGCGATTCATGGTGCTGGCGGGGCCTGTGGGGTCGACAGGGACGGTTTCGGCTGCGCGCGACATGATGGTCTTGCGGAGACAGTCGGCGAAGACGCGCGAGCCGGCGCCGGCTACGAGGGCGCGTACGCCCTGACGACGATCCCAGAGGTTGTTGAGGATATGCTCGACCTGTACGAGCGGGTCATTGAGGGGTGTACCGTCATCGTCGAGGGCATGGGTGCAGATATCGCACACGAACTCAGCGAGCAGGTCATCTTTGCTCTTAAAGAGGCCGTAGAACGTTGCCCGACCTACATGGGCGCGAGCGATGATGTCGCCGACGGTAATCTTGCCGTAGTCCTCTTCGCGCAGGAGCTCGGAGAACGCCGCAACGATGGCAGCGCGGCTTTTTGCCTTGCGGGCATCCATGGCTATGCGTCCGCGTGAACGAGCAGACAGCGGAGCGTGCCGGAGCAACCCTCGTAGGGGCGTTTGCCGGCGCCGTAGCCGACGGCTTCGATGTGGTAGCGTGAGGGCAGTTGGTCGGACGTGCGCAGCGCGGTGACGATGGCGGCGCCCGTTGGCGTCACGAGCTCGCCGGCGACCGGTGCAGGCGTGAGGGCGATATTGCCTGCCTGGCACAGGTTGACGACAGCGGGGACGGGAATGGGCATGAGGCCGTGGGCGCAGCGGATGGTTCCGTGGCCCTCGGAGAGCGACTCGACCACAACATCCTCAATGCCCAGGTCGTCGAGGCAGATGGCGACAGAGCAGACGTCGACGATGGAGTCGACAGCGCCCACCTCGTGAAACAGGACGGTGTCGGGCGTTTTGCCGTGAGCTTTGGCCTCGGCGGCGGCGAGCGCGGTAAAGATGGCGAGGGCACGACGCTTGGCGCCATCGCTTAGCTGTGAGCCGTCGATGATGGCGGTGACGTCCGCCAAAGAACGGTGGTGATGGTGGTGGGCGTGGTGATGGTCCTCGTGGCCATGGCCGTGAGCCTCATGGTCATGCTCGTGCGTATGCTCGTGGCAGTGTTCGTGTTCATGTCCGCCATGGTCATGATGGTGGTGCTCATGCTCGTGCGTGTGCTCGGCAGCTGCTTCGTTGCCAAAGAGCCAGGCCATATCGTGATCATGGTTCTCGAGCTCCTCTGCCAGCTGAACGTCAAAGTCGCAGGCGTCGATGCCATGCTTGTTTGCACGCGTGACGGCGATCGTAAAGCCGTCGACCGGCAGCGTGGCGAGCTGTTCGCGCAGGTGCTCCTCGCTGGCACCCAGGTCGAGCAGGGCCGCGACGGTCATATCGCCGCTGATGCCCGAGGTGCCGTCGATGATAAGCGTATGCTGATGGTTGGACATGGAATGCTCCTTAACGGGCGCAGGGTGTTCCGGCGCTCAGATGATTGATAAGACTTGCCTGGTAGGCGGCACCAAAGCCATTGTCGATATTGACGACCGAAACGCCGCTGGCGCAGGAGTTGAGCATGGCGAGCAGCGCGGCTACGCCACCAAAGCTCGCGCCGTAGCCCACGCTGGTGGGAACGGCAATGACCGGACAGCTTACCAGACCGCCGATAACGCTCGCCAGCGCGCCCTCCATGCCGGCGATGGCGATGACCACCTGTGCCTGGGCAAGTTCCTCGGTATGCGCGAGCAGACGGTGCAGGCCGGCGACACCTACGTCGTAGAGGCGGTCGACCTCGTTGCCGTAGAACTCGGCCGTCAACGCGGCTTCTTCGGCGACGGGCAAGTCGCTCGTGCCGGCGCAGGCGACAACGATGCGTCCGTTACCGGTAGGGGAGGGCTTGCCGCCCACGAGGGCGAGCTGGGCGTTCGGGACATATCCCAGGTCGATACCGTTGTCGAGAAGCTCCGAGGTGCGGGCTGCTTTTTCGGCATCCAGGCGCGTAACCAGGGTGCGCTCCTGGCCGGCATCGCGCAGCGCTTTGATAATGGCTGCAATCTGCTCGGCGGTTTTACCGGCGCCGTAGACAACCTCACCGGCCCCCTGGCGCACCCCGCGCGAAAGATCGAGCTGCGCAAAACCCAGATCGGCGGTTGGCGCCGTTTGGATGCGCGTAAGGGCGACTGCCGGGGTGACTGCTCCGTCGGCAACATCGCTCAGTAACTGCTCAAGATCTCGCTTATCCATATATCTTCCCTTCGACGGCGCAAATTCTAGCACTCAAAGGGTATGTTTCCGAACACTAAGACAAAATTGTTCGGAAACTAGATATAGGGGATTTGATTCTGTTGTTAGATGGATCGGCTAGTCACGCAGGATGATGTCCATGGCGAGCATCAGGTTGCGCTCGTCGATGGCAAACGGAGCGGCCTCGCGCGTCTTGGGCTTGGCGCAAAATGCGATGCCCGTGCCCGCGGCCTGAATCATGGGGATGTCGTTGGCGCCGTCGCCGATCGCCACGGTATGGGCCATATCGACACCGCACTCACCCGCCCAATCCAGCAGCTGGATGAGCTTGGATTCCTTGGTCACAATGTCTGCCGCCAGCTTGCCCGTGAGCTTGCCGTCTACGACCTCCAGCCGGTTGGCCAGGCAAAAATCGATGCCCGCGGCGGCCACGATCTTGTCGGCGACCTCGTGGAAGCCGCCGCTTACCACGCCGACCTTCCAGCCTTTGCTGTGCGCCGAGCGCACAAGCTCCAGTGCGCCGGGGGTAAACGTCACGCGCTCAAAAGTGCGCTCGAAAACGCTCTCGTCCAGGCCGGCAAGCAGCCCCACGCGCTCCTCGAGCGCCTGCTTAAAGTCGAGCTCGCCGCGCATGGCGCGTTCGGTGATCCGCGCAACTTGCCCGCCCACGCCTGCTTCCTCGCCCAACAGGTCGATGACCTCCTGGTTGATGAGCGTGGAATCGATATCCATAACGATGAGGCGTGCAGTCATGGCGGGCCTTTCCGAGTGCGGTTGTATTGTAGGCACATTGTCGCACGTGACAAGCGCGGGCGGGCAGTTCGGTGCGCCAATTGTTTCGTCTCCGTCAAGTCTTTGAGCGGGAGCCACTTTTTCGCGGTACATCGGCGCGGGTGCGATAAGATAGAACGCCATGTCCGGCTGCGCGGTTTACGCAGGCTGGGCAAATCTGTACGACGCCGCCCGGAACGACACGGGGCGGCACAGATCCATAAAGGAGGATCACTGGTATGAGCCAGACCCGTCCCATCGACGAGCATTCCATGCACACCCATACCTGCGGCGAGCTTCGCCGCGAGAACGTGGGCGAAGAGGTCACCCTCACCGGTTGGGTGAGCCGTCGCCGCGACCACGGCGGCCTTATCTTCTGCGACCTTCGCGACCGCGAGGGCATCACGCAGCTCACCTTCGACCCCGAGCACTCCGATGGCGATGCCTTTAAGATCGCCGAGACCATGCGTCCCGAGTGGCCCATCAAGATTCACGGCGTCGTGCGCGCCCGTGGCGAGGAGACCACCAACGCCAAGCTCGCGACCGGCGAGATCGAGGTCCTGACCGACCACGCCGAGGTGCTCAACACCTCCGTCACCCCGCCGTTCCAGATCGAGGACGGCATCGAGACCAGCGAGGACACCCGTCTGCGCTATCGCTATCTGGACCTCCGTCGTCCCGAGATGATGGCCAACCTCAAGCTGCGCTCCGACTTCACCTTTGCCATTCGCGAGGCGCTTCACAACCGTGAGTTCATGGAGGTCGAGACGCCCTCCCTGTTCAAGTCTACGCCCGAGGGCGCCCGCGACTTCATCGTTCCCAGCCGTATTCAGCCGGGTAACTTCTACGCCCTGCCGCAGTCCCCGCAGCTCCTAAAGCAGCTGCTCATGGTCGGTGGCGTCGAGCGCTACTACCAGGTTGCCAAGTGCTTCCGCGACGAGGACTTGCGTGCCGACCGTCAGCCCGAGTTCACCCAGGTCGATATCGAGATGTCCTTCGTGGACCAGAACGACGTCATGAGCGCACTCGAAGAGGTCTTGGCCGACGCCTTCGGTCGCATGGGTGTCGAGATGCCCACGCCGCTGCGTCGCATGGACTACTGGGAGGCCATGGACACCTATGGCTCCGACAAGCCCGATACCCGCTATGGCATGCATCTGGTCGATCTGACCGACATCTTTGCCAACTCCAAGTTCAAGGTCTTTGCGACTGCCGCAAACGAGGAGGGCTCTGTCGTCAAGGCCATCAACGCCAAGGGCGCCGGTGCCTGGGCACGTGCCAAGATCGATAAGCTCGCCGGCGTGGCCTCCACGTTTGGCGCCAAGGGTCTGGCCTGGATCGCTTTCCGCGAGGACGGCTCCATCAACAGCCCCATCGTCAAGTTCTTCTCGGACGAGGAGATGGCGGCTCTGCGCGAGCGCATGAACGTCGAGCCTGGCGACCTCGTGATGTTCGCCGCCGGCCCGCGCCTGCTCTCTGACGAGATCCTGGGCGGCATGCGCTCTCACATGGCCAACGCACTCGAGATCAAACGCGAGGGGCACGACTTCCTGTGGGTCGTCAACTTCCCGCTGTTCCACTGGGATGAGGACCGCAAGGCCTATGCAGCCGAGCACCAGCCGTTCACTCTGCCGACTGAGACCGACATCGCCAAGATCGAGGCCGACCCGTTGGCTGCCGGTTCCTGCACCTACGACTTTGTCATGGACGGTTTTGAGGCCGGCGGCGGTGGCATGCGCATCCATAACGCCGAGATGCAGATGTCCATGCTCAAGCTCCTGGGCTTTACTGAGGAGCGCGCCGAGTCGCAGTTTGGCTTCCTCATGGAGGCGCTCAAGTTTGGTGCGCCCCCGATGGGCGGTTTTGCCCTGGGTCTGGACCGCGTGTGCATGCTGCTTACCGGCTCCGATTCTATCCGCGACGTCATGGCGTTCCCCAAGACGGCCAGCGGCTCCGACCTTATGTCGGGCGCCCCGAGTGCCGTTTCCGGCGCCCAGCTCAAGGACGTCAGCCTGCGCTTGATGTAGGCGAGCGGCTACATATTGTCTCTAACGAGGGAAGGACGCGTGCCTTCCCTCGTTTTTTATGCGCGGGCGTTGCGAGGGCATAGGGTGACCGGACGTCGCGGAAAGTGCGTCCCGGAATCTGCGTCCAGAATGGGCCGCGCTTTCCCAAAGGGGGTCCTCTGGGAAAGCGCGGCCCAGAATTCGACAAAATAATGGGGCACAGTTTCCGGTTGAGCCTTCTGGCGGAAACTGTGCCCCATCGTTGACACTCGAAGTGGGATGTGGTTTCCGTCCCGCTCTCGACAAGCATCTAACGCTACAATAACTACCACGTGGCTGGGTTTGGCCGGCCAAATGTGCGATGCTGCGGGAGGGGACATGGTCGAGTTTACAAAGACGATTAAAGATCCGTTGGGACTACATGCCCGCCCGGTTGCGCTTCTCTATGACATTATCGCCAAACATCGTAGTGACGTGTCGGTCAGCATCGGCGATCGCCACACGGATGGCCGCGATATCATGGGACTCATGGCCCTCTATGGTGAGTGTGGCGAGAGCGTCGTCTTTCATGTTTCGGGCGCGGATGAGGCCTCGTGCGTCACGTCGATCAGAAACCTCTCGCTCTAAGCGTAACAATGTGAAAAAGGGAGAGTTCCCTCTGTTTCATACATTGGTATGACAAGGCACCGCAAAGAGACCGTCTTTGCGATGCCTTTGTTTAATATGGGAAACTTTTTCGAAAACTGAATAGAGACCCTTTCCAAAAAGTTAACCACGTGTTAGTTTACTATAGCAAACATAGACGCGGTTAACTTTTATCGCGTCGATGTTGAGGACGAACCGATGTTAGGAGCTCACTCATGTCTTGCGGACCGCAGATGCCGGCCATGCCGCTTTCGATGGTAAAAGCGGGCGAAACCGTGCACGTTTCTCGTGTAAAGGGCGATGAGGACATAAAGCACCGTCTCAAGGACCTCGGCTTTATCGAGGGCAGCGAGATCCACGTGGTGAGCTCGAGTGGCGCCAATATCATCGTCACGGTGCTGGGCGCACGCTTTGGCATCGATTCCAAGGTTGCCATGCACATCATGACCGTCGGTTAATCCGCAGCATTTCATAAAAACCGAAAGGGGGACAAGAGGATGAAGACGTTGGGTGACGTTAAGGTGGGCGAGAGCTCTACCATCGTCAAGCTTCACGGTGAGGGCGCGCTTCGCCGCCACCTTATGGACCTGGGGCTCATCAAGGGCACTTCGTTTAAGGTCGTGAAGGTTGCACCGCTCGGTGATCCGGTCGAGATCAACGTGCGCGGCTACGAGCTTTCCATCCGCAAGGAGGAGGCGGCCGTCGTCGAGGTCCAGTAAGGGCCCACGACGTATATTTCTGCAGATTAAGTTAGATATTTCTAACTTAATGCAGTAACTTTGAAGCACATTATCCATCCTGCGCGGAGAAAGCAGCGCGGGCAAACAAGGAAGAAGGATTGAATGGCGGATTCTCAGATCCATGTCGCGCTGGCGGGTAACCCCAACTGCGGCAAGACCACGCTTTTCAACCTGATCACCGGCGCCAACGGCTACGTTGGCAACTGGCCCGGCGTCACGGTTGAGAAAAAGGAGGCCAAGCTCCTGAGCGACAAGAACGTTACCATCACGGACCTCCCCGGCATCTACTCGCTTTCCCCCTACAGCCCCGAGGAGCAATGCTCGCGCGATTACCTCATGAGCGGCGAGCCCGATGTGGTCGTCCAGGTGGTCGACGCCACCAACCTCGAGCGCAACCTGTACCTGGCGCTTCAGGTTATCGAGACCGGCCTACCCGTGGTCGTTGCCCTTAACATGGCCGACTTGGTCGAGAAGAACGGCGACAAGATCGACACGGACAAGCTCTCCAAGAAGCTCGGCTGCCCGGTCATGATGATTTCGGCCCTTAAGAACAAGGGTATTAAGGAACTGTTCGAGCAGGTTAAGAAGTCCGCTGCTTCCAAGGGCCAGGTGCCGGAGCACAAGTTCGATTCCTCCATCGAGGACGTTCTGGACCACATCGAAAACAACCTGCCGGCGAGCGTTCCCGCCAACAAGCGTCGCTACTACGCGGTTAAGCTGTTCGAGCGTGATGCGGACGCCTGCAAGCTCATCAACCTCACCAAGGAGAAGGCCGCTCGCGTGGAAGAGCTGGTCGCCCAGTGCGAGCAGGACTGTGATGACGACGCCGAGTCCATCATCACCGGTGAGCGCTATGGCGTCATCGCGCACATCATCGACGAGTGTCTCACCAAGGCTCCGGCCAAGATGAGCACCTCCGAGAAGATCGACCGTGTGGTTACCAACCGTATCCTGGGCCTGCCGATCTTTGTGGTCATCATGTTCTGCGTGTACTACATCGCCGTTTCCACCTTAGGTGGCACGGTGACCGACTTCACCAACGACCAGCTCTTTGGCACCGACGGTTGGTATGTGCTCGGTCAGGGCCGCGACGCCTACGATGCAGCCGTCGAGGCTGCGGGCGACGATGCCGACTCGGTTGACCCGGCGCAGTACGGCCCCTATGTCCCGGGTATCACCACCGTGGTGCACGATGCCCTTGTGGCGGGTGGCACCGAGGACGGCGGCCTGGTCGATTCGCTGGTCTGCGACGGCATCGTCGGCGGTTTGGGCGCCATCTTTGGCTTTGTGCCGCAGATGTTCCTGCTGTTCGTCATGCTGTCCTTCCTGGAGGATTGCGGCTATATGGCCCGCGTTGCCTTTATCATGGACCGCGTGTTCCGCCGCTTTGGCCTGTCCGGTAAGTCCTTTATCCCCATGCTCGTGTCCTCGGGCTGTGGCGTCCCCGGCGTCATGGCCACCAAGACCATCGAGAACGAGAAGGACCGCCGCATGACGGTCATGACCACCACGTTTATTCCCTGTGGCGCCAAGCTGCCGATCATCGCCCTGCTCATGGGTTCCATCATCGGCGATTCTTCCACCACCGCCGCGTGGATCAGCCCGCTCTTCTACTTCCTGGGCGTCTTCGCCGTCATCGCCTCGGGCCTTATGCTCAAGAAGACCAAGCTCTTCGCCGGTCGCCCGACGCCGTTCGTTATGGAGCTTCCTGCCTACCACTTCCCGGCGATCCGCTCTTGGGCACTGCACGTGTGGGAGCGCTGCTGGGCCTTTATCAAGAAGGCCGGCACGGTCATCTTCGCATCCACCGTCGTGGTTTGGTTCCTCTCCAACTTTGGAAGCTACAACGGTTCCTTTGGCTTCCTGCCTGCAATGGACGGCATCCCCGAGGAGTTCATGGACTACTCCGTGCTTGCCATGCTCGGTAACCTGGTCGCTTGGATCTTCGCTCCGCTCGGCTTTAGCACCTGGCAGGCAACTGCGCTGACCGTCTCGGGCCTTGTGGCTAAGGAGAACGTCGTCGCCACCGCCGGCTCGCTGCTGTCCGTGGCTGATGCCGCCGAGACCGACCCGAGCCTGTGGACTGCGTTTGCCGGTATGTTCCCCACCATGGGCGCTTGCGTTGCCTTTGGCGCGTTCAACCTGCTGTGCGCTCCGTGTTTTGCCGCCATGGGTACTATCCGTAACCAGATGGACTCCGGCAAGTGGACCGCGATTGCCATCGGTTACGAGTGCGCCTTCGCTTGGGTGATCGGCCTGTTCATCAACCAGTTCTACAACCTGCTTGTTCTGGGGCAGTTTGGTATCTGGACGATTGTGGCCATCGTGCTGCTGGTTGCGATGCTCTTCCAGATCTTTCGCCCTATCCCTGCGCATGCATGGACCGACGAGGACGAGACCAGCACTGCTTCCGCCGCATTTTCCGCTTAAGCCCGAATAAGGATTAGCCCCTTTCCACGAGCCCGGGTGTCCCAGCGACACTCGGGCTTTTTGGCGGTGGGGGAGATGTGGCGTTTCCGCAGATAAAACCGACCAAAATAAACCTGTCCCTTTTTGGTAGGTGGAAAATAGGATAAAGTAAGTGGTGGTTAACTAGAGGAGGCTTGCTATGGCACCAATCGATATTGTTGTACTGGCTGTTATCGGTATTGCGTTTGTCGCGGTATGCGTGCGCATCTACCGCAAGGGCACCTGCGCCGACTGTGCTCAGGGTGGCGTTTGCACAGGACATTGCTCCAACAAAAAGACGTGCGCCGCACTTAAGGGCGTGGACAAAATCGCCGAAGACCTGGGCCGCGGTATTCATTAGCCGAACAGCGCTTGGGCATGTATGACTGCAGATACGGCAGTTGCTGATACGATAGGTGTGTTAGCAACTGCCGCCGAGCGGCTTAAACGAAAGGAAGCCTGTATGGAGTCCTGTGCCTACCCGATGCTCTTTAGCCCGATCAAGGTCGGTACGACCGAGGTCAAGAACCGCGTCTTTATGCCGCCGGTATCTACCAACCTAGCCGATCACGGCTATGTGACCGACGACTTGGTCGATCATTATCGTGCCCGTGCCAAGGGCGGCGTGGGCCTCATCATTACCGAGGTCGTGACGGTTGAGCCCACCTATACCTATCTGCCGGGTGACATGTGCTGCTACGACGACACGTTTATCCCCGGCTGGGAAAAGCTCGCCGCGGCCGTCCACGAGTATGGCTGCAAGATCATGCCGCAGCTCTTCCACCCCGCCTACATGGCCTTTAACATTCCGGGTACGCCGCGCCTGATCGCTCCGTCCTTTGTGGGCCCGTCCTATGCCCGCGAGGCACCGCGCCCTATCACGGTCGATGAGATTCACGAGCTCACGCATCAGTTTGGCGACGCTGCCGTACGTATGCAGAGGGCCGGTGTCGATGGCGTCGAGGTCCATGCGGCACACGCCCACGGCATGCTCGGCGGCTTTTTGACTCCGCTCTACAACAAGCGTACCGACGAGTACGGCGGCTCGCTCGACGCCCGTATGCGCTTCTTGCTCGAGGTCATCGCCGAGATTCGCGAGCGCTGCGGCAAGGACTTTATCATCGACGTCCGCATCTCGGGCGATGAGTACACCGATGGCGGCCTGACCCTCAACGACATGATCTACGTCTCGCGTCGCCTGGAAAAGGCCGGCGTCGACATGATTCACGTGTCGGGCGGCACCACCATCAAGCGTGGCTCCGCGATTCCCGCCGCCGGCACGCAGCAGGCCTCGCACGCCGCCTGCTCGCGCGAGATTAAAAAGCACGTCAACATTCCCGTCGCCACCGTCGGACGCATTAACGAGGCCTGGATCGCCGAGGAGCTGATCGAGGACGGCGCGGCCGACATCTGTATGATGGGCCGCGCCAATCTGTGCGATGCCGAGTTCTGCAACAAGGCAGCCGCTGGCAACGCCGACGAGATCCGTCCCTGCATCGGTTGCCTGCGTTGCCTGAACGGCATTATGTTTGGCAAGCGCATCTCCTGCACCGTCAACCCGGACGTGGAGCGCGACGAGGCTGGCTACGAACCCGCCGCCGAGGCCAAGAACGTACTGGTTGTGGGCGCCGGTCCCGCGGGCATGGAGGCAGCCTACATTGCCGCCAAACGCGGTCATAACGTGGTGCTCGTGGATAAGCAGGACGAGCCGGGCGGCGAGATGCGCATCGCAGCCGTTCCGCCGGCAAAGCAGGAACTCACCCGCGTGATCAAGTATCAGTACCGTCGCCTGGCCGAGGCCGGCGTAAAGTGCGTCTTTGGCACCGAGCTTACTGCCGAGGACATTCAGCGTGACTACGCCGGCTACGAGGTTGTCCTGGCCTATGGCGCCGAGCCTATCGCTCCGGCCTTCATGCAGGGCTTTAAGCAGGTTATGACGGCTGACGACCTGCTGGGCGGCAAGGCTTTCCCGGGCAAGAAGATCGTCATCGTGGGTGGCGGCACCGTTGGCTGCGAGACGGCCGATTACCTGGCCCCATTGGTCAACGACCTGTCGCCGGCCAACCGCGACGTCACCGTCATCGAGATGACCAAGACGCTCGCCGCCAACGAGGGTGGTGCTGGTCGCGCGGTGCTCATCACGCGCATGCTCTCAAAGGGCGTTCACGTGCTGACCGAGGCCAAGGTGACCGAGATTACCGAGGACACTATCAGCTACGAGAAGGATGGCGAGATCCACACCATCGCCGGTGCCGATACGCTGGTGCTTGCTATGGGCTATCGTCCCAATACCAAGCTGGCCGACGACCTGGCGGCAGCCGGCGTTACCACTCACGTGCTGGGCGATGCCAACAAGTGCGGCAACATTCGCGACGCCATCGGCGATGGCTACAAGGTCGCCTGCGAGCTCTAGTCAACCCCTTGTTGCATGGGGACAGGTTGCTTTGCACCAACTTGGTGCATGTGAACCTGACCCCATTGCACCATTTGATAAAACGCAAGCGGCGGCCGTCCCGTGTTTGGGCGGCCGCCGCTTGCGTTTTATCAAAGAAAGATCATTGCCGAGCCTTAAATGCCTTTTGTCTGTGTGCCTTCCACAATCATGTTGCGGTTGTAGGCCAGGTGCAGATACATCGTATCGTGAGCGGCGGTGGGGTTGTGCGCCTCGATGGCGTCGGCCGCAACGTGGTGCGTGTGGATGGTCTCCTCGACGAGCTTTTTTGCCCGTTACGTCGATAAAAAGGGGAACGGACGCCTTGAACACACCCATCAGACGGGTAACGACGAGGTTGCCGCCATCCCAGGGCGGCTTCATGGAGTAGCGCCCGTACGCATCGAATTTATCCTCTCATACATGTGCGGCATCAAGAGCCCCGAGTTCATACGAGCTCAGGGCTCTTTTCGTTTGGATTGCAGACGTATTGACAGACGAAAACAGTCTGCGTCCGGTATTGAGCCATACGAAAGCGAAATTATGCGTCTTAATTCCGTACGCAAATCAAGACGAAAACCGTTTGCGTCTCGGATAAATCAGTACGCAAACGGTTTTCGTCTTATATCTTGAAGGCCTACAGGCGAAACGATTCGGCACCGGTGGAGGTCGACCGGTTTGAGTATGGCAGGCTGACGCTCGAAGGCAGCAACGTAACGTTCGACGCGCTCACGTCGGCTCGCCAGGACTTGAGTTTTCACACGCTCGAGCATAAGTGTGTTGAACATCTCGGCATTTCTGAGCTAACGCCGGATATTATGCGCACGCTTCGCTTGCTCGGCAAGGACGGCTATACCAACGCTGCGGCGATTTTGGCGGATAAGAATGATTTTCCGGGCATCGACTGCGTCCGTTTTGGTGATACCGAGGATGTGATCTTGGATCGCGAGGCGGCGACAAATATATCCGCAATTGATCAGGTGGACAGGGCGGTGGCTATGTTTGCACGCTACTACCGTTATGAACGTATCGAAGGGATGGAGCGCGTCCAAACCGATCGAATTCCTCTCGAGGCGTTTCGCGAAGCTGTCGCAAACGCTTTGGTGCATCGGACGTGGGACGTTCGAGCTATAGCAACCCGCATAGCGCGCCTTGATCATCAACCGTCCGTATTTCGCAGCAACTTATAACAGGCTCGGGGTGCCAATTTGGGGTGCAGTAGTGCTGCGCCACGAAAAGGGCCTATCTACTACGTTTAAGCCGCAGGGGTCAACCATAGTCGGCTTTTTCGAAAATCGACAAGCTGCCTACCTGCGGTTTTGTTTTCACGGTTTTTGGTATGGCCGAGGCTATCCGTGTTAACGTAGTAGATGGGCCACTTTTGTGGCAAGGGGCCGATCTGCGGGCTAGGGTAGCTAAAAGAGCCCCGTCCCAAAAAGACTGATTGGGAGCTGGGGCGTGTCGATGCGATAGTATTGCATGGTGGTATTTGACTAACCGAGGGTTTATCCGAGGGCTTTATGGAACAGCACCAGCATAATCAAAGCTTGCAAGATCAGGCATACAATGCACTGCGCTCCAAGATCATCTATGCCGAGCTCAAGCCCGGCACGCGCCTTTCGGCGATTGGTCTGGAAAAGGAGACGGGAATCGGGCGTACGCCCATTCGCGAGTCCTTTGTGCGCCTGCGTGAGCAGGAGCTGGTGGAAACGCGTCCCAAAAGCGGCACCTACGTCTCTAAGATCAGCATGGAGCGCGCCGAGAACGCCTGTTTCTTGCGCGAGAAACTCGAGCGAAGCGTACTCATTAAATGCTGCTCGGTCGCCACGCCCGAGCAAAAGCATCGGCTCGATCAGATTCTTGCCGAGTCCGAGTCGCTCGACCATGGCGAAACGCGTCGTTTCTTTGACCTGGACAACCTGTTCCATGAGACGTGTTTTAAGATTGCCGGCCGTCATATGTTGTGGGATTGGATGAAGAGCGTCAATACGCATTTTGAGCGATACAACTGGTTGCGTATGGTGTCGCAGGATCTAGATTGGGAGCCGATTCGTCGGCAGCATCGCCGGATTCTCGAGGCCATTAAGAGGGGCGATACCGACGCGGCGAGCTATCTGGCCGAGACACACCTGCACCTGATGCCCGAAGAGCAAGGTCCGGTTATCGCCTTACATCCCGATTATTTTGAGCTGTCCAAAGACTCGGCTATCTAGCCCATTATCGCATCTGCTCGAGACGCAAAAACGATGCTGCTCACCTACAGCGTTTTGCAACCGAGAATTTTAAAAAATGCCTAAAATGGCTCAGACTGCCGACAATGGGGAAACGGGGTGCGCTATGGCGCAGATGAGAATCAAGGACATTGCCGTCGAGGCGGGTGTGAGCCCGGCCACGGTCTCGCGCTATCTCAATAACCGCCCCGGGCAAATGACTGAGGAAACCCGTGCTCGCATTGCGGAGGTTATCGAGCGTACCGGCTATCGCCCACGTGCCGCCGCGCGCAATCTGCGCAGCTCGCGTACCAACCTCATCGGCGTGATCTTGGCCGACATCGCCAACCCGTTCTCTAGCGCCATGCTCGAGGGCCTTTCCGCCAGCGCCGCCGCGCGCGGCTGCTCGCTCATGACAGCCATTAGCGGCAACGATCCCGCCAAGGAGGCCGAGTCGCTCACCAGGCTTATCGACGCTGGCGTGGACGGCCTGGTCGTCAATACCTGCGGTGGTAACGACGAGGCGATCGTCGCAGCAGCGGGACGCCTGCCCGTTGTGCTGCTCGACCGCGACGTTGCCGACGGCGGTGTCGATCTGGTGACATCTAACAACCGTGAGCTGGTCGCCGGCCTGGTAGACGCCTTGACCGCCGCTGGCAGCGAGCACCTGTGCCTGCTCACCGAGGCAAGCGACGACAGCCCCGTCCGTCGCGAGCGCGCCGAGGCCTTTACCGACGAGCTTTCGCGCCGCGGCCTTTCCGGCGAGGTCGTCACCCTGGCCGACGGGGGCGCCACGGGCGTCGGCCGCCTAGACGAGACCATCCGCGGCTATGCAGGAAAAGAGCTCGGCCTCATTACCGTCAACGGCCTGGTTTTCCTGCGCCTTACCGAGGCGCTGGCGCAGCTTGGTCCCTCGCTGCCGGCGGGGCTCAAGATCGCGACGTTTGACGACTGTCCCTGGAACCATGTGCTCTTTGGCGGAGTCACCACGGCCGCGCAGGACACCCTCACCATCGCCGAGCGCGTGGTCGATCGCCTCTCCGAGCGTATCGACGTTGTTACCACCACCGTGGGCGATGCCGCAAAGCTGGCGCCCGAACGCATCGAGGTTCCCGGCCACATCGAACACCGCGCTTCGACCTCGCGCTAGCCGCTCGTTCGTAACTGCCTGTTCGAGCACGTTTTTTGGGCGCTTGATACGCTTTAACCCTGCGGAAACATTTTTCTGCGATAGTATCTGCGATATAGACCAGTCGAAACCCGCCCGAAAGAAAGGGGAGCGACATGAACCAGCAGAACATCGATTACGTACTCCGTTCCGTAGAGCAGCGTGACATCCGCTTTGTGCGTCTGTGGTTTGTCGACATTCTCGGCCGCCTCAAGAACTTTGCCATTAGCCCCGAAGACCTCGAGGTCGCTTTTGAGGAGGGTATTGGCTTTGACGGCTCCGCCATCGAGGGCTTTGCCACGCCCGAGGAAGCCGACATGCTCGCGTTCCCTGACGCCTCGACCTTCCAGATCCTGCCGTGGCGCCCGAGCCATAACGGCGTCGCCCGCGTGTTCTGCGATGTGTGTACTCCCGATCGCAAGCCGTTTGCCGGCGACCCGCGCGACGCCCTGCGCCGCATGTTCTATAAGGCCGAGAAGGCCGGCTACCTGCTCAACGTGGGTGCCGCGCTGGAGTATTACTACTTCCCCGACGAGCACACCCCCGAGCCGCTCGACAACGTGGGCTACTTCGACCTTTCGGTGAGCGATGCCGCTCGCGACCTGCGCCGCAATACGGTGCTCACGCTCGAGAAGATGTCCGTGCCCGTGGAGTACACCTTCCACGCCGCCGGCCGCTCGCAGCACGGCATTAGCTTGCGTCACGCCGAGGCCCTGAGCATGTCCGACGCCATCACCACGGCCAAACTCATCATTAAGCAGCAGGCCTACGAGAGCGGTTGCCACGCCTCCTTTATGCCCAAGCCGCTGGCGGGCGAGGACGGCAGCGCCATGTTTTTGCATCAGTCGCTGTTCGACCACGACGGCAACAACGTCTTTTGGGGCGAGGACGACGAGAAGTACCACCTCTCCGATATCGCCAAGCACTATATGGCCGGCATTCTGGCACACGCGCGCGAGATCAGCGCCATCACCAACCCCACGGTCAACTCGTACAAGCGCATCACCACGGGCGGCGACTCCGTGCCACAGTACGCTACGTGGGGCCTGCGCAACCGCGCGAGCATGGTCCGCATCCCGGTCTACAAGCCCGGCAAGCAGCTGTCCACACGCATCGAGCTGCGCAGTCCCGATCCCATGGCCAATCCGTACTTGGTCAACGTCGTCACGCTGGCGGCTGGTCTGGACGGCATCGAGCGCAAGCTGGAACTCCCGCCCGAGGCAACGGCCGAGACGCTCAAGCTTACCGACCGTCAGATGGTCGAGGCCGGCTATACGCCGCTGCCGCGCTCGCTCAAAGAGGCGCTCGACGTGTTTGAGGACTCGCAGTTTATGAAGGATGCCCTCGGCGAGCACATCCACAGCTTCTTCCTCAAAAAGAAGCGCGACGAGTGGCATAAGTTTGAGTCCACGATTACCGAGTGGGAGATCAAGCATTATCTGGCGAACTCCTAATCGCGCTGGTTCGTTCCAGTACGATTGAGCTCATTTCCTTGGAGGTCGATATGTCCGAAAAGAGTGCCCTGTTCATGGCGCGCACGACGCGCTTCCACGAGTTTGCCCGCAGCTTGACGACCACCCTGGGTGTCGAGGTGAGCCTGGCAACCCCCGATTCGCCGACTGCGGCGCATGACTTTGACCTGCTGATCCTCGATTCCGATGGCATCCGCAGCGACCGCATCGATCAGATTGCCAAATGGCTCGACGACCGCGGCGGCGTTCCCATGTTGGTAATCGTCGACGACGAGGCGCTCGGCACCCTGCGCCTGCCCAATCACGCGCATGCCGACTTTGTATGCCCCACGGCGACACCCAACGAGCTTAAGGCTCGTGCGCAGCGCCTGATGGGCGAGGAGGAGACCATCACCGCCGACGATGTGCTCAACATCGATAACCTCGAGATTAACCTGGCTACCTACCAGGTGACACTCGACGACGAGCCCATCGACCTGACGCTGATGGAGTACTCGCTGCTGAGCTTTTTGGCGACGCACCCCAACCGCGCCTACAGCCGCGAGGTGCTGCTGCACCGCGTGTGGGGCTTTGAGTACTGCGGCGGCACGCGCACCGTCGACGTGCACATTCGACGCATCCGCTCTAAGGTGGGCCCGCAGATCGCGGCGCACATTACCACCGTCCGCGGCGTGGGCTATCTGTTTAAGGACTAGCTTTTCACCGCAAAGGGGGCAGGCGCCTTCGTGGTGGTTTTGCCGCATGCGTGGATCCCTTTCGAGTTTGCAGCAGAACTTAAGCATTCCTTAAAGATTGCGTTCTCATACACGTTCGCCCGCATATTGGGGTACAACTCAACGTGAACAATGATGGCCCGCCACATGTTTGGCGGGCCTTTGGTTATTAGACGAAAGGATCGCAGCTATGAGCGAGAACGATTCCCAGCGTCCCCAGGATGCGGGCAACGCCGGCGAGACCCAGCAGCAGCCGCGCGTGCAGGTGGAGTCGACGCCTGCCGACGGCAACATTCCCTACGTGCAGGCCTACGACACACGGACCGGCCAGCCGCTGGGCGGTCAGCAGGTTGTAAACAAGCACACGGTGGTCAAGACCAAGACCAAAAAGCTGCCGATCTTTATTACGGCGCTCGCCGGCTGCGCCTGCGGCGCCCTGCTGGTCATCGCGCTCATTATGAGTGGCACGCTCAACATTGGCGGCGGAAAGAATGTCGTGACGGCGGGTGCTTCGGGTTCATCGACGCAAAAGATTACGATTGACTCCGAGGACACCACGCTTGCCGAGGCCGTTTCTGCCAAGGCCCTGCCCTCCGTCGTTTCCATCACCGCCACTTCGAGCGGTAGCCAGAATGGCTCGCTTTCGCAGTCTGCCGACGAGTCGGATGGTTCGGGCAGCGTCGGTTCGGGCGTGGTGCTCGATACCGAGGGCCACATCCTCACCAACAACCATGTGGTCGATGGTTACGATCAGTACGTGGTTACCATGGACGACGGTACCACCTACGAGGCCGAGTTCGTGGGCAACGACGCCTCGAGCGACCTGGCCGTCATCAAGCTCAAGGATGCTGACGCCTCCAAGCTCACGCCGATCGAGATTGGTGATTCCTCCAAGCTTAACGTGGGCGAGTGGGTCATGGCGATCGGCTCGCCGTTCGGCAACGAGCAGTCTGTCTCCACGGGCATTGTGTCGGCGCTGTATCGCTCCACGGCCATGAGTTCTACCAGCGGCAACACCATCTACGCCAACATGATCCAGACCGATGCCGCCATCAACCCGGGCAACTCCGGCGGCGCGCTCGTTAACGACAATGGCGAACTCGTGGGTATTAACTCTCTTATCGAGAGCTACTCGGGCTCCAGCTCGGGCGTGGGCTTTGCCATTCCGGTCAACTATGCCAAGAACATCGCCGACCAGATCATCGACGGCAAGACGCCGGTTCATCCGTACCTGGGCGCCACGCTTTCGAGCGTCAACGCGCTCAACGCCCGCACTAACAATCTCGGCACCGATAGCGGCGCGTATGTGGCAAGTGTCGTCGAGGACGGTCCTGCCGCCAAGGCTGGCATCCAAGAGGGCGATGTCATCACCAAGCTGGGTGACGATGAGATTACGAGCGCCGATGGCCTGATTATCGCGCTGCGCAGCCACGAGGTGGGCGAGAAGGTCGAGATCACGCTCGTGCGCGGCAAGGAAGAGAAAAAGGTCACGGTCGAGCTGGGTTCTGATGAGGAGCTGCAGAACCAGCAGCAGGACGACAGCGCGACCGACACCGGCAACGGCGGCATTACCGACGAGCAACTGCGCCAGTACCTGGAAGAACTGCTGGGCCAACAGGGTCAGGGGCAAGGCTACGGTCAGGGTTTCTAACGAGCTGTATCGCACATATCGAAGCCAGAGGGGCTGTTCCGCCAGCGCGGGACAGCCCCTCTTCTCTTATTGATCCGTTGGGGATGGAGGAAAACGGATCATTTAGAAATGGCAAGGGCATGGTTCGGAAGGGCTTGGACAGTTAGTTCAGATTTGTATATAACGGGTGCGGTCTGAGGCGTGTTTTGAGCGGTTTTGAAATGAAAGACGGGCCGAGATGGGTGTCTCGAAGACGGAAGCAAACCTAATTTGCCGTTCAGAACGATTGATTGGGGCGAAAAGCCGATATTTCAGCTCGATTCGGCGCGCGTAATTATACAAATCTGAACTAACTGTCCAACCCTGGTCCGGTCGCTGCCAATTCGGTGCGGTTTGAGACTGCTATTCGGCCCCATCGCGACCGGTGGTACTCTTGTATCCGTTTGAAATCGAGCGAAGGAGTGCCGCTATGGAGCAATCGAGCCTGTTTGGTGACGGCGTGGACATCGATACCGAAACGCCAGCGAGCACGGATACCGCCGCGCCGGCCGATACCCGTGCCCAGGCGGCAGCGCGCGCGGCTGAGTTGCGCCACGAGCTCGATTACCACGCCTACCGCTACTACATGCTCGATGCGCCCGAGATCACGGACGCTGCCTTTGACAAAATGCTCGTTGAACTGCAAGAAATCGAGGCTACCTACCCTGACCTGGTGACGCCCGACAGCTATACCCAGCGCGTGGGCGGCTACGTGAGCGAGCAGTTTACGCCGGTCAAGCACATGGCGCGCATGTATTCCATGGACGATGCCATGGATCTGGACGAGCTCGACGCTTGGCTCCAGCGCACCGAGGATGCGCTCGGCGCCGGTAGCGTCACCTATACCTGCGAGCTCAAGATCGACGGCCTGGGCGTCGCGCTTACCTATCAAAACGGCACTTTCGTGCGCGCCGCCACGCGCGGCGACGGCACCACGGGCGAGGACGTGTCTCTCAATGTCCGTACCATCAAGGATGTGCCCATGCACCTATCCGAGCCGGCGCTCGCTCACATGGGCGCCGACCGCGAGCGCACCATCGAGGTACGCGGCGAGGTCTATATGCCCAAGGGCAGCTTTGTCCGCCTGAATGAAGAGGCCGATGCCGAGGGCCGCGACCCCTTCGCCAACCCGCGCAACGCCGCTGCTGGATCCTTGCGTCAGAAGGATCCCAAGGTCACGGCGCGCCGCGATCTGGCCACCTTTATCTATGCCATCGCCGATACCGACCCGCTGCACGTCCACAGCCAGCGCGAGTTTCTGGACTGGTTGCGTAGCGCCGGCTTTAGCGTCAACCCTAACGTGGCTCGTTGTGCCACGCCGGCCGAGGTCCACGAGTTTTGTGCCCAGGCGCTCGAGCACCGCGGCGACCTGGATTACGACATCGACGGCGTGGTCGTAAAGGTTGACAGCTTCCAGCAGCAGCTCGACCTAGGCTTTACCGCCCGCGCGCCGCGCTGGGCCATTGCCTTTAAGTTTCCGCCCGAGGAAAAGCAGACCATCCTGCGCGAAATTCGCATCCAGGTGGGCCGCACCGGTGTGCTCACGCCGGTCGCCGAGTTCGACCCGGTGACGGTTGCCGGCTCCACCATCGCGCGCGCCACGCTGCACAACATCGACGAGATCCGCCGCAAAAACGTGCGCGAGGGCGACACCATCATCGTGCACAAGGCGGGTGATGTGATCCCCGAGGTCGTGGGTCCGGTGCTCGACAAGCGTCCGGCCGATTCGGTCGACTGGCATATGCCCGAGATCTGCCCCGTGTGCGGTAGCCCCGTGGTCCACGAGGATGGCGAGGTGGCTTACCGCTGCGTGTCCATCGACTGCCCCGCACAGCTCAAGGAGCGCCTGCTCCACTGGGTGAGCCGCGGTTGTATGGACGTCGATGGCCTAGGCGACGAGATCGTCGACAAGATGATCGCCGCCGGGCTGATTCACGACGTCGCAGACTTCTATCAGCTCACGGTCGACGACATCGCAGGCCTGGACACGGGGCGCACCTATGCCAGCTCCAACAGCAAAAAGGGCGTTAAGAAGGGCGACCCCATTCCGGTAGGCCTCAAGACGGCCGAGAAAATCATCGCCGAGCTCAACAAGTCCAAGAGTCAGCCGCTCGGTCGCGTGCTGTTTGCCCTGGGCATCCGTCACGTGGGCAAGAGCGTGGGCGAGGTCATCGCCGGGCGATTCCTGTCGATTGACAAGCTTATCTTGGCGAGCGAAGAGGACATCGCCGAGTGCGAGGGCATCGGCCCCAAGATTGCGGCGAGCGTCAAGCAGTTCCTGGCCGTGCCCGAGAACCTTGCCGTCCTGGAACGTCTGCGCCAGGCGGGCTTTTTGCTCGAGGTCGATTTGGGCGCCGCGCACGCGCAAGCCGCAGCCGACGCTGGCGTGGCAGGCGAGCTCGCCGACGCACAGCCGCTCGCGGGTCTGACCTTCGTGCTCACCGGCACGCTCGTCAACCGCACGCGCGACGAGGCGGGCGCGGCGCTCAAGGTGCTCGGCGCCAAGGTCTCGGGCAGCGTATCAAAGAAGACGAGCTATCTGGTTGCCGGTCCCAAAGCGGGTTCCAAGCTTACCAAGGCCGAGCAGCTGGGCGTACCCGTGCTGGACGAGGACGCACTCGAGCAGATCTTGGCTACCGGTGAGGTGCCCCAGGCTTAAGGCATCAATAGTCAAATTGAAGAACCGCCCGAAAGCGCGATGCCTTCCGGGCGGTTCTTACTTTGTTGGGGAAACCGGCATCGTGATCTGCGTCACGTAGGTCGCGGGGTCGTCGCTGATGATGTCGTCAATGAGGGCGATTTCGCATTGCCCCGCTACGCTGCTAACTTGTCAAAAGCCCCGCGCCGGTTGAGCACCGTAAACGCGACAACACAGATGACTGCCGACAGAATCGACCCGCACGGCGAGGCGATGCCCATGGGAAACAGCGTGTCGGAATAGGCGTTCGACAGCAGCCACGCGCCCGGCACGCGAATGAGTGCCACGGCAAGCACGTTGTGCGCAAAGCCGATGTAGCTCTTGCCATATGCAGCGAAAAATCCGCTAAAGCAAATGTGGATACCGGCAAAGATTGCATCGAAAATGTAGCTGCGCATATAGCCGGTGCCGGCCGCGACCACCGCGGGGTCTTTGGCGAAAAAGCCGATAAACGCCGGCGCCACCAGCCACATCAGCACCGTGATCAGGCAGCCGTACACCACCGAGATGGTCATGGCGTCTTTGAGCACCTGACGCGCACGGTCGCCCTTGCCCGCGCCGGCGTTTTGCGCCGTGAGTGCGCTGACGGTGGCGCCCATGGAACTCGGTACAATGAACAAAAAGCTGATCATCTTTTCGACCAGGCCCACGGCGGCGGCGTCGACCAGGCCGCGATGGTTGGCGATGACGGTGATAAACATAAACGCCACCTGGATGCAGCCGTCCTGTACGGCCACGGGCACGCCGATCTTAAGGATGCCGCCGAGCACCTCGGGCTGGGGGCGCAGGTCGCTGCGCTTAACATGGATGTTCGTGCGGCGGCTCTTAAGCCACACGAGCGCGAGGGCAACGCTTGCCGTCTGGGCGGTTACCGTGCCGAGCGCCGCGCCCACGGGGCCGAGTCCCATGTGGCCGATAAACAGAAAATCGAGTGCGATGTTGATGATGCACGCCACGCCAATCACGTACATGGGCGAGCGCGAATCGCCCAGGCCGCGAAAGATGGCCGAGAGAATGTTGTATGCGGCGATAAACGGGATGCCGACAAAGCAGATGCGCAGGTAGGCGGCGGTTCCTTCGACTGCCTCGGCTGGCGTGCCAATAAGTGCCACGATCTGCGGGCACAGTGCGAGCAGGATGGCTGCCAGCACTACCGAGACACCCATAAACAGCGTGATGGTGTTGCCGATGGCGGTCTCGGCGCGATCGAAGCGGCGCGAGCCCACGGCGTGGCCGACGATAACCGTCGTTCCCATGGCCAGACCCACGAGCGTCACGGTAATGATATAGAGCGTCTGCGCACCATTGCCCACGGCGGTGATGCCGGCGGCACCGCTAAACTGCCCCATCATGTACAGGTCGGCCATGCCGTAGAGCATCTGCAAAAAGTACGAGAGCATATAGGGCAGGGCAAAGACCGCGATGGTCTTAAGGACATTGCCGCGTGTGAGGTCGTGTTCCATAGGTGGGGCTTTCTGGCTGGGTCTGTTTCCGTACCAGTGTAGTGAAAACCCTATAACGATTGTAGAGTCAAGGTTTGTGTGTTGAGGATGGGCTTGGAAAGCCGGTCTTGTTCGAAGCGACCTGTCCTGTCGTACGGGTGTGGCATGATTCTCTCGTGGGGTATTATGTTTTTCGAAGAATAAAACGCCGCGTGAGGGGAGGGCTGCGTGGACGGGCACGTGCAGCATGACGGTTTTGGCCGCGATATCAACTACCTGCGCATTGCCGTTACCGACAAGTGCAATTTCCGCTGCATTTACTGCATGCCGGCCGATGGCGTGGCGCCCCGTGCACACGACGAGTTACTCAGCGCCGAGGAAACCGCCCGCTTTGTTCGCTTGGTGGCGGGGGAGGGCATTCGCCGCGTGCGCCTGACGGGCGGCGAGCCGCTGGTCAGCCGCCGTATTATTCCGCTTATTCGCGACATCCGCGCGATCCCTCAGATCGAGGACATCTCGCTCACCACCAACGGCGCCCTGCTGCCCAAGCTGGCGCCGCAGCTCAAAGATGCCGGGCTTAACCGCGTCAACATCTCGCTCGACACGCTCGACCCTACGCTCTTTGGAAAGATCACGCGCCTGGGTCGGCTCGAGCAGGCCATGGCCGGCATCGACGCGGCGCTGGTTTGGGGCTTTGAGCCTGTTAAGGTCAACTGCGTTGTTGTGCGCCGGCTCAACCAGGATGTGGCGGCCCTCGCGCGGCTCACGCTCGACCGTCCCATCCACCTGCGCTTTATCGAATATATGCCCATCGGCGACGAGCGCACGAGCTCGCATTGCGCTGTGGACCCGCATGCGCCCGCGCTCAATCCCGAGCTGTGGGACGCGAGCGATACCGTGCCGAGTGACGAGCTGCGGGCGCGCATCAATGCCGGGGCCACCGCGAGGGGACTGGGCGAGCTCGAGCCGCTCGACATCAACGATGCTCCTGCCGGCGCGGGCCCTGCGCGCTATTGGCGCTTTCCGGGCGCGGCGGGAACGGTTGGCTTTATTAGCGCCATGTCCAACCATTTTTGTGCGAATTGCAACCGTCTGCGCCTGACGGCCGATGGCAACGTGCGTCCGTGCCTGTTTAGCGATGCCGAGTATTCGGTGCGCGACGCCCTGCGCCGTGGTGATGATATGCAGGTACTTTCGATTTGGCGCGATGCCGTGGCCCACAAACCGCAGGAACACGCGATAATTGAGGGCACGCAACGATTTATGTCCCAAATCGGAGGATGATCATATGGCCAAGAGCAGGTACGCCGACGCCACCAAGGCCGCTCGCAGGGCCGCGATGTCTGCCCACAAAGTCACGGCCGCGGCGAATGCTGGCAACGCCGACGCGTCCGCGCAGCCGACTTCCAGCGCGGCCACCGAACCCGCCCGTGACGCACGTCGCAACGAGCTGACGCACGTGGACGCCAAGGGCGAGGTGCGCATGGTCGATGTGTCCGACAAGGCCGAGACCCATCGCATCGCCATCGCCGAGGGCACCATTCTCATGCATCCCGAGACACAGGCCATGGTGCTGCAGGACCGCGCCAAAAAGGGCGACGTGCTTGCCTGCGCGCGCGTGGCGGGCATCATGGCCATCAAACGCACGAGCGACATCATTCCCATGTGCCATCCGTTGCTCATTACCAAGAGCAAGTGCGACATTGCGCCCATCGCTCCGGCGGGGACGCCGGCCGAGGATATGCCCGAGGGCTGGGCACCGGCGCGCGCGGACGGGCAGGTTGGCTTTCACGTACTGGTTACGGCCGGCGTGACGGGCAAGACGGGTATCGAGATGGAGGCCCTGACCGGCGCGAGTGCCGCGTGCCTAACGATCTACGACATGTGCAAAGCGGTTGATCGCGGTATGGAGATCGTCGACGTGCGCCTGCTGCACAAGGAGGGCGGCCGCTCGGGCGTGTGGGACCGCGCAGAGCGTCAGGCCGCTGCTGTTGAGGCCGTGGCCACTGACGGTGCCGCACCCGCGAGCGCACCCGTCGCCGTCGCGCCCGCAGCTCCGACACCGGCCGTCCCCGCGATCGCGTTTATCGGCTACCAAAACTCGGGCAAGACCACGCTCGTCGAGAAGGTTATCGCCGAGCTCACCCGCCGTGGCCTGCGCGTGGGTTCGCTCAAGCATCACGGGCACCACGGCTTTGATATCGACGTGCCCGCTAAGGATACCTGGCGCCATCACCAGGCCGGATCCAAGCACGTGGGCCTCATCTGCGCCACGCGCTGGGCGGAGTACGCCGACACGCGCGAGGGGGACGAGATGCCCGCGCGCGAGCTGCTGTCGCGTTACAACGATGTCGACGTGGTGATCATCGAGGGCTACAAGACCGAGGGCTTCGACAACATCGTGGTCGCGCGCTCCGGTGTCGACCGTCTGCGCGGCAAGAGCTCGCTCGACCTGGTCGACGGCCGCACGCTGGCCCTTGCCTGCAACGAAGCCCTGGCACGTCAGGCCTTCGACGCAGGCTTTGCGACCCGAGCCATCAACATCAACGACGCCCGCGCCATCTGCGACCTTATCCAAGACCATCTGGCCTAAAACCTGCCAAAAAGGGACAGGTTTATTTTGGCAGGTTTTATCTGGGCAAACGTCATTTCCACCACAGAGGGTCCAGGCACCTTTGTGGTGGTTTTTGCTTTGGTAGATTTTTGTGACATGCCTTACAATCTACCAAGTAGTTCATGACGGGCGAAAAACGGAGAGAAGGGTCCTGATGCGTCCTTAATGTTTCATGCGGATAGATTGATTTGACAGACGGCGGCGAATGTCCACCGCCCGTATTCGTATGAAACGAGGAGTCTCCGTGCTCGTATCTCTTCTCTCAAAACCTCACCCTTCGTTGTCCGCGCAGGCTAAGCACCTGGTGGCAATGCGCTTCCTCATATATACCGGCTTTCAGACCAGCTACTTCATCGGCGTCATCGGAACGCTCACCTATGCAGACGATGCCTCGGTCGTTGCGACATCGCTGGCCGTCCTGTTTATGAACGTCTTCGTGATCCTGGGATCCTTTGCGGGTGGAGCGGCGCTTGACGCTTGGGGTCCGTGCCGGCATTTCCGGGCGAGCATCTTCGGCACGTTGGCAACCGGCGCGGCAATCCTCGCCTGTGGCAGCGCGACCGGAACAGTCCTTGCCGGCGCGGTGCTCCTGGGCTTTGTGATAGGATTCGCCCAGCCCGTCGCCACGTCCTATCCGGCGTATCTCACCGACGACCCCGTCGAGCTCAGAGACATCAACTCCGCCATCACCATGTCCTCCAACGTGAGCATTATCGTCGGCCCCACGCTGGGCGGCTTTGTCGCGGCGGCTGCATCGTCACACGCGGTGTTTTTGCTCATGATGATCTTTACCGTACTGGCGCTCGTCGCCGGTTGGGGCTTTAGGCCGCAAGCAGGTCGCGTCGCCGCGCGCGAAAGTGCTCCCGCGGATAGCAGCACAACGGCAAGTACTGCCATTCAAAGCTCCGACTCTAATAAATCCACCCGCGCCACCTTCGTGACCAGCATCAAGACAGTCTTTACCAACAGCGTCCTCGCCCTGCTGTTCTGCATTATTTTCCTTTCGAACTTTGGCTATGGCGCCTTCGATCCGCTGGAGTCATTCTTCTACCGTGATGTCCTGCATGTCGGTGTCGAGTGGATGGGCTGGCTCTCGTCTGCCTGCGGCGTGGGCGCGGTGCTGGGCGCCGTGGTCACGCTCCGCTTGCCGCCGCACCTGGTCAACCTTAAGACGCTGCTTGTGGCGCTTCTGTCCGTGGGCCTGGGAAGTTTGCTCTATGTGGGGACACCGTACGTGGGCGTAGCCCTCGTCGGCCAGATTGCCCTGGGCGTGGCCTGGGGCGTCGTCAACCCGCTCCACAACACGATCGTGCAAACGACGGCCCCGCTCGAACAGCTCGGTCGCGTCAACTCGGTCATGGGCTTTGGCAACATGTTCGCCGGCGTGGCGCCGCTGGCGATTGCCCCGTGGCTGGCGGCGACGTTTGGCGTGCAGCAGACGCTCATCGGGGCGGGTATGGTCGTGACGGCGGTTCCTGCGGCACTGCTGCTGTTTGGACGCCGGCATTTGGATCGTGCCGCAAAGCAGTAAAAACCATCACAACATTCGATGAAAATCGCGATTTTGCCGAATAACGTCGAATGTTGTGACGGTTTGCGCCCCGGGTCACGCCATCCTGCGGATCCGGCCGCCACAAAGGGGCCAGGCACCTTTGTGGCGGTTTTCGCTATGGACGGTGCGGTTTCGCAGCAGAACCGCCGGCCCGCCGCCTGCCAACCGCCGCCCTCGTTACGTTTTCGCTGCATTTGGGTAAAGCGCCTGCTCCAAGCCGGCGTTGCCTTGTATACTAGAGCGGTTTAACTGTTATGCGGAAGGGAGCGCCTATGGCACTCAGCGAGAAAGACGTGCGCGGTATCGCCGAGTACGCAAAGATCGCACTGACCGATGACGAGCTCGCCCAGATGACGTCCTACATGAACGATGCCGTCCAGATGCTCGAGCCCGTCTTGCAATATGACTTGCCCGACGTGGAGCCCACGTTCCATCCCATCGGAAGCCTGTCCAACGTGATGGGCGATGACCTGCGCGAGCCCGAGCGCGACCTGTCGCTCGACGTTGCGCTCGAAAACGCCGGCAGCGCGCGCGACCGCTACTTCCGCGTGCCGTCCATTTTGGGAGAGGGGGAGAGCGAGTAATGGCGCAGAGCTTCGATTCCCTTACCGCTGTCCAGATTGCCGCGGGTGTTGCCGCGGGCGACTTTACCGCTGCCGAGGTGGCCCAGGCCTCCCTTGCCGCCATCGAGGCGCGCGAGGGCGGGGTCCAGGCATTCCTGCAGGTGGCGCCCGAGCTTGCGCTCGAGGCCGCCGCGCGCGTGGATGCCGATCGTGCCGCAGGCAAGCCGCTGCCCCCGCTCGCGGGCGTGCCGCTGGCCATCAAGGACAACATGAACCTTGTGGGCACGCGCACCACCTGCGCTTCCCGCATGCTCGAGAACTACCAGAGCGTCTACACCGCCACCTGCGTCCAGCGCATGCTCGATGCCGGCTGCCTGCCCATGGGCAAGGCCAACATGGACGAGTTTGCCTTTGGCAGCTCCACCGAGAGCTCGGCGTTCCACCGCACCAACAACCCCTGGGATACCGAGCGCGTGCCCGGCGGCTCCTCGGGCGGCTCCGCTGCCGCCGTCGCCGCGGGCGAGGTCGCGCTCTCGCTGGGCTCGGACACCGGCGGCTCCATTCGCCAGCCGGCGTCGCTGTGCGGCGTGGTGGGCTTTAAGCCCACATATGGCGCCGTGAGCCGTTACGGCGTGGTCGCCTTTGGCTCGTCGCTCGACCAGGTGGGCCCCTTCGGCCGCACGGTCGAGGATGTCGCGCTGGCCATGAACGCGCTTACCGGCGCGGGCCACGATCCCTACGACTGCACCAGCCAGGATTGCGCCGTCGACTTTACAGAGCATCTCAACGACAGCATCGAGGGTAAGCGCGTGGGTATCATCCCCGCGTTTATGGAGGCCGAGGGCCTGACGCCCGAGGTCAAGTCCGCTGTTCAGCGCGCCGCCCAGGAGCTGCAGAACCAGGGCGCCGAGCTGGTCGAGGTCGACCTGCCGCACCTGGATGCCGCCATCGCCGCCTACTACGTCATCGGCCCGGCCGAGGCGTTCTCCAACCTGGCCCGCTTCGACGGTATTCGCTACGGCTATCAGGAGGAGGGCTGCGCCAACCTGTCCGACCAGAGCTCGCTGTCGCGCGCCCACGGCTTTGGCGCCGAGGCCAAGCGCCGTCAGATGCTCGGCGCCTACCTGCTGAGCTCGGGCGTGTACGACAAGTATTACTACGCTGCGCAAAAGGCCCGCACGCTCATCACGCAGGACTACGACACCGCGTATGCCAAGGTGGACACCATCCTCATGCCCGCCTCGCCGCGCACGGCCTTTAAGTTTGGCGAGATCAGCGACCCCACGCAGATGTACCTCTCCGACCTGTACACCATCTCGCTCAACATTTGCGGCAACGGTGGTATCTCGGTGCCGCTGGGCTTGGGCGAGGATACTCAGCTGCCCGTTTCTGCCCAGCTGGTGGGTCCGGCGTTTAAGGACCGTCAGCTGCTCACGTTTGCCCGCGCCCTGGAGCGCGGCTTTGCCGATGCCGCCACGGGTGCGCCCGCGCTTTCCGTCGCACCCGATTTTGCCGGGAAGGGAGGCGAGCTGTAATGAAGGAGCTTTCCGAGGTCCTGCAGGATTGGGAGGCCGTGATCGGCCTGGAGATTCATACCGAGCTCACCGCACTCGATACCAAGATGTTCTGCAACTGCAAGCTCAGCCACGATGACGAGCCCAACGCCAACGTGTGTCCGGTGTGCTTGGGCCTGCCCGGCGCCCTGCCGGTGCCCAACAAGCGCGCCATCGAGAGCATCGTTAAGGCCGGCCTCGCCACCAACTGCGAGATCCAGCGCCACTCGATGTTCTACCGCAAGCACTACTTCTATCCCGATATGGCCAAGAACTTCCAGACCACGCAGGGTCCGGTCGCCTTTGCCATGTACGGTCACCTGGACCTGGACGTGACTGGTCGCGGCGCTGCAGAGCGCCCCGATTGCGCGTTTGGCGAGGCCGAGGCCCAGAGCCTGGCGAGCGCCTCGGCCAACGCCGAGGGCCTGTCCACGTCCATGACGTCGACCATGCGCGAGGGCAATCAGCGTGCCGGCCATCTGGCCAGCTATGACGCGTCCAACCTGCAGATGCCCGAGCGTCGCGAGGACGGTTCCTACACGGTGCCCATCCGCATTCTTCGCATCCACATGGAGGAGGACGCTGCCAAGATGGTGCACGTGGGCGGTGCCGAGGGCCGCATTACCGCCGCGGCCGAGTCGCTTGTCGACTACAACCGCTGCGGCACGCCTTTGATCGAGCTCGTCACCGAGCCCGACTTGCGTACGCCTGAGGAGGCTCGCCTGTTTATGGAAAAGCTCCGTCGCATCTTTGTGACGCTGGGCATTTCGGACTGCTCCATGGAGAAGGGTTCTATGCGCTGCGACGGCAACGTGTCGCTGCGCCGTCGCGGCGAGACCAAGCTGGGCACCAAAACCGAGCTCAAGAACCTCAACTCGTTTAAGAGCCTGCACGACGGCCTTGCCTACGAGATTTGCCGCCAGGCCGAGGTGCTCGAGGAGGGCGGCATTATCTATCAGGAGACCCGCCACTGGGAGCCCAGCCGCAAGCGCACCGTGGTCATGCGTGTGAAGGAGACGGCCGACGACTATCGTCTGTTCCCCGACCCCGACTTGGCGCCGTTCGATCTGGACGACGAGTTCATCGATCGCTGCCGAGGTGAGATTCCCGAGCTGCCCGATGCCAAGCGCGCCCGTTTTGAGGCCGATTTTGGCATTAAGGCGGCCGATGCCGAGCAAATCGCCGGTGACCCGGAGTTTGCCGAGTTCTTTGAGGCCGCCGCTGCCGGTATGGCTGGCAAGGAGGCCCAGACGGTTGCAAACTTGCTGGTGAACGAGATGATCGCCTACCTTAAGGGCGCGGGCGTGTCGCTCGCCGAGTCCGGCATCGCGCCGGCTCAGGTGGCAGCGCTTGCCAAGCTGCTGGCGACCGATGCCATCAGCTCCAACCAGGCTCACGAGGTCTTTGAGGCCATGGCCCAGACCGGCGACGACCCCAACAAGATCGTCGACGAGCGCGGTATGCGTCAGGTGAGTGATGCCGGCGCGCTGCAGCCGATTGTGGACGAGGTGCTGGCAAACTGTGCCGAGCAGGCACAGCAGTATCGTGACGGCAACCAGAAGGTCATCGGCTTTTTGGTGGGCCAGTGCATGAAGGCGAGTCGCGGCAAGGGTAACCCAAAGCTCTTCAACGAGTTGCTGAGAACCTCGCTCTCGTAAGCGGGAACCGAGGGGCCGGGCGCAGGGCCTTGCCTCTCAATTTCGGACAGTCCTGACTCACGACGGAGGCGCCACTGGCGCCTCCTGTTCGTGCGGAACTCATTGAGAGGCAAGGCCCTGCGCCCGGCCCCTCGGTTCCGTGGCGACTCGGCCGTTCTGGTCAGTCGGGCTGAATGGAAATAGAGTGAATGGGCGCGCCGTTGGCGCGCCCATTGTTTTTGAAGGTAACTCATTTTGAGCAAGCGCCCGCCCTGCCGGGCTCCCGGGTTCCGTGGCGACTCAGCCGTTCAGGTCAGGCGGGGCTAAATGGAATTTGGTGAATGAGGGTGCCGTTGGCACCCTCATTTTTTTGTGGATGTGGCGCAGGGACGGTCCCTTGGTCACATTTTTGGGCTGTGGAAAGCGAAGCTTAATACTTTTCCCGAGAAGTGAACGACCTTATTTGGACCTCTGAAGCATCGACACTATTTGGACGCTGTTTCCTGCGGTTTTGCCGAGTTTTCCCTGCGGTTTTGTTACTAAAAAATGCGGATGCTTCAGGGGTCCGATTTTGCTCGTTCACTTCTCGGGAAAAGTATTAGACCTCGATTTGCTGGGACGGGGGAGAGTCTTTCTTGGATGCCGGAGATGTACGTTGCGGCAGACCGATTGTCGAAAGTCGGCCGGTCTGCACCCTAAGATTTCCAGAAAGTTAACCATTTTTGACCTTAATAGTTAGATAAATTATTTTCCAAAAGTGTGCTCTAGTAAACTTATTCACTCGGGTGCTGAGGCACCGTGCCGTGTCCAATGCGGCAAAAGGGAGAAGCAACATGAAGAAGCCGACGTTTAACACCCTGCTTGTCGGTGGCGGTTTTCTGCTTGGTACGGCTGGCATCAAGCTGCTCGCCAGCGCTCCGGTAAAGAATGCCTGCGTGCAGGGCATCGCGTGCGGCATACTGCCGTCGAGTACATCGTGGCGCACGGCATCACTTCGTTAATCGAAGGGCGTCGCGCCATCATCGGTTCCGCGCACTTTGACCGATACGGATCTTGCTGCGATCGTGCGCCTGCGCCGTATGAGCCAGGGCCTCGTTGATCGTCTGACGAGCTCCTACTCTAAGGTGATGCTCACCAACTCGGCGCTCTTGGCACTGGGCATTACCGGCGCGATTGCCTCGCAGGCATCGTCGCTGCTGCACAACGGCTCGACGATCGCCTACAGCCTGAGCAACGCGAAGGCTTACCTGCGTTAGCAGACGTGTTTGCCCACGTTATCTGGCCTGCGCCCAGACGGCATCGGTGTCGTCCGGGCGCAGGCCTTTTGCATTTGACCCCAATTGATAGCGTCTCTATATAGTGTTGCTATCGAGGATAGCAATTGAAGGGAGCGAGATCGACGTGGGTGCTGCTAGCGGCATGGCGCAGGTGAACGTTTGCGTGGATCGCCAGGTCAAGAACCGTGCCGAGGAGGCGCTGCGGCTTTCGGGCGGGTCACCGCCCGAGCTCATCAAAAAGGTGGTGGCCAAGGTAGCGCAGGGTGGCGGTTCGTGCGAAGAGGCGTTGTCGGCCGTTGACGACCAACCGCCTAGTGCTGGTGGCACCTCGCCGTTTGTCGCATCATGGGCGGCGGCGGATCAGCTTTACGCGGACCTGGGCATCGATACATCATCTGCGTCTGATGACCGCAGCTGGGACACAGTCTATCCCGAAGCCATGGATGAGCATTATCGCCAAAAGGGGATGATCCTGTGAGCGGAGGCCCCCTTAAGATCATGGTGGACGCCAACGTATGGGTCGATTCGTTTTGCGCCGAGCATACCGAGTCGCTTGCCGCGCGCGCGTTTATTGGGCAGGCGACGGAGACGGGGGCGTTGCTGTTTTTTCCGGTGCATATCGCCAAGGACGTGCTGTACGTTGTCCAACACGAGCCGAAGCGTAGCGTTCTTGCCGGCGGGGGAGCGCTCGACGAGGCATCTGTCCGTGCAATTGGCGATGCGGCGTTGGCGTTTGTTCGGAACGTGACCGAAAACGCCACGGCCGTGGGTGCAGATGCATCGGACCTTTGGCTGGCCGACAAATACTTAGCGCTCCATCGCGATTACGAGGACAACTTGGTACTCGCCGCGTGCAAGCGCGCGCAGATCGATTACTTGGTGACCAACAATCGCAAGCTGCTCGAACATGCCGATCTTGCAGCAAAGGCCCCGCGCCAAATGATGCCGATTCTAGCTTTGGCCGAACGTGGTGGCGCGGCTATCGGTTAGCGCGAACTGTTTGCGTGGCCTTCGGAACGTCGGTGCTCAGAAGGCCACGCATCCTTTAATTACAAAAGCGCTGCCTTGATGACGGGAGCTTCGGCGAGCTTCTCGGCGGCCTTTTCGTCGGAATCGTTTAGTGCTGCTAGACTGCGGTAGACCCACTCGTTGACCTGGGTGTTCTTGACGCCTGCGGTCTGCATAAGGGCGCCTACCTCGCGGATTGCTGCGAGCAGATCGGCTTTGGGACCTGCGAGCTCGACCTCGATGCCGTGGTAGGCGGCCACGCCGCGGTTCTCGCTCACGTGGTCGATAAAGCCCGCGACGGTCTCAAACTGCTGGGCGAGAGCTGCATCATCGTCAGCGTCCAGCGCGACGAGTGCGTTTGATACCGTGAGGGCGGGATGTCCGCAGGGGACAAAGCCTTCGATGACATCCATGGCTTCGGTAATGGTCGAGCCCAGGCCTGCGAGGGCATTGACGAGTTGCTGCTTGGTATCCATAACGGTCCTTTCGACGGGTCAATTTTGCTTGGGGAAAATATACGTGACGCGTTCAGTGGCAAAAATGCGAAGTATGGTGCACATTAGGGTCTTCACAGCTCGTGCATAGAGCAGCTGTCTGCCTTTAGAACGTGGTAAGATAGCTATCCACGAGCGGGGTTCACCCCGCGTGTTCCTTGAAAAGTCGACGGTTATCGGGTGTTTGCAGGCCCGATACCATCCAGACTTTCCCAACATTCGGGGGCGACTGGTTTCGACACGATAGCTCTGAGAGAGGAAGCAAGCCGAGGTCTCCTCGCCTCGTTAAACAGGGGTACCGTCAAATTGAATTGACAACAACTCTTCTTTTGAGCCTATGGCTCTCGCTGCTTAGTTTATAGCGGCGCGTCAACCCGGTGATTTCCCCGACACCGGCGCGACGTCATGTTAGGGGAATGCTCCCGCGCACGTAATCGGTATGGCGCGGGCTAAGACCGAACCGGTTGGGAAGCCGCGAGCGTGTCGCTGCGCGCAAAGCGTCCGAGACTAAACCAGCGACTGAGCTTGGAGATGCCAATCAGGGGGCTTTCGTGGACCGGAGTTCGATTCTCCGCGCCTCCACCAATAGCTACAGGCAGGTAGGTAAACGCACCTACCTGCTTTTTTATTACTTATAGATACCGCGGAGAATCGAACTCTATGCAGGGCGCGGGCGTAAAGAAAACGCGTAAGCGTTTTTAGCCCGCGGGCGAGGACGCCGGCAGGCGGCCGAAGCCGGTGCGGATTTGCG
>NZ_JBQKDZ010000019.1:0-25228 GCF_052121575.1 Collinsella sp. LCP19S3_C9
CAGATTGAGATTTTGCTGGTGGGCCCACCTGGTTGTCTCAATCTGTAACAACTGGAGAAGTTTTTGGCTGCTAGATGTTACAGATCGAGATCTTTCTGGGACGCCCACCTGGTTGTCTCAATCTGTAACAACTGGAGAAGTTTTTGGCTGCTAGATGTTACAGATCGAGATCTTTCTGGGACGCCCACCTGTTTGTCTAAATCTGTAACAGGTAGAGGTTCAAAAACCGTCTAGATGTTACAGATCGAGACAAACTGCTGCGGAGTGCCGTCATCGACTGCTACACAGGCCCCAACTGATGAATTTGTCCTGATAGGCGCCCTAGAGCGGAATTTCGCGGCTACAATAGTGCGGTTACAACGACGTAATGCACTCAATGCAAGAAAGGATCCGCATGGCAAGCCTGTCGGATGAAATTTCGTCGCGCCGCACATTCGCGATCATCAGCCACCCGGATGCCGGTAAGACCACGCTTACCGAGAAGCTGCTGCTCTATACCGGCAGCATCCAGACCGCCGGCTCGGTCAAGGGCAAGAGCTCGGCCAAGCATGCCGTCTCGGACTGGATGGACATCGAGAAGGAGCGCGGCATTTCCGTCACCTCCTCGGTGCTGCAGTTCACTTACAACGGCGCCTGCGTCAACATCCTCGATACCCCCGGTCACCAGGACTTTTCGGAGGATACCTACCGTACCCTTATGGCCGCTGACGCCGCAGTCATGGTCATCGACGGCGCCAAGGGCGTCGAGGCCCAGACCAAGAAGCTCTTTAAGGTCTGTACGCTGCGCCACATTCCCATCTTCACCTTTGTGAACAAGCTCGACCACGAGGCTCGCGATCCGTTTGAGCTCATGGAAGAGATCGAGAATGTCCTGGGCATCAATACGTATCCCATGAACTGGCCGATCGGCAGCGGCCGCAATTTCCGCGGCGTGTTCGATCGTCAGACCCGTCGCGTCATTGCCTTTGAGGGCGACGGTCACGCCAACGCCACCAAGAAGGTCGCCGAGGTCGAGGCCGAGCTGGGCGATTCTTCCATGGATGAGCTCATCGGCGAGGAGAACCATAAGAACCTGATGGACGACATCGAGTTGCTCGATGGTGCCGGCGACGAGCTCGACTTGGATGCCGTGGCCTGCGGCAAGCTGAGCCCGGCGTTCTTTGGCTCGGCGCTTACCAACTTTGGCGTGGAACCCTTCCTTAAGGAGTTCCTGCGTCTGGCCCCGACACCGCGTGCCTATACCGATACGCTTACCAGTGAACCGGTCGATCCCTGCCGCGACGACTTTAGCGGCTTTGTGTTTAAGATCCAGGCCAACATGGACAAGAACCACCGCGACCGCATCGCCTTTGTGCGCATTTGCTCGGGTAAGTTCGAGCGCGGCATGGATGCCTTCCACGTGCAGGGCAACCGCAAGCTCAAGCTTGCCACGGGCACGTCGATGATGGCCGACGACCGCGCCATCGTGGACGAGGCGTACGCGGGCGATATCGTGGGCCTGTTCGACCCGGGTATCTTTAGCGTCGGCGACACCGTGTGCTCCGGCAAGCGCCATGTGCAGTATCCACAGATTCCGACGTTTGCCCCCGAGATGTTCGCTCGCATTACGCAGGTCGACACGCTCAAGCGCAAGCAGTTCGTCAAGGGCATGGAGGAGCTTGCCCAGGAGGGCGCCATCCAGATCTTCCGCGAGCTGGGTGCCGGCATGGAGAGCGTCATCGTGGGCGTGGTCGGCGTGCTACAGTTTGAGGTACTCGAGCGCCGCCTCAAGGCCGAATATCGTGTTGAGGTTCGTCGCCAGCCGTTGCCCTATACGGACATTCGCTGGATCCAGAACGACCCCGACACCATCGATATCCCAGGCCTTTCGCTCACGCGCGACACGCTGCGCGTCGAGGACATGCGCGGTGGCAAGCTGTTGCTGTTTACGAGCCCGTGGAACGTGGATTGGGCAACCGACCACAACCCCGACCTTATCCTGTCGGAGTTTGGCAACGTAGTCTTTTAACGCATCGGCGCGGTGGCCCTGCGGGGCTGCCGCGCTGCCTGCTTGCCTGATGCCGCATGAGCGGCTATCATGCCCACCGTCGCCTCAAGACCGGGGCGTCCGAGCAGTTCGGGTCCGATATCCTGCTCGTTAAACCTAAAACCAAAGGAGTACATAATGATCAAGAAGGTCATGGAGGACTACAAGGTCCTGTTGCGGAGCATTCCCGCGGCAACGGTTTCGCTGTTTTTCGTGAGCGTTATCATGATGAACCTGCTGGCCAACAAAGAGCTCATCAGCCTGCCGTATCTGGCACTCGATTGCGGTTTTGTGGTGAGCTGGGTCTCGTTTTTGTGCCAGGACATGATCTGCAAGCGCTTTGGCGCCAAGGCATCCATCAAAATCTCTATCCTCGCACTGGCGGTCAACCTTGCCGTGAGCCTGTGCTTTTGGGCGTGCTCGCTCACACCCGGTATGTGGGGCGCCTACTACGACACGGGCATGATCGAGGTCAACACCGCCCTTAACGCCACCATCGGCGGCACCTGGTACGTGGTGCTGGGCTCTTCGCTGGCAATGTTCGTTTCTGCCGTGGTTAACTCCACGCTCAACCAGTCGCTCGGCCGTATGCTCAAAAAGAATAACTTTGCGAGCTTCGCCTTCCGCTCCTATGTGTCCACGGGTGTTGGCCAGTTTATCGACAACCTGGTCTTTGCCATTGTGGTGAGCCACACGTTCTTTGGTTGGACCTGGGTGCAGGTCCTTATGTGCTCGCTGACCGGCGCTGTCGCCGAGCTGCTGTGCGAGGTCTTCCTGAGCCCCGTGGGCTACAAGGTCGTGCGCGGCTGGGAGCGTGAGAATGTGGGCGCCGAGTACCTCAAGCGCCACGCAACCGCCTAAGGAGCAAGTATGCGGGTTTTGATTACGGGCGCTTCGGGCGGTATCGGAGCCGCGTGCGTGCGGCGCTTTTTGGACGAGGGCCACGAGGTCGTGGGCTTTGATCTGCTGCCGGCGGTGATCGAACACGAGCGCTACCGCCATCTGATTGTTGATGTCCGCGAGCCGGGCTCGTTTCCAGGCGACCTTGAACCCCAAGTGATCGTGAACGTTGCGGGTACGCAGGATTCGGTCGACGATATCGCCGCCAACCTGTGTGGCACCATCAACGTGACCGAGCGCTACGCCTTTGTGGGGGAGGGGCTTGCTGCCAAGCCGGCGTCGGCTATCAAATCCGTGGTCAATGTGGGGTCGGCGAGCGGGCATACGGGATCGGAGTTTCCCGCCTATGCTGCCAGCAAGGGCGGCGTTATCGCCTACACCAAGAACCTTGCAAACCGCCTGGCACCGCAGGCCATCGCCAACAGTGTGGACCCGGGTGGCGTTATCACGCCGCTCAACCGTTGCGTGATGGAAGACGAACACCTGTGGAACCAGATTATGGAGCTTACGCCGCTTAAACGCTGGGCAACCGCCCAAGAGATCGCCGAGTGGATCTACTTTGTGGGCGTGACCAACCGGTTTATGACCGGGCAGAGCTTGCTCATTGATGGTGGCGAGGCCGGCCGCACACAATTTATTTGGCCCGAATAGGAAACGCGCCCGATGGAAAGCCGTCGGGCGCGTTTTTGATGTATCGATTTTTAGCCGAGACAAGTCCAGTTGACGGGGGTCGAGCCGTGCTGTTCGAGTAGCCGATTGGCTGCCGAGAAGGGTCGCGACCCCATAAAAGCGGGGAGTTCTGCCGTGGCACGGTTGGCCGAAAGCGGCGAGGGGTGCGTGGAGGCAAGGCAGAACTTGCCGGTTGTTTTGCCCGCGTCGATTGCGGCGAGCTTGCCCTCAACCATCTGCTGGGCAAAGCGGCCCCATGCCAAAAAGACTACCGGTTGGGGTAGCTGGCAGCAGCGTTCGATAACGTAGTCGGTGAGCGTACTCCAGCCCAGCTTGGCGTGTGAGTTCGCGGCATGCTCGCGCACGGTAAGCGTAGTGTTGAGGAGCAGGACGCCCTGTTGTGCCCATGGCGTCAGATCTCCCGTGGCGGGAATGGGACAACTCAGATCGGCTTTGAGTTCCTTATAGATGTTGCGCAGGCTTGGCGGCAACTTGGTTTGCATCGCGGGGACCGAGAACGATAACCCCATGGCCTGGTTGGGCCCGTGATAGGGATCTTGGCCCAAGATGACAACTTTGACCTGGTCGGCCGGCGTGTAGGCGAGGGCATTGAGGATGTCGTCTTGTGCCGGGTAGATGGTCTGCTCGGCACGCAAAAGGGCGATGCGCTCGAGCAGCTGGTTCGTAGTGTCACGTACCGGCTGCGGCGCATCGCCCAACCAAGTTGCTATGTTGCGGTCACGAGTTGCGGTGTCCATGGAGCTCCTTTATGGCAAATGCTATGTTGGCATCTATTGTAAAGGCGCACCGGTTGCCTTTATGCCGCGGCTGTATGAGGGGCGAGTCCACCGCCGACTACACCATCATGGCGATGGCGGAGGAGGGTCTAGGCGTGAGTATGCTCTACCGTCGTACTGTGGAGGGCATGCGGGCCGATATTCGCGTACGTCCCATCGTGCACGCCCCCTCACGCGACGTAGTGGCGGCCTGGCGCAGCTGGGACACCATGCCTATCGCCACGAGGCGCTTTATCGACTATATGAGCTCGCATATTGTCAATTAATGACTGGCGTGGCGTTGAGTGCGGTGTTTAGCAGGCTGTCGCTTTGGCTTGGGTAGCGCGATGGGTGCGTGCCGGGTGGCAGAGTAGTACCGCCACGACCATAAAGAACGCCGTGGTGCCCAGGCTGATGGGGTAGACCATCATGATGTTCGCAAAGGTGCGGAAGTGCGGGAACACGCAGAATACCCAATAGAAGCGGATGCCGCAGACGCAGATCATGGTGATAAGGGCGGGCATGAGCGAGATGCCAAAGCCGCGCAGGTAGCCGGACATGTTCTCGTAGAGCATGATAAAGGCGTATGCAGGGAAGATAGAGCACACGCGGATATAGCCGATTGAGACGATGTTGGGATCGCTGTTGAACAACGACAGGATCTCGCGCCCCAGGCCGACAATAACAATAATCGTGGTGAGCGCGACGACACCGCCTTCGACCAGGCAGACCTTAAGGGTCTTGGTGCAGCGGTCGATCTGACGGGCACCGTGGTTTTGTCCCACAAAGGTGGTGCAAGCCTGGCTAAAGCTGTTGAGCAGGTTGTAGCACACGCACTCCAGGCTCATGGCGGCGCTCGAGGCCGCCATGACCTCGGTGCCCAGGCTGTTGATGGCGGACTGGATGATGATGTTGGCGACGGCAAAGACGGCGCTTTGGATGCCGGCGGGCAGGCCGATCTTGACGATGCGCTTGAGGGCGACGGGGTCGATAGCAAGGTCGCGCGGGGTGACGCGGACGACGGAGTCGGTCTTGAGCAGGCGGATAAAGAGTGTAGCGGCGCTGACGGTGTAGGCGATGGCGGTGGCGATGGCGACACCCGCGACGCCCCAGTGGAGTACGGGGACAAAGATGAGGTCCAGGCCAATGTTGAGGACGGTGGACACGGCAAGCGCTTGCAGCGGCATGCGGGTGATGCCGACGGAGCGGAAGATCGCGGCCTCAAAGTTGTAGAGCAAGATTGAGGGCATGCTGAGCAAAAAGACGCGTAGATAGAGCGAAGCGAGCGGCATGGTCTCGGCGGGAACGTTGAGCGCGGCGAGCATGGGCTCGGCAAAGATCTCGCCCAGAGCGATGACGACAAAGCCCACGAGCGCCATTAAAATCGAGGTATGGACGGCGCGTTTGACCATATTCTGATCGTTGCGGCCGATAGCGTTGGCGATGACCACGTTGGAGCCAAGCGACATGCCAATAAACAGGTTGAGCATAAGGCTGGTAAGCGGAACATTGGAGCCGACTGCCGCCATGGCGAGGGTTCCCTGGTCGCCCGAGAAGTTACCGATAATGACCGTGGCGATGAGGTTTGACAGCTGCTCCAAGATGCTCGTGGCGGCCACGGGCAAGGCGAACAGGGGGATATTGCGCCACAGTGAGCCGGTGGTCATGTCGATGTGCTTAGATGCGGTATCAGCCATACGCTCTCAATCTCTAACGTGCTATTTCGTGCTTATTTGCGCAGACGATGATACTCCTAATCACCTAGTCATTGGGGGCGTTCTTAAACGACTAGTCATTCAAGAACGTCCCCAATGACTAGGTGGGGAAGGCGTGCGACAATGGTATACGTTGTGTTGTTCGCGCTAAGGAGTTGCCATGTTGTTGTGTCCCGTTTGCCATGAGCCGTTGGTGGACGACGAGCGCGGTGCTGCATGCGCGGGCGGACATCGGTTTGACCGTGCGCGCGAGGGTTATCTATATCTGCTACGTTCGTCCAAGAGCGGCGACTCCATGGGCGATCCCAAGTCGCAGGCACGCAGCCGTCGTGACTTTTTGAACCGTGGCTACTATGCGCCGCTGCGCGATGCAATGGTCGAGCTGGTGCGCAAACGGGTTTCTGGGCGTGCTGCGTCTACAGGCGGCCCCATGACGCTGCTCGATATTTGCTGCGGTGAGGGTTACTACACCAGCGCCATGGGCGCGGTGCCGGGCGTGGACGCTTATGGCTTTGACCTGGGCAAAGAAATGGTACGCCTGGCCGCCAAGCGCGGCGATGCGACCTATTTTGTGGCCAACATGAAAGACATCCCAGTGGCCGATGGCGCCTTCGATATGGTGACCGAGCTCTTTGCTCCCTTTAACGAGCGCGAGTTTGCCCGCGTGTTGGCGCCGGAGGGTTCGCTCTACACCGTGGTGCCGGGTGCCCGTCATCTCTTTGGGCTCAAGGAGGTGCTCTACGACACGCCGTACCTCAACGACGAAAAGCTTCCGAAGACGATGGAGCTTAAACTGGTCGGCACACAGCGGGTGTCCGCGAATATTACGCTCCAGACCCAGGCCGACATCGAGGCGGTGTTCCAGATGACGCCGTACTACTACCGCACACGCCCTACCGACAAAGAGCGCCTGGCAAACCTGGACACCCTTAAAACCGACATCGACTTCATCATTGCCGAGTACCACCACAGCTAACCAACCTGCCAAAAAGGGACAGGTTTATTTTGGCAGGTTTTATCTGGGCAAATGTAAAGGGCCGACCGCGTTACTGCGCGATCGGCCCATGTTAGTTGCTTGGCTGCGGGGGTTATGAGAAGCGAGTGCCTACAGGCGGTCCTTGTTCTCGGCCTTAACGGCGTGCGCCTGCTGAACAAAGAACAGGTCGTAGACCACGATGACAAAGGCACCGATATTGACGGCGCTGCCGCCGAGTGCGGGAAGCGTGAGCACGGCCTGCGCAATCGTGGCGATTGCGGCAACGATGCCGAGCTTAAACGCGCTATCCACCTGCGAGGGCTTGTTGGCGCCCTTGATGCCCGCAACACCTGCGGAAAGATCGACAATGCCCTTGACGACAAGCACGACCGCGGCGAGCATGGCGTTCGACCCGTACGTGGAATCGAGGCTGCCCCTGGCGATACCGATACCGGCGATGACGAGGTTGGCGATGCCCAAAACAAAGTAGATGAGGGCAAGGATTTTGAGAGTCTTGCGAGCGGAGCTCATGGCTGGTCCTTTCGATACGAGTACGCCGATCTGGCGTAGCCCATGTGTTGCACATATGGTGAAGCACATTGTAGTTCAACGCAGCGATGCGTGCGCCTGAAAGCGCTTTGAGCCCGCGCAGCCCAATTCGACCTTTCAAAAAGGAAAGCTGGACGTAAGCCAAATCGATGGCAGCTCATGTGCGGCACTGCGATGATGAGACCGTAACAAGGAGCTGTTCTTAAGGAGGAGCCATGATGTACGGAGCAGGGCGAGTGCATGAGCCGCGGTCGTTGGGAAGGCGCATGGGCGATTCTGTGATCGCTGCCGTGTGCACGGGATTGATGGCGGTGCTTTGCATTGGGATGCTGTGGGCCATGTCGCATGTGGGACAATAGCGGACGGTTGGGTGCTGGCATAAACGGCGCTCACGTATTCATTTTGCTTGTTAAGGAGTACCCATGGGCGTCGTCGATCCCTTTTCTGTTGCTCGGGCCGCGGGGCTTGAGCTGACCGGGAAGTCCGCGGGCCTCACGCTCATCGACGGCACGATGGAGTTGCGTGCCGATTTTGTCCGCATGCTGCCACGGCTCAAACAGGGTCGTCTGCAGCAAGAGCTGTTGGTAAAGGCTGCGCGCGCAAAAGGCGTCGAGTGCCCATGGGCGATTGATGCCACGGCAGGCTTTGGCGAGGATTCGCTGCTGCTGGCGGCTGCGGGCTTTACCGTCGATCTGTATGAGCAGGATTGCGTGATCGCGGCGCTCCTCAAGGATGCCTTGGATCGCGCGGCAGATAATCCGGCGCTTGCGACTGCCGTGGCACGCATGCGCTTACATGCGGGCGAGGACAGCATTGCCGGCCTTCACCATATAACTGAGTTGATCGGGCAGGGCGAGCTCACCGCTCCCGACGTGGTGTATCTGGACCCCATGTTTCCCGAGCGCACAAAGAGCGCGGCGGTTAAAAAGAAGTTCCAACTCTTGCATCATCTGGAACAGCCGTGTGCCGATGAGGAGACGCTGGTCGAAGCTGCGCTTGCGGTGCGCCCGCGCAAGGTCGTTATCAAGCGGCCGGTGAAGGGGCCGCTGCTTGCTGGCGTTAAGCCGAGCTATCAACTTGCGGGCAAGGCCGTTCGTTACGATGTTCTGGTGCCGCCGCGCCCGTAGCTTGCGGGCGATGGTTGGCGCTCCGTCAGTGCCGTGCCGATGCGGGGCCTATTTCCAAGGGTGCGACGTCAGGTGCCAGCCGCCGCAGTATTCGCATTTGTAGCAGGCCAAACCACGCCGCCCGCGGTTTTCGCAGTCGGCCATAACGGCCTCGGCCTCGGCGCGTGTGCCGTAACGGTTTTTGCGCTCGCACGACTTGTAGCGCCAGGCTTCATCGCGCTCGGCGTTCAGGGCGTCGCGGTGCTCGTCCTCGCGCGCAAACAGGTCGCTCATAGCGCCACCGGTGGCAGCGCCCAAAAACTCGCTTTTGGCCTTTGACCAGGCGGCTCGCTTTTTGCTTCCCATCTGCTTCTCGCCCCTCTTCAAACGCTGGTATCATTGCTCAATCAAAGTGATACCAATAAACGTGAGGTCGCCGCGTGATGATCAGAAAAACCCTCGATACCGACATTCCCGCCGTCATGGCTATCTATGACGCGGCCCGTGCCTTTATGCGCGCGCATGGCAACGCCACGCAGTGGCCCGAGGGCACGCCTTCTGCCGAGCAGCTGGCTGCCGATATCGCCGCCGGTGGTAGCTATGTGTTCGAAGTCGACGGCCGCGTGGTGGCGACGTTTGCCTTTTTACCGGGCCCGGACGAGTGCTATGACGTAATTGAGGACGGGCAATGGCGTAGCGACACTCCGTACGCCGTGCTGCACCGTGTGGCGTCCGACGGCACCGTGCACGGTATCGCGGCTGCGATGTTCGCCTTTGCCAAAGAGCGTGCCGACCATCTGCGTATCGATACGCATCGGGACAACCTGCCCATGCAGGGCGCGAGTATTAAAGCGGGGTTTGAGCGTGCCGGCGTCGTGTGTGTGTCGGACGGCACGCCGCGTGTTGCGTTTGACTGGCTGCGCGAGGCATAAGAGCGGGGGCGCGTATCTACGCTCCAAGTAAGCGAAAATGGCCCCGGGTGGGGCCATTTTTAATCGCTGCGCTGTTTTGTAAGGTGGTAGATGCCGCTCGCTGTCGGCTCTAAGGCACCTACGCTCGGGGCAGCTCGCTTCCGCAGTGGCAACACTTGGTCGCGCCTTCGTGCACCTCTTCCAGGCAATACGGACAGACGGGCGCCGGTGCGGCTTCCTCGGCGGTGGCACCGGCGAGCCTGTCGCCGATTTCCTGCGCCTTGTTGAATGCCTTGACGATGGCAAAGACGATTGCCGCCACAATCAAAAAATTGATGCACGAGCCGATAAAGGCGCCAAAGTCGATATTAGTGCCCGGCACCACCAGCCCCGAGATCTCGGTAGCGCTACCGCCGGCAATCACGGAGATAAGTGGGTTGATGATGTTATCGGTAAGTGAGGTCACGATGGCGGTGAATGCGCCGCCGATAATCACGCCGACGGCCATGTCCATCACGTTGCCGCGATTGATGAATTCCTTGAACTCGTTGAGCAATGTCTTCATGGTGACTCCTCGCTGTTGTGGGGTTCGCGTTGTTGCCGCCCCGGATGAGCCCGGGCAGGCAAAAAGGGGAGGTGCCGGCTTTCGCAAGGCGCGAACCTACGAAAATCGCCGCACGGCAACGCGGGGCGATGAGCTCTGTCGGGGGATAGGGCCCGCTTCGCCCGCCGGCCCGTAAATTGTATCATCCAGTGTGGAACGAGAGCGCCCGTTTCCGCGTGCGACGGGCTTGCAATAAGAGGAGAGCCATGTCGAAGCAAGCGGTCGTTGGAATCTTGGCGCATGTCGATGCTGGCAAGACCACGCTGGCCGAGGCCATGCTGTTCAATGCGGGTCGCATTCGTAAGCGCGGCCGCGTGGACGATGGCGATTCGCATCTGGACACTAACGCGATCGAGCGCGAGCGCGGCATTACGATTTTCTCGTCGCAGGCCGTGCTCGACCGCGGTGATACCCGCGTCATGCTCGTGGATGCACCGGGGCATGTCGATTTTTCTGCCGAGGCGGAGCGCACGCTGCGCGCACTCGACTACGCGATTTTAGTTGTGGGCGCCAACGACGGCGTGCAGGGGCACACCGAAACCCTGTGGCGCCTGCTTGCACGCTATGACATTCCGACGTTCATCTATATCAACAAAATCGATTTGGAGAATCCCGGCCGCGATGTTTTGCTGGCACAACTTGGGCGGCGTCTTTCCGAAGGCTGCCTGGATGCCAACGAACTGCTGGAGGGCGGCGCCGTTCAGGAGGACGCTGCTGCGTTGGACGAGGCGGCGCTCGAGGAGTTTCTTGAGGCAGGTGAGCTTTCCGTCGCAACGCTGTCGCGCATGGTTGCCGAGCGCAAGCTCTTTCCCTGCTTTGCCGGCTCGGCGCTCAAGGACCAGGGCGTGAGCGAGCTGCTGGATGGCATATGCGCGCTGATGCGCGAACAGATATGGATTCCGGAGTTTGCCGCGCGCGTCTATCGTGTCAGCCGCGGGGATCGCGGCGAGCGCTTGGCATGGGTTAAAGTGACCGGCGGCACGCTGTGTGCAAAACAGATGATCAGCGGGCGTTCCGGTGCCGAGGCATGGGAGCAGAAGGTAGATCAGGTGCGCATCTATAACGGCGAAAAGTATGAGCTTGCCCAAGAAGTTGCTGCTGGCGGTATTTGTGCCGTGACGGGTCTTGCGCACGTTCGCCCAGGGGACGCCTTGGGTGCGGAGCCCGTGTGTGATGCGCCCGTCATCGCTCCGGTCCTCACCTATACGGTGCTTCCGGGCGAACACGATGTCCATGCGGTGTTTAAAGCGCTGACTGAGTTGGCGGACGAAGACCCCATGCTCGGCGTAAGCTGGAATACTCATCTGGAGCAGATTCACCTGCAGCTGATGGGCGCCGTGCAACTCGAGGTCGTGCAGCGGGTGTTGGCCGATCGCTTTGGCCTTTCGATTTCGTTTGAGGCCGGCGGCATTCTCTATAAGGAGACCATTTCGCAGCCGGTCGAGGGCGTGGGCCACTTTGAGCCACTGCGCCACTATGCCGAGGTGCATCTGAGCCTGGAGCCGTTGCCAGCGGGTTCGGGCGTGCAGTTTGGCACCGTGACCTCGACCGACGAGCTCGATCTTAACTGGCAACGCCTGGCGCTCACAAACGCCATGGAGCGAGATCACCTGGGCGTGCTGACCGGCTCGCCCATCACCGATGTGCGCATTACGCTCACGGGCGGCCGCGCGCATGCCAAACACACCGAGGGCGGCGACTTTCGCCAGGCCACGTACCGCGCGATTCGCCAGGGGCTCATGCAGGCGCGTGAGGCCGGCGCGGCGGTGCTGTTGGAGCCGTGGTATCGCTTTGAGCTCGAGGTGCCGGGGGAGTGTGTGGGCAGGGCGTTGTCAGACGCCACGCGTATGGGAGCCGACTACGAGCCGCCGACGATGGCGGGCGAACGGGCAAAGCTTGTGGGTCGCGTGCCGGCATCCGAGGTGCAGGATTATGCGCTGGAGGTGGCCGCCTACACGAGCGGTCGCGGGCATCTGTACCTGGAGTTTGCCGGTTATGCGGCATGCCATGATGCCGAGCGCGTCATCGAGACTGTCGCCTATGAGCCCGAGGCCGATCTACCCAACACGCCCGACTCGGTCTTTTGCTCTCACGGCGCCGGCTACACGGTCAAGTGGTACGACGTCCCCGAGGCAGCCCACGTAAAGGTCGATCCCGCCACCTTCCGCCCCTGGCGAGCGGCGGACGTCGAGTTTTTCGGCCATAGGTGATAGAGGGTGAGTCTCTTTGTCGCATCCTGTTGGTATAACTCGGTATAAGTTGGTATAACTGTTACCGGGGTTTGCCAATCCGAGGAGGCCGACATGAATCCAAATCCCTTTAAGCCCACGGCTGGCAAGCGGCCTCCGATACTCATCGGCCGCGAGTCGGTCATCGAAGATTTCGAGGAAGGGCTCGATAACGGCGCCGGAGCGCCGGGCAGGCTCATGCTCATTACGGGAAACCGCGGCTGTGGCAAAACAGTTCTCTTGCGGGAGCTGCAGCGTTTAGCTAGCGAGCGCGGATGGGCGGTTGTCTCCGATTCCGCCTCGCTTGGCCTATGCGACCGCTTGGCCGACGCGCTTCGCTCGAATAAACCCGTTGTGACGTCAATGGAGTTTGGTCCGTCGTTTGGCCGAATGTCGGTCGAGGCGGCGCGGGCAAAAGGCGAGACGTTGCGCGGGTTAGTCAACGAACGCCTCAAGAAACTCGGGCCGGGAAAGGGCTTACTGTTTGCGATTGACGAGGCCCAATCGGCATCTATCGAGGAGCTGGCGGCGCTGGCCGTTCTCTATCAGCAGGTGCTCGGAGACCAGGATGCTACGGGCTTGCCCGATAGCGACCAGCGCGGTCTTGCGCTGGTTTTTGCCGGCTTGCCCAGCATGGTCGATGACTTGCTCGAAGAGCCGAGCGTAACGTTTTTGCGCCGCGCCCAGCAGCGTACGCTGGGGGCGATTTCTTTGCCCAAAGTGCGCGATTCATATATCCAGACGGTCAAAGGCACTGGTCTTTGCGTTGATGCGGAGACGGCGGACCTTGCGGCGCGCAAGAGCATGGGGTATCCCTATATGGTTCAGCTGGTGGGATATTACATGTGGAGGTCTGCTGTCCGGCGTGACTCGCGGGTCATTGAAGTGTGCGATGTCGAGGCTGGCTACGCCGATGCCATCTCCGAGTTCTATGAAGCAGTCGACGCCCCTTTGTATTACGGGTTGCGCAGTCCGCAGCGCCTCTTTATCGAGGCCATGGCGGCTGATGGGGGCAAGCCGACGCGCATGGCTGACATCATTGAGCGCTGCGACCGCACCCAAAGCTGGGCGAGTAAATATCGCGCAAGCCTGATTCGCGAGCGCGTCATCGAGGCTGCCGGATACGGCCTCGTCCGGTTTACCGTGCCCATGCTGGGCGAATACATTCGCGACCGCGTTTTATGGCATAAGTAGGGTGATAAAGGTGACGGAACAGAAGATGAGCCCGCAGGCTATAGAGGTACGTGGCGCGCGTGTGCACAACCTCAAGGACATCGATATCGATATTCCGCTGGGAAAGCTCGTGGGTATTGCTGGCGTATCGGGTTCGGGCAAGAGTTCGCTGGCACTGGGCGTTCTTTACGCCGAGGGCTCGCGTCGCTACCTGGAGGCGCTTAGCACCTATACCCGCCGCCGTCTGACACAGGCCGAACATGCCCAAGTGGACGAGGTACTGCACGTACCGGCGGCGCTCGCATTGCATCAGCGCCCCAGCGTGCCGGGTGTGCGCTCGACCTTTGGTACCATGACCGAGCTCAACAATAGCCTGCGTCTGCTCTTTAGCCGTTGCGCCCATCACGTGTGTCCGCACTGCGGGGCGCGCGTGGAGCCGAGCCTTAACGTGGCCGCGGGCCTGTCGCTCACGTGCCCCGAGTGCGGCCGTGAGTTCTACGCGCCGGGTGCCGAGGATCTTGCCTTTAACAGCGGCGGCGCGTGTCCCACCTGCGGCGGCACCGGTGTCATGCGCGAGGTGGACGAGGCGAGCCTGGTGCCCGACGAGTCCAAGACTATCAACGAAGGCGCGGTGCTTCCTTGGGGCACGCTCATGTGGGATCTGATGAAGCAAGTGGCAGGCGAGATGGGTGTGCGTACCGACGTGCCGTTTAACCAGCTCACGCCTCAAGAGCGTGACATTGTGTTCCACGGCCCGGCGGTTAAGAAGCACATTCTCTACGTTCCCAAAAACGGCGAGGGCGCCACGCCGCTCGACTTTACCTATTACAACGCCGTCTATACCGTCGAGAATGCGCTCGCCAAGGTTAAGGACGACAAGGGCTTAAAACGCATGGCGCGCTTTTTGCGCGAGGGGCCATGTCGTGACTGTGGCGGCACGCGCCTCTCCGAGACCGCCCGCCAGCCCCAGGTGCGTGGTATCAATCTGGCGCAGGCCGCGGCCATGACGCTGGGCGAGGCGATTGAGTGGGTGCGCGGGGTGCCCGCATCCTTGCCGGCCGAGATGCGGCCCATGGCGGCGGATATCTGCGATTCGTTTTTGAGCGCGGCCCGTCGCCTGGTCGATCTGGGTCTCGACTACCTTTCGCTCGATCGCGCCGGTGCCACGCTCTCCACGGGCGAGCGTCAGCGCGTGCAGCTCGCCCGCGTGGTGCGCAACCGATCGACGGGCGTGCTCTATGTGTTGGACGAGCCTTCGATTGGCTTGCATCCTGCCAATGTCGACGGCTTGGTGGGCGTGATGCGCGATCTGGTGGATGACGGCAACACCGTGGTTGTTGTCGACCACGATACGCGCGTACTGGCGGCAGCCGACTATCTGGTCGAGATGGGCCCCGTTGCCGGAGCAGGCGGCGGTAATGTGATTGCCGCTGGCACGATGGACGAGGTCGAACAATCGCAGGGCAGCCGCATCGCCCCGTTTTTGCGCGCAGACCCCAAGCGTATGCGTCCGCAGGTGACTGACGAGGAAATGTTCGATCAGGGCCACATCCGCATGGCAACCGATGCCATCCATACCGTCAAACCGCTCGAAGTCGATATACCGCGCGGTCGCCTTGTCGCGGTGACGGGCGTTTCGGGTTCGGGTAAGACGACGTTGGTGCTCGAGACACTCATCCCGGCGCTTAAGGCCCAGGCAGCTGGCGAGCGCCTGCCAAGCCATGTGCGCTGGGTCGACGCCGAGGGTATCGCACGCGCAAACCTGATTGACGCTACACCTATCGGCGCCAACGTGCGCTCGACGGTTGCGACCTATGCCGACATCCATGATGAGCTGCGTCGCGCTTTCGCCCGTACGCCCGAGGCCAAGGCAGCCGGCTACAAGGCGGGTGCCTTTAGCTACAACACTGGCGCCTTGCGCTGCCCTACATGCGATGGCACGGGCTCGATATCGCTCGACGTGCAATTTTTGCCCGACGTCGAGATCATCTGCCCAGCATGTCGAGGCTCGCGTTACGCAGACACGGCTTCGCATATCCATCGCGAGGGCAAGGACGGGAGCAAGCTTACGTTGCCGCAGCTCATGGACATGAGCGTGGACGAGGCTCTCGACGCCACGGTGGGGCTCAAGAAGGTTCAGGCGCGCTTGCTGACCTTGCACGACCTGGGCTTGGGCTATCTTACACTCGGTGAGCCCACGCCGGCGCTTTCGGGCGGCGAGGCGCAGCGTTTAAAGCTTGCGAGCGAGATGGGCCGCGTGCAGGACGATGCCGTATTCGTATTCGACGAGCCCACGATCGGCCTGCATCCGCTCGATGTTCAGGTGCTGCTGAACGTGTTTGACGGCCTCGTCGCCAAGGGCGCCACGGTTATCGTGATCGAGCACGATCTCGACCTTATCCGCAATGCCGATTATGTGATCGACATGGGGCCGGGCGGTGGCGATGCGGGCGGGCAAGTCGTCTGCGCCGGCACTCCGGCGGATATCGCTGCTTGCTCCAAGAGCATTACTGGCCGCTATCTATAGGCAAAGCGACAAAGTGGCAGCCCTTTGTCGCTTTGATGCCAAAACCAATTTCTCAAGGGTTAGAGGGTTTGAAAGTCTACCATTTCTGCCCCGTCCCCTAATGGCAGGTTTTTACATGCCGGCAAAGCCTGTCTGGCGCAGGGCTTCGTAGAGGACGATGGCGGCGCTGTTGGAGAGGTTGAGTGCGCTGATGCGGTAGTCGTCCGGATTGACGAAGTTGCCGCAGATATCCTGCCGAAGGATGGCCTCATGGCCGTCCTCGGTATGTCCGAGCGATTCCTCGTGGGCTTCCCAGGCCTCGGCGTTGTCGAGTGAGTCACAATCGCGCAGCATGGGGATGCGCTCGCAGCGCTCGGGCGCTGCGGCGAGCAGCTCCTCGGGAATGCCCGAGCTCTCGCTGCCAAAGACCAAATAGTCGCCGTCACGGTAAGTGCTTTGCGCATAGGTTCGGCGTGCCTTTTTGGTCAGCAGATGCAAGCGGTCGTCGGCGGGGGAGAGGTCATTGCGCGCAAGGAAATCCTCCCAGCTGGCATAGGTCGTCACGTCCAAGTTTTGCCAGTAGCCCAGGCCGGCGCGACGCACCGTTTTGTCGTCGAGCGAAAAGCCCAGTGGCTCCACCAGATGCAGGCGGGCGCCGGTGACCACGCAGGTACGGCCGATATTACCCGTATTGGCCGGAATCTCGGGCGCATACAGCACGATATTGAACATGAATCTCCTTGGCATAGAACGAAAAACCACCACGAAGGGTACCTTCGTGGTGGTTTGGCGGTTACGTGGGCGGAAAACGCCCACTTGGATAACCTAAGCGCGGTGCCAGTCGGTCAGGCAGGCATCGAGGGCGGCGATGAGCGCATCCTTGTCCATGTGACGGCCAATGATGCACAGGCTCGTCATGCGGTCGCCCGTCTCGTCGTCCCAAATCTGCATGATCTCGGGGTTCTCGTCGATGATCTTCTGCTTTTCGCCCTCGGGCGCCGAGTCGACAAACAGGCCGTTCTCCATCAGGCGCATCTGGCGTCCGGCCTGCTCGAACATGTAGCACATGTCCGGATCGCCGGTCTGCCACAGCGGACCCTTGACGCGAATGACCTCGTCGGGCCACTCCTGCTCAACAAAATCGGTGAACTTCTGCAGGTCAAACGGCTTACGGCGCGAGTACACAAAGGTCTCGATGTCGTACTCGAGCACCTCGGGGTCGTCGTGCTCCTCGGGATGCTCCATGGCCTCGATCCAGGCGGCGGAGTTGTAGGCGCGCATAAAGTCGAAGCGATCGGTATCGAGCAGCTCCTCCATGGGGACCTCGCCGTTTTGAGCCTCGACAATCACGGCGTCCTTCTGCAGACTGCGCACGATGGCCTTGAGCTCGGCGATCTGCTCAGGGCTCACGGTATCGGTCTTGTTGAGGATCAGCGTGGAGCAAAACTCGATCTGCTGGATGAGCAGGCTCTCGATGTCGTCCTCGTCGATATCCTCGGCCAGCAGGTCGCGACCGCCGTTGAACTCGTCGTACATGCGGGCGCAGTCGACCACGGCAACGATGTTGTCGAGCGCGAGCTTGGGTTCGCCGCCCACTTTGGCCTCGTCGCAGAAGCTCGAGATGGTGTAGGCGATGGGGATAGGCTCGCAAATACCGGAGGCCTCGATGATGATGTAGTCGAACTTGCCCGAATCGGCAATGCCCTGCAGCTGGTTGGCCAGGTCGTCCGAAAGCGTGCAGCAGATGCAGCCGTTGGTGAGCGGGATGAGGTCGTCGGTCTCGGAAAGGCCACCGTCGGCGATAAGGCTGGCGTCGACGTTGATCTCGCCGATATCGTTGACGATCACGGCGGCGCGGATACCGCCGTCGTTGGCGAGGATATGGTTGAGCAGCGTGGTCTTGCCGGCACCGAGGTATCCGGTAAGCATGATGATCTTCACGGGCTTGTTGGGCATGTGCCCTCCTTTGTTAGATATGGCTTACAGCTGAATCTTATGCCAAACGCCTGCTCTTATACCCACGCGCCGGCAAATAACACAGGCTACTCCCAGGCTCCCCATACATCGGGGCAATAACCGACGGTGGCCTTTTTGCCGTTGCGCACGATGGGCTCGGCCAGTACCTGCTGATTCTCGAGCAGCTTATCAAAGCGCTGGCTGGGAGTGAGGTGCTGGATAAGTGCGAGTGTCTCCTCGTCCTTGGCTTTGGGGTTGAGCAGCTTGTCGATGCCGCCGACCGCCTGCATCACGCTCGTGAGCTCGCCTTTGCTCATCTCCTTTTCCTTAAGGTCAATAAACTGCACCTTAATGCGGCGCTCCTTAAAATAGCGCTGGGCCTTCTTGGTATCGAAGGACTTTTTGGTGCCGAAGATTTGCACGTTCATGTATCTGTTCCGCCGTTCTAACGAACGGCGGTCACCTCGACGCTGCAAAGCCATCTGATGGGCAATCTGCCTTTCAATCGTCGGGCGCGGGCAACAGCCCAGCGCCCTCCTCTTTCAAGGCACCTTGCCTCATCAGCTGGCTTTTCGCTGACATTGATAGAACATCGAGGTGACCACCGCTGGACTTATCGAATGAAGTTGGTGCGCTCGCGATCGGCTTCGGGCGCGCTGATGCCGGCGGCCTGTCCTGCTTCGATACATTGCAGGAGCCAGGCCATGTTCTTGCCGATGTTGCGCATGGTGGCAAGGCCCTCGGCATCCCCATCGGCGTCGCCGGGCACGCGACCAAAGACGTTGTTCCAGTACGTGGAGGCGACTACGGGCATCTGGTTGATGGTGAAGTACTTGTTGAGCACATCGAAGGTGGTCGACGTGCCACCGCGACGGGCGACAGCGACCGCGGCGCCGGGCTTGTGCGCAAAGGCGTGCCCGCCCGCATAGAAGGCGCGATCGAGGGCCGAAAGGATGCGTCCGCTGGGGTGCGCATAGTAGACGGGTGAGCCAAAGACAAAGCCGTCTGCCTGCTCAGCGGCAGCGATGAGCTCGTTCACCACGTCGTCGTCAAAGGTGCAGCGACCGCCAAGCTTGCCGCACTGGCCGCAACCGATACAATCGCGAATGGGCTTGGCGCCCAGCTGAAACACCTCGGTATCAATGCCTTCGGCATTGAGCTGCTCGGCGACTTCGGCGAGTGCGCGGGCGGTGTTGCCGTTTGCCTTGGGACTGCCATTGACCAAAAGAACCTTCATCACAAACTCCCTCTGCTGTCGGTGACTTCTGCGGAGGATTATCGCACGAGAGGGCAGATGGCGTGGGGAGCGATGTGAAACGGCTTGTGTTTCACATCGCTCCCCACGACGCTAGTCCAGCTTGGTGCCCGGTACTTGCGGCGCCTCTTCAAGCAGCGCTTTGAGCTCGTTCAAAATGGAAACGGGCTGTCGGTCGACAGCGTCTAGATGAAGTGTCGCCACACGAATGGGCGGCTGATATTCAAATGAGCCAAAGAGCACGGGCGACCCCAAGAATCGCTCGATTTCGTCTGCGATCGCGTCGGTCTCTTCGGGATCAAAGTCGTCGAAAAGCGCCACGAACATTGGTCCCGTCGAGCGGAACAGACGACCCTTGCCGCGCGAGCATTCCATAAGGCAGGCGGCACTTTCTGCCAAAACACGGTCGCCCGCATCAAAGCCAAAGCGGGCATTGACCTGAGCGATATCGTTGATTTTAATGGCAATAAAGCCTGCCTCGCGCGCCACGCGACGCATTTCACCAATGGCGTTGACCAGGGCGTGAATATCGCCTAGGCCAGTCACGGAATCTGTCGTATCTGCCAAGCTTCGGTTGATGATAATGCCCACATACATGCTGGGCTCGGTATCGGTGCCGTCCAAGCGGTAGCCCGTGCAGTCGCAAAGCGCGTATTTTCCGGTGGCATCCATTACGCGATACTGCATGTAATGGAAGTGCCACGTGCCGTTTATCACCATGTCGAGCTCGGCGCGCACGTTGTCGCGGTCCTCGGGATGAACGCGGGCGAGCCACATGTCGAGTGAGTTAAAAGGGTGCTGGGAGGGCAGGTCAAAATCGCGCACGGCGTTAACCGACCATTGCGATTCTCCCGTATCGAGGTTAAGGATGAACGGATAGCGCGTCTCGGAGCTCATGGAGATCGCTTGGAACACCCGGTCGTTGCAGGGAAGCTGATCGACGATTGGGCGTTGCGGCGCGTCATTGTCTTTCGGTTGCTGCACACGATGCATAAGCTTATAGCGATACATCTTGCGATCGGCATCCATCGTCATCTGGCGACGCGTGTCGCCGGCAAGTGGATCGACGCGCGAGCAGCCAAAGCTAAAGCTGGCGATCATGGGCGCCTTGCCACCTGAGCTCGCCTCGATCAGCCCGGCACGTACCTGCTCCAAGCGCTGCTCGAGTTCAGTCTCGTTTGCGGAGAGCGAGATAAGCACAAACTCGTCTCCACCGATACGGAACAGCATCTCATCGTGCTCCATGGTTTCGGAGAGTGTGCGGCAAATACTCAGAATATAGCGATTGCCTTCGGCGTGGCCAAACATATCGTTGCAATGCTTGAGATGGTCGATGTCAATATAGGCGCAGGTGAAGGGGTCGCCTTTGCGCCAGAGCTGCTCGACGTGACGGTCGAGTCCGCCGCGGTTGCCCAAGTTGGTGAGCGGATCGATATAGGCGTTGCGCTCAAGCAGCTGGCGCTCTTGTTGCAGGATGGCATACGTCTTTTGTAGTTGCTCACCAACGGCGCGTAGCCCAGCGGGCAGCGCGGCAACATCGAGTTCGGCGGTCGAGATGCCATTCGCAAGTCGCTGAAGATAGGCAATAATCGATTGCTCGCCCATGCGGTACGACTCGTTCATGATGGATAACCTCCTTGGGCAGGACAACGGTTTGTATCATATCCCCAATTCGGCTTGGATTGGGGATATGAGTTAGCCATGGGGACAAATGCTTCCTTCGACGGTGGCGTTTTGCGCGCGAGCGTATCAGTTGTTATTGCCGCCATCGAGCAATGCCTCAAAATCCTTTGCCTGCATGGGTCGGTAGTAGAGGAAACCCTGAGCGTAGCGGGCGCCCATGTGGCGTAGCATGTTTGCCTGCTCATTTGTCTCGATGCCTTCGATTACAACGGGCAGATGGAGCGACTGCGCCATCTCGAGCATCGATGACACGATCCGCGCGCTGCGGCCTTGATCGCGGTCGGTGGGCACAAAGGTGCGGTCGAGCTTGATGACGTCAACATTCACGTTCCTGAGCATCGCGAGCGTGGACTGGCCGGTACCAAAATCGTCCATATAGGTCGAGAAGCCGCGGGTGTGCAGATCCGCGGTCAGCTTATCCACGGCCTCGGACTCTCCGGTATAGGCGGTCTCGGTGATCTCGATACGCATGAGCTCGGGCGGCAGGTTGTATTGAGCGGCGAGCGCCCCCATATGTTCGGCAACGTCGCAGGCAAGAATGTCCACGCGCGACACGTTGAGGGAGATCGGAACAACGCGAAGACCGCGATCGAGACGCTCACGAAGCCATGTGGCAACGCCCTGCCAAACATATTTGTCGAGCGTTACCACAAAGCCGCTTTCCTCGAGAGCGGGGATAAAGGTGACAGGTGAAATGAGGGATCCATCCTTGTCAATCCAGCGTGTGAGCGCCTCGGCGCCAATGATCTCGCCGGTTTCCATATCGACCTGGGGCTGCAGGTAGTAAGTGATGCGGCCGTTTGAGAGCGCATACTGGAACTCGGTTAGCGTGTGGTGGAACGCAACCTCATGCTCGTATTCCTCGGGGCGGAAAACGGCAATGCGCTCCTTAAAGTCGTTTTTGGCGCGTCGATTGGTAAACATGGCCTTGGCCTGGGCATCAATGGTGATTTCCTCGCTCGCGTCGATGGGGCATACGCCCATGGACGGCCAAAAGCCTACGCCGTCGTCGTGCTTGGCTACAGCCTCGCGCACGCGCGCATAGACTCGGTGAACGAAATCGCGCTCAAAGGGTATGAGCAGACAAAAGTCGTCTTGCCCCCAGTATCCCGCGACACCCATGTCGGCGTTCTCGATATCCTTGAGCACCGTGCCCACATCGGCAAGCATACGGTCGCCTTCGGCCTGTCCATACCATTCGTTAAATAGGCGCATGTGGCCCATGTCGACGGTGGCGATACACCAAGCGCCGTCGCGCTTTGCCTTGATGAAGGCATTGGCACGGCGCATAAACTCGCTGGGTCGGCAGAGGCCGGTGAGCATATCGATGCGTTCGGCGATTGCGCTTTTGCGCTCGATCTCGGGTATAGGGAGGCTGTCGTTGGGGACAAGCCCGCCAGCCGTGCGAAGGCGACGGTCGAGTTCGCGCAAAACAGCAGATGTTTGGTAGTCCAGGCGCTCGTAAAAGACCGGGGCGACAATGCAAACGGGAGTGATGGTGTCGCCCGCGATTTGAACGGGGGCAAAAATGGTCTCTTTTAGACGATGGGTCAGGAGTTCAAATGCCCCGTGGTCCAAAGCGTTGCTGAGCACGACGAACTGGACACTTCGTGAACGGAAGACGCGACTCCTACCGCGGGTGATCGACAGCATACGGCTTGCGTATTCGGCAAGCATGCTGTCGACCGCCTCGGCTCCATAGAGCTCGTTGAGCTTCGTCGTGCCGCGAACGCGCACGGCGATGAGTCCTGTTTTGCAGCGGTCACGGCGACAGGCATCGATAGCGTTGACCAGCATACGCTGCGTTCCAAGCCCCGTGGCGGCGTCGACGGTCTCGGCAAGGGAATGATTGACGAGCTCGCCGACATAGAGCGAGGGCTCGTTTTCGCTCCCATCGATGCGAAAACCGCGAGCACGGCAGAGCACGTAGTCGCCTGTGGCGTTGCGTACACGATACTGCATGACTCGATGGTGCTTGGAGCCGTTATAGACTTGGTCGAAGTCGTCGGTAAAAGCCTCAAGGTCATCGGGATGGACGCGCTTTTTCCAGTAATCGCGACAGTTGTCTATGTGCTCTGAAGGAAGTCCGAGATCGCGCAAGGCACCTTGTGACCAAAGGGTGCGATGTTTGTCCAAGTTCTCGATAAAGAAATAACGACCTTCGTTGAGCATCGAAAAGGCGTCGAAAACACGGTCGCTTATTTCGAAGTCGTCGGTATGGACTTGCGTGATATTGCGTCGATCGAGGTGCAAGGCATGGCGTAGTTTGTAGTCGTACATGCGATGGTCGGCATCGAGCGTCATGCGATTGGGGGCTTCGCCCAGGGCGGGGTCGGCGTGGGACACTCCGTAACTAAACGAGTGGGGCATCCCGGAATCGTTGTTGTTGAGCAAGATTGTTCGGCAGTGTTCCAGACGATCGGCGAGGTCGTCCTCGGTTGCAATCGTAGAGAGGATGGCGAACTCGTCGCCTCCCAGTCGAAACGCCGCCTCGTCCACCTTCATATACAGCTTGAGATAGAGGCTTACCTGCAAGATGTAGCGGTTGCCCTCGTCATGCCCAAAGACGTCGTTGCAGTGCTTAAGGTTATCGATGTCGATAAAAGCCATGGTGACGGGCAGTTCCTGCTCCCAGAGCTCCTCGAGGGAACGGACAAAGCCGCCGCGGTTGCCAAGTCCGGTAAGCTGGTCGGTAAAGGCGGTCCTGATCAGATCGTCCTGACGTTCAAGAAGGTCGCGGACGGTCTTTTCGAGCGTCTCGGTGTAATTGCTGACAGTATCCATGTCGTAAGCGGCTTTCTGAGGTCGGGCGAATTGCGTCGGGCGAGCTCGTTGTGCACACGCGTTGTTGTTCGGCGCTTTGCGTGTATCCAGGCCCCGCCTCGCTGCGTTGTTGGGTTAATTTACCGGCTAATGTTTGCAGTTGATAACTGCTGAGTAGTATAAACAACAGCGCAGAATTATATATGGGTGCCCATGCTGTGCGCGGCCATTATTCGCTAAACGGTACCGCAATGATGAGATGTCCGATAAAAATGCGACTGAGACGCTATATGTTGACGGGTATACTTGTCCCGGTTTTAAACGCAGGAACGGAGATGGTCGCATGACACAGCCGGATACGACGCGCACGGTGGGGCTTGCACTCGAGGGAGGCGGCTACCGCGGTATGTATACGGCGGGCGTACTCGATGTCTGGATGGAGCACGGCTTAACTTGTGACCATATGGTGGGTGTCTCGGCGGGTGCGGCGTTTGGGTACAATTTTAAGTCACGCCAGATCGGTCGCGCCATTCGGTATAACAAGGCCTATTGCGCCGACAAGCGCTATGCGAGCGTGACAAGCTGGTTGCGAACCGGTGACATGTTCAATGCCGATTTTGCCTATCATGAGGTGCCGCTTGAGCGCGATCCTATCGACTTAGAGGCGTATCGTGCCTGTCCTATGCGGTTTACGTGTGTGTGCACCGATATCGAGACGGGTGAGGCCGTCTATCACGACCTGCCGTATGGCGATGAGCGCGATATCGAGTGGATTCGGGCATCGTCGGCGATTCCCGTGGCGACCAAACCCGTTCGGATTGACGGACATCGATATCTGGATGGCGGCGTGGCCGATTCCATTCCCAGTGCGTGGTTATTCGAACAGGGGTATGACCGCAACATCGTGGTGCTGACGCAGCCGGCAGGCTTTGTAAAGCAGCCGAACAGTTTGATGCCCATGCTGCGACGTGTGTTCCGCCACTATCCGAAGTTTGTCGAGGCGCTTGAACGCCGGCACGAGGTATATAACGCTGCACTCGACGACCTGGCGCGTCGCGAGGCCAGCGGCGAGGTTTTCGTGGTGCGTCCGAGCGAATCGGTGAAGGTGCCATCGCTGTGTCGCGAGCCAGAGGAGCTCGAGCGCATCTACCAGGTCGGTCGTCGTGATGCGGCCGCGACCTTGTCGGCGTTGGAAGCATATCTGGCAGAGTAGGGCAAACTGCAGAGCCCTCGGCGGAAAGTGCGTCCCAGAATTTGCGTCTGGAATGGGATGCAGTTTCCCAATGGAGTCGCATGCGGAAAACGCATCCCAGAATGGAGGGGGACTGCGGACGATTTCCTGGACCGCTAAATCGCGGCCATCCCCAGCGACGACCGGTAGTCGTCCGGTGTCGCGCCACCGAGCGCGTCGCTTGCCCGCTCGGAGTTGAAG
>NZ_JBQKDZ010000020.1:0-23694 GCF_052121575.1 Collinsella sp. LCP19S3_C9
CGTTCATCCTGAGCCAGGATCGAACTCTCCGTCCAAATATGTTTGGGCCTCGAGCCCGTCCGGTCCTCTCAGTCATCGCTGATCGGTTCCGTTCGATTCATATGGTTCTGTTTGATAGGAAAAGGAATTTCTCGGGGCCGCCTCTCGGCGGCCTTGCGAAAAACGAATCCAAGTCAGACCATTTCAAATGGTTCGATGTCTGCCCGGATGCGACACATCATGTGTGTCCATCCTCGCAGTATCCGGTTCTCAAGGTGCACGCCTGCGCCGGTTCCCGGTTCGACCGGGCCGCGCGGCAAGGAGATATATTGCCAGACCGCGAAGCGATGTGGGACGTCAATTCCACTCTTCATAAGTCCTACATAATATATCGCTTTCTATATAAGTAATAGAAAGGCTGGTGCAGAAATACTGCACGTATCAGATGATGACCCTTCGGTTAAGAGATATATAAAGATCGGTCACCTGTAAGTGTCTATCTACCCGCGCTTTTGCTATATAAACCAGCGCCTTAGATAAAAAGAGGGAGCGCCGCGCACAGCGCGACACTCCCCTAGCGATTCAAGAGAATCAATTAGGCCTCGAGAGCCTTCTTGGCGATGGTAGCCAGCTCGTTGAAAGACTCGATGTCCTCGTAAGCCATCTGAGCCAGGACCTTGCGGTCGAGCTCGATGCCGGCGACCTTCAGGCCGTGCATGAACTGAGAGTAAGAGATGTCGTTCAGGCGAGCAGCAGCGTTGATACGGGTGATCCAGAGAGAGCGAATCTCGCGCTTCTTATTGCGGCGGTCACGGTACTGATACTGCAGAGAGTGCTGGACCTGCTCTTTAGCATGCTTGTAAGTACGCGAAGCGGCACCGTAGTAACCCTTCGCACGGTGCATAACGGTACGGCGCTTCTTCTTGGCGGCAACAGCGCGCTTAATACGTGCCATGTTCTATCAACTCCTAGACGGTTAAACGAAAAACGGGAACGCTAACTTAGGCGAGACGCGACTTGATGACCTTGCGGTCGGCAGCGGCGATCTCGGTCTCCTGACGGAAGCCACGCTTACGCTTGGTGGACTTCTTGCTCAGGATGTGGCTCTTGAAAGCCTTGGCGCGCATAAGCTTGCCGGTACCAGTCTTGCGGAAACGCTTCTTGGTGCCGCTGTGGGACTTCATCTTAGGCATGAAATACTCCTTAATCGGTTACAGAACACTAGTTACTTAGTATCACTTGCCGCTTTATCCTCATCAAAGGCGCCCTTAATTGGGGCGAGCAGCATAAGCATGTTACGGCCTTCCATCTTAGGCTTGGACTCGACCGTAGCGTAAGGCTTAAGATCCTCGGCGAGACGCTCGAGAACGTTAAGACCCTGCTCCGGGTGAGCCATCTCACGGCCGCGGAACATGATGGTGATCTTAACGCGTGCGCCCTTCTTGAGGAAACGCAGAACGTGGCCCTTCTTGGTCTCGTAGTCGCCAACGTCGATCTTGGGTCGGAACTTCATTTCCTTAACCTCGACCTTGGACTGGTTCTTACGAGCAGCCTTGGCCTTCATGGCCTGCTGGTACTTGAACTTACCGTAGTCCATGACCTTGCAGACCGGCGGCTCCGCGTTGGGAGCGATCTCGACAAGGTCGAGACCCTGATCGTCGGCGACGCGCTGGGCATCGCGGATGGCGAACAGGCCGAGCTGAGAGCCATCGACGCCAATCAAACGGCACGAAGATGCAGTGATCTCGTCGTTGATGCGGGTGTCATCAGACTTAGCTATTTTCCCTACCTCCATTCATAAAAAAATAACCCGGCGCTTTTTTGCAACCAGGTCGTACACATAGACATCCTCGATATGAGGAAGAGAATCTAAGTTGTATGACCAGTCAGCTGCTCATTGGCGCCAAAAGGTGGGAACCCTCGGGTTCCTCTTTAGGGCATTGCGGAAACAACGCCTTGGCGATAATAACACGTACCGCTCGTTATCACATTACGTACACGAAAAAGGGGGCCTTAACCCCCTTGAACGCTCTTTTGCATGTATGGTGCCCGAGGCGAGACTCGAAGGGCCTTCGCTTCGCGAAGCCCCGGGCTTCGGGCGCATGGCGCCCTCGCCACGCTCCGCTACAAACAGGCCACAGGCCTGTTTGCTTAACGCTCCGCGCGCTCACGCGAGTTCGGCACGAAAAAGGGGGCCTTAACCCCCTTGAACGCTCTTTTGCATGTATGGTGCCCGAGGCGAGACTCGAACTCGCACGTTGTTGCCAACGGTGGATTTTGAGTCCACTGCGTCTGCCAATTCCGCCACTCGGGCACGTATTGCGTGAGTTAGTTTATCACAGCTTTCCGTAGATTAGTCCGAAAATGGAACTTCGAGCATTTCGATGAGTTCGACCGTGCGGAGCATCTCGCGCTGGCGGCATCCGCGACCGTCGACCGAGGCCTCGCCCATCTGGTTATCGTAGGGGTCCTCACGCATACCGTCAAAGACGGGTTCAAACTCTGCCTGGAACCGACAGTTTGCCACCATGCGCCATGGATCGAGGTTGCCAAAGTAGTGGCGGCGGCGCCATTCCTCCCCCATCCTGCGTGCCGAGGATCCAAACGAGACATCGGCGTTAAGCCAACCCGTCTGCGGTGTATAGAACTCCGCCCAGTCATGCGAGCCTACCGAGTCGGGCGCAACGTACAGGCCGCTCTGCCAACGTGCGGGCACGCCGGCGATGCGGCACATGGTGATAAACGTGAGTGCCATAACACCGCAGTCACCGCGAAGCGAATGCGCGCAGTCATCGGCGATAGAGCCCAGAAGCAGATACGGTGGCTGGTATCGATAGTCGATATGATGCGTCAAATAATCATAGATAGCCCGAGCGCGGTCGAGCTGATCCTCGAGACCATCGATAACATGTTCGGTCAGCTGCTGCAGATACGGCGTGAATGCAATATGCGGTCGGTCCTCGGAAATATCCTTGGGCAGCGGCGCGTCCATACACGGATGCGCCGGAAGCGCTCCCCCGTAGATATCGCAATAAGCAGCATCAATCAGATAACGATAGGTCACTGAGAACGATCGATCAGCCGAGGAAACCCACGAGGCGGTACGCGCCAAAGCGTTCGCGGGAGCAAGGACCCCCTCCGGCGTCATATCGAGAATCTCGATATGAGACTGCTGGCGGCAGGCTGCGGCAACGGGAAGCCACGCGCGAACGGCCTCCCCCTCCAGAGCACCGGGAACAGACACGGACGCTTTAAGCGTAATGGCACGAGACAGCCCGCCCTGTGATTCCATCTTCTTAAGCATCTGGTTGCGCAGCGCAGTTCCATCCGTAGAATCGGGACGCAGGCCCGGAACCTCCTTGGGATACACACGCAAAGAATCAAGGAAGTTGTCGAGAACGAACAGTTCACCATCGATAAAGCGCCAGTCGATGCGCTTGCGATCGATCAGGTCGTCAAACTGATCCTCGGTAAACTCCGGCCACTCCTCGCGGATCATCGCAATAGCCTGATCGCGCGACACCGAAAAATGAAACGACGTCTCGATCATGCGATACCGCTCGGCACGAACGCAGGCAGCAAGCGAGGAATCAAGATCTTGGGCAAGCAGGCGATCGCAAGCCTCAATAGCCTGCGAAAGATACCCTGCATCCTTTAAACGCAGGATCTCGGGCGGCAGTCCAATATCGAGATGGCGAAAGTCATCACAGCAAACATCAACCAAGCACCCAACCGGCCCCTCGGCAATAACCTTCCCATCAGCAGGCGACACGTTAATTACAGCCATACCAAAACTCCAAGTCACTAGAACCCTTGAAGCCCATTGTACCGAGATAAAAAGAAAGCCCCAACAAAGGAGCCATCAACACCGCCGAACGGTAGTCAAATAAATAATTCAGCCCAGTAACCCTGCGGCGTTAAACAAAGGAAGCCCCGTCCCCCGGAACTGTTTCCTTGGCGCGACTTCTGGCGAAGCCAGGTGAGCGCAAAGGAAACAGTGTAGGGGGACGGGGCTTCCGGCGGGTAGTTTAGCGACGCTTACGCCTTGTTGACGGAGCCAAACTCCTCCATGAGCTCCTTGGTGCGGGCAACGATGGCCTCGCGACCGGGCTTCAGGAGCTTGCGGGGGTCATAGCCCTTGCCCTGCTGATCCTTGCCAGCCTCAACGTACTCACGCGTGGCGGCAGCGAAGACAAGCTGCAGGTCGGTGTTGACGTTGATCTTGGAGATGCCCAGGGAGATGGCCTTCTTGATCTGATCCTCGGGGATGCCGGTACCACCGTGCAGAACGAGGGGCAGGTCGCCGGTCTGAGCCTTGATCTCGCTCAGACGCTCGAAGGAAAGACCGGCCCAGTCGGCGGGATACACGCCGTGGATGTTGCCGATGCCGCAGGCGAGGAAGTCGACGCCCAGGTCAGCAATCTGCTTGCACTCAGCGGGGTCAGCGAGCTCACCGTTGGAAGTCACGCCGTCCTCGGTGCCGCCGATGCCGCCGACCTCGGCCTCGATGGACATGCCCTTGGAATGGGCAAGCTCAACGAGCTCCTTGGTGCGATCGAGGTTAAGCTGGAAGGTTTCCTCGTGAGAGCCGTCATACATGATGGACGTGAAGCCGGCCTCGATGCACTTGAAGCAGTCCTCGTAAGAACCGTGATCGAGGTGAAGGGCGACGGGAACGGTAACACCCGTGGCCTCGACGGCAGCCTTGACCATGTCGGCGCAGACCTTGAAACCGCCCATCCACTTAGCGGCACCAGCGGTGCACTGAAGGATCAGCGGAGACTTGGCCTCCTCGGCGGCCTGGAGAATAGCCAGAGTCCACTCGAGGTTGTTGGTGTTGAAGGCACCGAGAGCATACTTGCCGGCCTCGGCCTTCTTGAGCATGTCTGCTGCGTTGACGAGCATAAAAGAAACCTCCTGTAAGGTTGCTCCGATAACGCATGAGATTTTACCACGGCGTACCCGAGCGTAAACGTTCGTTTGTTCACGAATATCGTCCAAACAGACTTTTTTTGACCGTTTGCCCTACGGAATCGGCCCGTTGGGGAAAATATCTTGACGTTTGGACACTTCTCGTGCTTAAGCAGCTGACTACAAAGCTACATCTGCATGAAAGGGTTCTGCATGAGCTCGCGCGCCATAGTGGTCGAATCACCATGCCCCGTTAAACAAACGGTATCGGCTGGAAGCAGCTGGGCGAGCTTGGAGAGCGAGCGCAGAATCGCCGCCTCGTCTCCACCGGCGAGATCGGTGCGGCCGTGGCTGCCCGGGAACAGGGTGTCGCCAACAAAGGCGATGCTTCCCTGCTCGGTGGCGGCGAACAAGACAATGCCACCCGGTGTGTGACCGGGCGTCTCGATCACCTGCAGGCAGATATCACCCAATTCAATCGTATCGCCCTCAGCAAGCAATCGCGTCGGCTCGCCCGGATCGGGCGTATCGATGCCCCACATCGCTCGCTGCTCCTCGATATTCTCACGAGATACCAACACGTCCTTCGCACCTAACTCATATAGGAAACCCTTACCGACGGCGGCTCGCGCTCCGGCAACGCCACCTACGTGATCGGCATGGCCATGGGTGCAGACAGCGCCTAGCACGTGCGCGTCAGGATGCTTGGCATAGATATGTTCCACAAGACGCTCACCTTCCCAGGCCGGATCGATAATCAGGCATTCGCCGCTCGAGATTACGGCGTAACTGTTGGTCTGAATGGGGCCGTTTACAAGCGCCTCAATCGAAGCCGTACCCCGAGGGGTTAAGTCCAAAGCTGCAGTGACCATGAGCACGTCCTCCTTCTACAAGCGTCGAGGCATCAAACGATGCCTCGAACGTAGCCAATATCATTACCGTTGTGCGTTCGTCACGCCTATACGCGACGCTTAAGCTGAGCCCCACCCTCGCCAGGCATCAGACGGCGTGCGTCATAGACCGAGTCGACACTGCTGATGGATGCCAGCAGCGGATCCAGACCGCTCGCGTCCGAAATCTCGACCATAAAGCGCAGGGTCGCAATGCCCTCGCGGTTGGTCGAGGTAGCGGCGGAAAGGATATTTCCGCCTGCATCGCCAATGGCGATGGTGACATCCTTGAGCAAGCCCATACGATCCAAGCACTCGACCACGATCTCGACCTGGAAAAGCGTATCGGCAGCACCATCCCACTCCACGTCAATCATGCGCTCGGGGTGTTCCATGAGACCCTTGACGTTGGGGCAGTTGGCACGATGCACCGAGACGCCTCGACCGCGCGTGATAAAGCCCACGATGTCGTCGCCCGTCACCGGATTGCAGCAATGCGCCAGACGAACCAGCAGGCCGCTGTTGCTCTCGCCCTTGACGATAATGCCGTTACTTGCACTCTTGCCACGCTTTTGCGGTTTGCGGTTGGAACCGCGGGCAGGCTGCTTGACGACCTCAGCGATGGCTTCGGCCTTGGTAAGCTGCTCCTCGGGCTTGGGATCCAAGATTTGCTCGACCTTATTGCCCACAGCACGCGGGGCGACCTTGCCCGCGCCAACGGCTGCGAACAGGTCCTCGAGTTGCTTGAAGTTAAACTGCTCCGCCACGGCATTGAGTGCACGCGTGGATCGCGGCGTAGAGATGCCGTACCCGCGCTTGCGCAGGTCCTTGGCCAGCATATCGCGACCGGCAGCAGCGTCATCGTCTTTGGTCGCAGCGGCGAAGTAACGGCGAATCTTTGACTTGGCCGAAGGCGTCTTGACGATCTTGAGCCAATCGCGCGACGGCTTGGAGCTCTTGTTAGTCAGGATCTCGACACGGTCACCCGTCTTGATTTCGTGCGTGAGCGGAGCCACCGCACCGTTGATTTTGGCGCCGACGCAGTGGTTGCCGACCTCGGTATGAACAGCGTAGGCAAAGTCGAGCGGTGTAGAGCCCGCACGAAGCGCCATGACCTCACCCTTGGGCGTAAAGACAAAAATCTCCTGGTCAAACAGGTCGACCTTCAGTGAGTGCAGATATTCTTTGGCATCGGTGATCTCGTCAGAGGCTGCCCAATCGAGCGAGTGCTTGAGCCAGTTAATCTGATCGTCCAGACGCTGTGCGTCGTTGGTCTTGGAGGCAGACGATCCGCCCGATTTCTTATATAGCCAGTGGGCGGCGATGCCGTACTCGGCCTGCTCGTGCATCTCGTAGGTTCGAATCTGAATCTCGAGCGGACGGGCCGTGGGGCCGATAACCGTCGTATGGAGCGATTGGTAGTTATTGACCTTGGGCATAGCGATATAGTCTTTAAAACGACCGGGCATGGGATGCCACAAAGTATGCACGGCACCAAGCGTGGAATAGCAATCGCGCACCGAATGGGTGATGACGCGCAGCGCCACCAGATCATAAATCTCGGAGAACTCCTTGCCCTTGCGCTTCATCTTTTGATAGATGGACCAATAGTGCTTGGAACGACCGTTGATCTGAAAACCCTCAAGGCCAATGCGGTCGAGCTCATCGGTAAGCGTCTTGATAGTCTCGGCCAGAAAGCGTTCGCGAACCTCGCGTGACTCTGCCACCATGCGGGCGATGCGCTGGTAAGCGTCGGGTTCAAGGTAGAAGAAGGACAGATCCTCGAGTTCCCACTTGATAGAGCTCATGCCCAGGCGGTCGGCCAGGGGCGCATACACATCCATGGTCTCGCGCGCCTTAAACAGGCGGCGGTCCTCGCGCAGGGCGGCAAGCGTGCGCATATTATGCAGGCGGTCGGCGAGTTTGACGATGATGACGCGAATGTCCTTGGACATGGCGAGGAACATCTTGCGCAGCGTAAGCGCCTGCTTTTCGTCCATGTTGTCGACTTCGATGTTGGTGAGCTTGGTCACGCCGTCGACGAGCTCTGCCACGGTTTCGCCAAACAGACCCGAAACATCGGCAAGCGAGGTATCGGTATCCTCGACGGTATCGTGCAGCAATGCAGCGCACACCACATCGCAGTCCATCTTAAGGTCGGCCAAAATGATAGCCACCTCGACGGGATGGTTAATGTACATCTCACCCGAGCGCCGCTTTTGGTTGCAGTGCTTCTCGGCAGCAAAGCAGTAGGCCTGCTCCACCTTGGAGAAGTCATCCTCACTCATATATTTAAGGCACAGGCGCTCCAGCTTGTCGTAGCTGTCCGCCATAATCTCGGGCGGCAGATCATCGGCATGCGTATAGTGCTCCATCTCCGAAAAGGGCTGGAGGGCGGAATCATGGGCGGTACGGGCTGCGGCATCCATCGAGGTCCCCTTCCCTAGGCCCGCGGTACGATCGGGCGGTTAATTTTGGTAAGCATATCAGAAGCGCACGAATCGAGTGCCCAACTCCGGAAAGCCGAGAACTCCATGCGCGAGCGCAAGCCCTCCAAATAGCGGATCGACCTGCTCAACTGCACGCGCCCGGGGTTTTCGGTCATCGCGATGCGACGGGTATCGTCAAACCCCGAAACGTGACAGAAACCGAGCTCTTCGAAGATTCCCAAGCCGCTTGCCACCGAACGCTCATCGACCGGCGTGCGCGCGTCGATTGCAAGGCACATCTGCGCAATGTCGATATCGCTTGCGCAGAATGAATCGTCCCCCGTCTTGCCACGATTGGAGCGCCACATGGTCTGCAGCGCCCGATAGAGCGTGACAAGCTCATCGCGCTCGGGCGCGTAACAATCGAGCAGGCGCTCATTAATACGAGCGTCACGAGACGAATAAAGCAGGTGAATCACGGCAGGCTGCCCATCGCGGCCGGCACGGCCACTCATCTGGTTAAACTCAATCGCGCCAAACGGCATGTGGTAGAGCACGACATGGCGGATATCGGGCAGGTTGACGCCCTCACCGAAGGCCGAGGTTGAAACGATGCAGCTCAGGCTGCCATCTCGAAACGCCTCCTCGACGCGTCGGCGATCGGAACGCGCAAGCCCGGCGTTATAGAACGCGATATGGGTCGCGCAGTCGGGCACACGTTTGCGCAACGTCTTGGCAAGCGCCACGGACTGGTCGCGCGAGTTCACGTAGATGACGGTCTTCTCCCCCGTCGCAACGATCGAAACCAGGCGATTTTCACGGCTCGCAAGGTCACGATCGTCCTCGAGTTGTAGATTCTCGCGAACGGTCTCGTCGACCACCGTGCTGGTAATCGGCAGTACGCGAGCAAGCTCTGCCACAACTGGAGCCGTCGCGGTGGCCGTTGCCGCCATGACAACGGGGTCGCCCAGGGCTTTAAGAATATCGGGCATATCGAGGTATGCACTCCGGTCACCACCCTTAGCAAGACCGGCATGGTGCGCCTCATCGATAACAACGAAGCCAATACGTCCAGAACGCGCAAATCGATCGCGGTGGATAGACAAGAACTCGGGCGTCGTGAGAACGATACCGGTGCGACCCGAAGCAAGGCCGGCGAATACGTCATCACGTACGGCCTCCACGGTCTCGCCAGTCAGCACGCCGACACCAATGCCGAGCGCGGCCATCGTCGAGGAAAGGTGATAGGCCTGATCGGCAACGAGCGAACGCAGAGGATAGACAAAAATGCTCGCACGCCCGCGAAGAACCGCCTCGCGCGCGGCATGCACATGGAAAATCAGAGACTTGCCACGCCCCGTCCCCATAACGGCCAAAACGCTCTGATGGTCGGCAAGCGCGTCGAGTGCCTCGACCTGCGCGCGATGCGGCTGGTTCGAGCCGATAAAGCTATGGATAAGCGAGCGCGTGAGCTCGGTATAAGAAAGCTGGGCGAGCGTCTCGCGTTTACGCGACTCCAGGCGCAGACCAGAATCCGCCGGTTGCACGCCGCGGCGAAGCTCACATGCCGGATCGTCGATATTGGGCGCCGCGGTATCGCGCACCAAGACATCTTTGATCATGAGCTTGGGCTTCACACGTCCCTGCCAATGCTCGGCCACGGCCTCGAACACCAAGTCGACGGCGCTGTCGCAATTGATGAGCCTATCGATCTGCGGCACGCGGAACATGATGGCCGGCACACTCGCGGCACCATCGGTCGCCACAAAGCGCATGTGCTCGCCGGTTTTGCCCACCACGGCGCGATCGCACATCGTCACGCCCTCGGCGGCCAGAAGCGGCACCTTATTGCCCTGGCCAAACGGCTCAAGACGGGAAATTTGCTCGATGGTCTCGATATTTAGCTCGGAGAGATCAACGGTGGCGGCAACCTCGTCAGTGTCCTCAAAGTCCTCGGCGGGAAGCTCCGATAGCACGGCCGAAAGGCGACGGCGGAACTCATCGAGCTTGGATGCCTCGATGGTCACACCCACCGCACCGGCATGCCCGCCGCGACGAATCAGCAGGTCGGAGCAACGCTCGACGGCATCGAACAGGTTGATCTTGCCCACCGAGCGGCCCGATCCGCGCGCAACGCCGTCCTCGATCGAGAAGAGCAGCGCCGGCACGTGATAGCGATTGGTCAAGCGGCTCGCCACGATGCCCTTGACGCCCTCGTGCCAGCCCTCGCCGCCCACGACGATTGCGCGCCCGCCGTCATAAGTCTCCTCGACCTTCGCCATGGCATCGCGCGTAAGCTCGGCCTCGATCTCGCGGCGTTGGCGATTGATTTCCTCGAGCTCGGCGGCAAGCGCGCTCGCTTCGATGGGGTCGCGGGCAAGCAGCAGGTCGAGCGCCAGCTTGGGATCGGCCATGCGGCCGGCAGCATTCAGACGAGGGATGAGCGAAAACGACAGGCCGTCGGCCGTAATGGTAGAAAGGTCGGCCTTGGCAAGTGCGGCAAGCGCGATATAGCCGGGACGGGCCGTCACGCGCATCTGCTGGATGCCCTCGGCGACCAGTGCGCGATTCTCGGGCGTAAGCGGCATCATGTCGGACACAGTGCCCAGCGCCGCGACCTCTATCAGCGAACGCCAATACGACGGCTTGCCCAAACGCTCGCCCAGGACCTGCACCAGCTTGAGTGCCACGCCGGCACCGGCAAGCTCGCGCGAGGGACCCTTGTCCTCGAGCTTGGGGTCGGTCAGGGGCACGCCCTGCGGCACCTGGTCGGACGGCTCGTGATGGTCCGTGACCACCAAATCGATCCCCAGGCTCTCCAGATAGGAGGCCTCTTCCTTGGCGGCAATGCCGTTATCGACGGTCACGATCAGCTGGGGTCGAGCGAGCTCGTTAACGCGGTCGAGCGCCGCACGCGACAGGCCGTAGCCCTCGTCAAAACGATGCGGAATAAACGGCGTGACGTTGGCGCCAAACGAACGCAGCGCCTCGGTCAACAGACAAGTCGACGTAATGCCGTCGACGTCAAAATCGCCAAAGACGGCGATGCGCTCGTGGCTGCGAATAGCACGCTCAACGCGGTCGACGACGACCGCCATACCCGGAATAACGAGCGGGTCCGCCCAGTCGCGATCGAGCGAAGGCGTCAAAAAAAGCTGGCCTTCCTCGATGGATGTAATGCCGTGCGCAACCATAATGCGCGCCACCAGCCCGGGTATGCCCAGGCCAGCCGAAAGCTCCTTTTCGAGCTCGGGGTTTTGCTGAGCGACCGCCCAGCGATGCGTTGTCTTAAGCGATGACATAGGCGCCCACCCCCGATAGGGGCAGGTCGCCGCGATACCTCTCACGGTTCATAGCGATGAGTCCTCTGTGTATGCCCGCTTCGGCAGGCAGATCTGTTGAACGGATTTATTATACCGTGCGGCGCGGACGCACAACGTCCAGCACGCCGTGGTTTCGATAAACGAGGGCGGTAATAGCCTCGAAATAATCGAGCGTTTCAGCCACACGGACGCATGCGAGCGTCTAGCATATCCATTCAAAACGGATTCACGAGCAAAGGGAGTCACAAGCGCATATGAAGCAATGGGTTGGACTGGGTAAGTTCCTCGCGGAGCATATGCAGATCATCGTTCCGATTTGCGTGACGCTCGGCGTACTCTTTCCCCAGCAGATCGGCGTACTCAAGCCCATCGTCCCCACCCTGTTTGCCTTTATGACGTTCCAAGGTGCCCTCAGCAACACCTTCCATCAGGTAGCCGAAGTATTCCGCCGTCCGCTGCACCTGATTTTGGCGCTGCTGGTCTCGGCGGCGCTTATTCCCATAACAGCCTATGCCATGGGGTCGCTGTTCTTTGGCTCCAACCCCAACCTAGTCTGCGGTATCGTGCTCGAGTACAGCGTACCTGTGGCTGTCACTGCCTTTATGTGGATTAGCATGTTCGGCGGCAACGGCCCGCTCGCGCTCACCATCATCCTGACGTCCTCGGTTATCTCACCCGTTACGATTCCGTTCACGCTTAAGCTCTTGCTGGGCGCCACCGTCTCGATCGACGTGCCGGGCATGATGCAGAACATGGCCTTCATGATCGCTATCCCCGCCCTGCTCGGCATCGTGATTAACGAACTCACGTGCGGATGGGGACACGAGAAGCTCTCCCCTGCGCTCTCGCCCGCCTGCAAGTTCATGATGATGGGTGTTATCGCGTCGAACTCCACCGCCATGAGCGAGTACGTGCTGCACATGAACGCGGTGCGCTTGGAAGTCGCCCTCTTTATTTTGATCTTCGCCATCAGCGGCTTTGTCGTCGGTATTCTGGTCGCCCGCGCACTGCATCTGCCGTATAGCGAAACGACTACCATGTGCTTTACCTGCGGCATGCGCAACATCTCTTCGGGCGCCGTCATCGCCACGCAATACTTTCCGGGCGAAGTCGTATTTCCCGTCATGTGCGGAACGCTGTTTCAGCAGGTACTTGCCTCGCTTATCGGGCATCTCTTTGAGCGTCTAACCGGCGAGGAGCGCGCTGCCCAGCGCAAGCGCGTCGAGGCCGGCCGCAACGCCATGGCACGCTAGGCTGTCCGCATTACGCGGGCGTTAGTCTTGCTATACGAGCGTTTCCAGATGCGCGCGCAGGCGCTCAGCATCGATATCGAGCGTCGTCTCGGCATTGACCTGGGCCAAACGATAGCCGACAAAGTAGGGCGAAACCACCCAACGCGGCAGCGCCTTGGCAATGGTCCGACCGCCCAGGTGATAGAAGAACAAGTTGTACGACTCTGCACGGCCACCGTGGTGCTCGTTTAGGATATAACGCAGAGCTACCTGGATCGCATCGGCGAAGAGATCCGCCTCGGCTTGGTCCCGCGTGTCATCGCTGGCGTCGATTCCCCGCGGAGCTGAAACGTTGACCTCAAAGAACCCCATAATCGGTTCGGTTGAGATGTTGACCGCGATTCTCCCCTGTTGCCAGACATTGATGCCATCGAAATTGGCGGAAGTCAGCGAAGCATAGCCGTCTTCCTGCTCCAAACCCACAATCTGCATGTGCGGATGAACGAGACTACCGCCCGAGAGCGGACCCTTGTTCTTGTACATGAGCACGCTTCGATACTGCTGTGAATCGATCATCTGCTGCCAGCAACCCAGGGCAAACCGCATCACATGATGCAGCTCGTCCGGCGCATAGGTCACCAGATCTGCGTCGTGGTCGGCCGACTCGATCAGCACGGTTTGACGGGTGGCGCGCAGGGTCTTGAACTTATTCTCGAGCCAGATACAGTCACCGTCGCGCCGGATGATATTGGCGAGTTCCTCGGTATCGCAAAAGGGGCACGCGGTGCCAGGGCGCCGGTTGTCGTCGGGCTTCCCGCTCGCCTGCTGAACGTCAAATACCAGGGGCACGGGTTATACCTCCAGCGGCACGATCTTGGTGCCATGGAGCTCGGAGACGCCCAGTGCCGCAGCCACGGTATCGCGGTTGGCCGCGGAAATGCCGCCGCCGGGAAGGATGGTCAGGCGATCGTCCGCGTAGTCGATAAGGTGCGACAGATGCTCCAGGTTGTCCTCAATCGGCGTGCCGGCGGCACCGCCATGCGTCAGGATGCGCGTTATGCCGCAGTCGGCGAGCGTGTCAATCGCGTCGAGCTGAGCCTCGGGCGAGAGCTGGTCAAACGCCATGTGAAAGGTGATGTCGATGGGCTCGCGCTTGCACTCCTCGGTCGCGCAGCCCGCAGCCATCACAAGGGCGCCCAACGCAAGTTCATCGAGCGCCCATCCGCCGGCACAAGGCTTGCAGCAACCAAAGACCAAGCCATCGACTCCGGCGCTTACGGCAAGGCCCAAGTCCATCTCCATCATGCGCAGCTCGTCCTGGTTGTAGTGAAAGTCGCCGCCACGCGGACGGATCATGCACATCACCCGTGCATCGTGCTCGCGAGCATAGCTGGTCGTAGCGCTGATAACGCCGGCCGAGGGCGTGGTGCCACCAACCGCAAGGTTGTCGCACAGCTCAATGCGTCCCGCACCGGCCGCAATGGCCGCCGGCACCCGCTCAAAGTTCTCGGCACAAAACTCGTACAGCATAGATAGACCCCCCAGATGACACTTCTATTTCCACACGGCATTGTCGCACTTTAAATACCAAGCCAACGGATCATTTCAAAAGGGGCGCTGACCGAGTTGGTCAGCGCCCCTATTACTGGATGGATTAACCACCAAGATAAGCTTTGCGGACGTTGTCGTCGTGCAGCAGCTCTTGGCCGGTGCCGGTCATGGTGATCTTGCCGGTCTCGAGCACGTAGCCGCGTGTGGCGATGGAAAGCGCCATCTGCGCGTTCTGCTCGACCAGGAGCACCGTGGTGCCGGCCTTGTGCAAATCCTCGACAATCTGGAAGATCTGCTCGATCAGGATCGGCGCCAGACCCATGGAGGGTTCGTCGAGCATGAGCAGCTTGGGGTTACTCATAAGGGCACGACCCATAACGAGCATCTGCTGCTCGCCGCCCGAAAGGGTGCCGGCCACCTGGCGACGGCGTTCCTTCAGGCGCGGGAACTGCTCGTAAACACGTTCGAGGCCCGGGGCAACCGTGGACTTGGGCTGTGTATAGGCACCCATCTCCAGGTTCTCCTCGACCGTCATCTGCAAAAAGGCACGACGCCCCTCGGGTACCTGAGACAGGCCCTTGCCAACCAGCTTGTCGGCGGGCGTATGGATAATGTCCTCGCCCATAAACTTGATGGAGCCGGTCTTGGAGCGCAGCAGGCCCGAGACAGTCTTGAGCGTCGTGGACTTGCCGGCGCCGTTCGCGCCAATCAGGGCAACGATCTCGCCCTCGTTAACGTTAAAGGAGATGTCCTTAATGGCGTGGATGGCGCCGTACCAGACGTTGATGTTGTAGACGGAAAGCATCGGCTCTGCCATTTAGTTCTCCCCCTTATCCTGCTTGCCCAGATAAGCCTCAATAACGGCTTCGTTGTTCTGGATTTCCTCGGCCGTGCCCTTGGCGATGACCTTGCCAAAGTTAAGCACGCAGATACCCTCGCAAATATTCATGACGAGCGACATGTCGTGCTCGATGAGCATGATGGCAATGCCAAAGGTGTCGCGAATCTTGACGATGTTCGCCATGAGCTCCGCAGTCTCGGACGGGTTCATGCCGGCGGCAGGCTCGTCGAGCAGTAGTAGCTTGGGATTGGTGGCAAGCGCGCGGACGATCTCCAAACGACGCTGAGCGCCGTAAGGCAGCGAGCCGGCCTGCTCGTTTGCCAGATGTTCCATATCAAAGATGGACAGAAGCTCCATGGCGCGCTCATGGGCGGCCTTCTCGTGCTTCCAATACGTCGGCAGGCGCAGCACGCCCTCAAAGCCGGAGTAGCGCTCCTGGTTGTGCAGGCCGACCTTTACGTTGTCCTCCACCGTCATGGTGTTGAACAGGCGGATGTTTTGGAAGGTACGAGCGATACCCATGCGGTTGACCTGGTAGACGGACTTGCCCGAGGTGTCCTCACCGTCGAGCAGGATGGTGCCGTGCGTGGGCTGGTACACCTTGGTGAGCAGGTTGAAGACCGTGGTCTTGCCGGCGCCGTTGGGGCCGATGAGACCGGCGATCTCGGTCTTACCGATGGTCAGGCTAAAGTCGTCGACCGCCTTAAGGCCGCCGAACTCAATGCCCAGGTGGATGCACTCGAGCGCCGGGCGCTCGCCCAGGTCGCGGTCGGGAACGATGGCGCCAGAAGGATACGGGACCATCTTGCCCTTGTTGAACTCAAACTTACTGGGCATCGGTTGCCACCTCCTTCTTGGAAGCAAAGCGGTCCTTAATGCGCGCGAAGAACGCCTTGAGCTGCGGGTTGTTAGTAAAGACCATGACCAGAATCAACACGATGGCGTAGATGAGCATGCGGTAGTCCGAGAACTGACGGAGCAGCTCGGGGAGCACCGTGAGCAGCGCCGCCGCGATGACGGAACCGCGCATGTTGCCCAGACCGCCCAGGACCACGAACACCAGAATGAGAATCGACGTGTTGAAGTCGAACTTGGTGGCGGAGAGCTGCGAGAAGTTACCGCCGAAGAGGGCTCCGGCAGCACCGGCGAGAGCGGCGGAGACCACGAAGGCGATCATGCGGTACTGGGTGACGGAGATACCCACGGACTCGGCAGCGATCTTGTTATCGCGCACGGCCATGATGGCACGACCGGTACGGCTGCGGACCAAGTTGAGCACAATCACGAGCGCAACCATAACCAGGATGGCGCCAGCAAGGAACGTCGAGTAGGTCGAAACACCAGATGCGCCCTGGGCACCCTTGATGATAGCGGTGCCGTCTTCGAGCAGGTGTAGGTCGTCGATCGTGGAATTGCCCGTGATGTTAAAGATCACGTGCAGGCCGCGGGAATCGACGCCCACAATGAGGCAGGTAACAATCTCTTTGATAATCTCGCCAAAGGCCAAGGTTACGATGGCCAGGTAGTCACCGCTCAGGCGAAGAACCGGAATACCGATCAGGAAGCCCAGAATGGCAGCGGCGATAGCGCCGACCACAATGCTGATGATCAGACGCACCGGGTCAGACGGAACGGCGCTCTCCAGCGCGACGGCGGTGACGATTCCCGTATAGGCGCCGACGCTCATAAAACCCGCGTGGCCCAGCGACAAGTCACCCGCGATGCCGACGACGAGGTTGAGCGAGATGGCCATGACGATATAGGCCGTGATGGGAACCAGCTGACCGACAATCATGCGCGGAATCATGTGGTTAGACTGCATAAAGAACACGATGGCGAACGCCACAACGCACATGGCGTACGTGACAAAGTCGTGACGCGTCTGCTTGTCTGTAAGAAACTTCATAACGCTCACCTACACCTTCTCGGGTACGTACTTGCCCAAGAGGCCGGCAGGCTTGACGAGCAGGACGATGATCAAAACGCCAAAGACGATGGAGTTGGCAAGGCTCGTGGAAATGTAAGCCTGCGCCATCGCCTCGATGATGCCGATGAGAATGCCGCCGACAAAGGCACCGGGGATGGAGCCGATGCCGCCGAAAACGGCAGCGTCGAAGGCCTTGATGCCAGGCATGGCGCCCGTGGTGGGCTGCAGAACCGGCGAGTAGGAGCACAGGAGCACACCGGCGATGGCGGCAAGGGCGGAGCCGATGGCGAACGTCATCGAGATGGTGCGGTTGACGTTGATGCCCATGAGCTGAGCGGCGGCCTTGTCCTCGGACACGGCGCGCATGGCCTTGCCCATCTTGGTCTTACCTGTAAAGATCATCAGACCGGCCATGATAACCAGGCAGGCGACGATGGTGACGAGCGAGACGGCACTTACGTTGAACTTGGCCAAGAACTCCGGCACCGGGAAGGTGACGAGCGAAGTGAAGTTCTTGGGCGTGGCGCCCCACAGAAGCTGCGCGGCATTCTGCAGGAAGTAGGACACACCGATGGCCGTGATCAGAACGGCCAGCGGGCCTGCTTGGCGCAGCGGCCTATAGGCCAGACCCTCAATGAGAACACCGAGAACCGTGCAGACCACACAAGAGAGAACTACAGATGCCCAGCCCGGGAGGCCGAGATACGACGTGGCGCAGAACGAGACATAGGCACCGACCATGATGACATCGCCGTGAGCGAAGTTGAGCATCTTGGCGATACCGTAGACCATGGTGTAGCCCAACGCGATGATGGCGTAGACGCTGCCCATGGACAGGCCGTTGACCAGGTATTGGATAAAGACCGTCATGTTCCACATCCCCCTTTCGAATAGGTTTCCAGTTGATGTATGAAACAGGGACGTTACGTTGTCCCCAGATACCAAGCAAGCAGGGAAGGCGAAAACCTCCCCTGCTTGGGATCAAAACCGCTCTATGTAAGGCGGCCTATTAGGCCAGTACGTACTTGCCGTCGGTGATGACATACGCCGTAGGATCCTTCTGGACCTGGCCCTTGTCGTTCCAGGAGAGCTTGCCGGTCAGACCGTCAACGGTAATCTTGAGCATAGCCTTGGGCAGCTTCTCGGCGACCTCGGTCGGGTCGGCGTCGACACCAAGACCGGCCTCCTTGAGGGCCTCGGCCACCGCGTGCACGCCGTCGTAGGCATCGGCGGCAAACTGGTCGGGGGTATCGCCGTACTTATCCTTGTAAGCGTTGACGAAGTCGGCGTTCTTCTCGTCGTCGGCGGAGAACGGGGTCATGAGCAGCAGACCCTCGGCAAGAGAGGTGTCGAAGCCCTCGACGCCCAGGATGCCGTCCATGCCGTCGCATCCCATCATCTTGACGTCGTAGCCCATGTCCTTGGCGTTCTTGAGCAGGACGGACGCCGGCGTGTAGTAGATCGGCGCAAAGATCATGGTGGCGCCGGCCTGCTTGGCCTTGGTCAGCTGGTTGGTAAAGCTCGTAGCGGAGTCGTCCTTAAAGGTCTCCTCGTCAACAATCTCGAGCTTAGACTCAGCGGCCTGGGCCTTAAAGGAATCTGCAATGCCCGAAGAATAAGCGTCGCCGGAGTTATAGAACAGCACGAACTTCTCGTCCGCATACTTCTCTGCCAGGAACTTGGCAGCGTTGACGCCCTGGTTGGGGTCGGTAAAGCAAACCTGGAAGACGCAATCCTTTCCGTCGGTGACGTCCTCGGAGGACGCGGACGGGGTGATCATGAATGTCTTGGGGTCGTTACTGCACTCTGCGGCAACGGCAACCGACGCACCCGTGGTGGTCGGGCCGACGAGGGCCTGCATGCCCCAGTCGAGCAGGTTATTAAAGGCGTTGACGGCCTTCTCGCCGTCGGCCTGGTCGTCCTCGGCCTTGCTGGCAAGCGGCAGCTCCTTGGTGGAGAAGTCCTTGCAGCCAAGCTCGACGCCCTGGGTAACGGACTTGCCGTAAGACGCGGCGGCACCGGTCAGCGGGCCAATGGTGCCGATCTTAAACGAAGCGTCGCTCGAAGCGGAACCGCTGTCGCCGCCGTTGGAGGAGCAGCCAGCTAGAATGGACATCGCCCCCAGACCTGCTGCGCTCGCGATAACGCTCCTGCGATTCATAACAGGGTTCAATGACTTACCGGTGAGGCTCGACATGCGGCTCTCCTCTCAAATCTCGTCGGGTTTCGGTTACCCGACAGGCCATCCTCCGCCGTCTTCGGCGTTCGCAAAATAGTAGACGCTTTAGTTGAGAAAAGTGGCGATTATTTTGAACTTTTCTTTTGCCTTATCCATTTATCCATAATTATGCGTATTTCTGTCGGTTTATACAGTTTAGCGACTTTATTGTGTGAAAGTAATGTTTCCGTTCTGTTACAAGCTTTCCTGCCCTGAATAACATGGCCCCACCGGTCTCGTTATATGCACTTAGGCGGCGATGTACTTGCCGTCCTGAATCACATAGGCCGTAGCGGGCTTCTCGACTTGGCCCTCGTCGTTCCACGTGAGCTCGCCTGTCAGGCCCTCAATCTTGATCTTGCGCATAGCCTTGGCAAGGTCGCCGGCAATGTCGGCGCCGTCGACCGTAATGTCGATGTCCGCCTCATCGATTGCCTCGACAATCGCGTGGATGCAGTCATAAGCATCGGCGGCAAACTGGTTGGGCGTCTCGTTGTAGGCGTCCTTATATGCCTTGACGAAGTCGGCGTTCTTCTCATCGTCGGCAGAGAACGGGGTCATGAGCAGCACGCCCTCGGCAAGAGAGGTGTCGAAGCCCTCAACGGAGAGCAGGCCGTCCATGCCGTCGGTGCCCATGAGGGTCAGTTCGTAGCCCATGTCCTTGGCGTTCTTGAGCAGGACGGACGCCGGCGTGTAATAGATCGGGGCAAAGATAAGCGTGGCGCCGGCCTCCTTGGCCTTGGTGAGCTGGTTGGTAAAGCTCGTGGAAGAGTCGTCCTTAAAGGTCTCGGTATCGACGATATCGAGCTTGGACGCCTTGGCCTGCTCGGCAAAAGCGTCGGCAACGCCCGAGCTATACGTATCGCCGGAGTTGTAGAACAGGGCGATCTTGGCGTCTGCATACTTCTCGGCCAGGAACTTCGCGGCGCTGGCGCCCATGGTGGGATCGGTGAAGCAAACCTGAAAGACCGTGGTCTTATCCTTGGTGACGTCGAGCGACGAGGCCGAAGGCGTGACCATGAGCATATCGTCGGCGATCTCGCCCGAGACGGCGACGGCGGCACCAGTCGTGACGGGGCCGACGAGCGCCTGCATGCCCCAGTCGCACAAGGTATTGAAGGCGTTGATGGCCTTCTCGCCGTCGGCGACGTCATCCTCGGACTTAAGCGAGAGTTTGAGATCCTTGGTCGAGAAATCCCTGGCGGCGAGCTTGGCACCTTTTTCGGCCGAAACGCCATAGGTTGCCGCGGCACCGGTCAGAGGGCCGATGACACCGATCTTGAAGGTCTTACCGTCATCGGCGGAGCCGCCGTCCGAGCCACCCGACGAGCAACCAGCGAGTGCGGCAGCGCTGCCGAGCGCCGCGGCGCCGGCGAGAAAGTTCCTACGGCTGAGCGTGCTGTTGATGTTGAACATGATGTCCCCCTTTTTCGCTGGCCGCGGTGCGGCCGTCTTGCGGTACGGGGCAAACCTTATGGCGCAAACGTTGACAGTTTGTTACGGAAGTTCGTTTGTAGCGAGCATGTTTCCAATGTTTCCGCAGCGTTTCGGGGGTGCCGTTTTGTGCGACTCCTGTTGCCTGGCGAGCACGCGCTCTCGGTTCACGCTAGAATGCACTCAACATTACTTGATCAATCAATCTATAAGATGCACGAAGGAGCTATCTATGAGCGAACCCCTGCGCACCGTGAACGTCGGTCTGATCGGTCTGGGAACCGTCGGCGGCGGCGTGGCCCGTCTGATCAAGAGCCACCACGATGAGTACCTGGCCGCCTACGGCATCGACCTTAAGCTGACCCGCGCCTGCGCGCTTGCCTGGGAGCAGGCCGAGGCGGCAGGCATTGAGCGCGAGGCCTTTACGAGTGACTGGCATGACGTCGTTACCGACCCAGCCGTCGATATCGTCGTCGAGCTGATCGGCGGCGAGCATCCCGCGACCGAGATCTTCACCACCGCCTTTGAGCACGGCAAGCACGTCGTCTCTGCCAACAAGGCCCTGTTGGGCCGCCACGTCGAGACGCTTGCCGAGAAGGCGCGCGCGTGCGGCGTGCAGATTAAGTGCGAGGCCAGCTGCGGCGGCGGCATCCCCATCGTGAGCACGCTCGAGCACGACCTGGTGGGCAACAAGATCCTGACCATCGCCGGCATTCTCAACGGTACCACCAACTATATCCTGTCGCGCATGGACGCCGAGGGCGCCGATTACGCCGACGTGCTCGCCGACGCGCAGGCCAAGGGCTATGCCGAGGCCGACCCGTCCGCCGACGTCGACGGCTTCGACGCCGCCAGCAAGACGGCGATCCTCGCCTCCATCGGCTTTGGCACCCGCGTGACCACCGATGATGTGTACCAGCAGGGTATCCGTACCATCGGCGCCGAGGACATCGCCCAGGCCCGCGAGCTCGGCTACACCATTAAGCTGCTCGGCATCGCCCGCAACACCGACGCCGGCGTCGACGTCCGCGTGCATCCCACGCTGATCCCCGCCGACCACATGCTTGCCAAGGTCAACGGCGCCATGAACGCTGTCTACGTGGTAGGCGACGCCGTGGGCGAGACCATGTTCTACGGTGCCGGCGCAGGCTCCTTCCCCACCGCGAGCGCCGTCGTGGGCGATATCCTGTCGCTCTCCGAGCAGATCAGCCGCGGCGTGGCTCCGCTGCCCGAGATTGAGCCCTATGGCCACAACCTCGCCTTTAAGCCCATGGACGAGCTCCAGACCAAGTACTATGTGCGCCTGAAGGTCGCCGACCGCGTGGGCGCCCTGTCCGAGACGGTCGACATCTTTGCCAAGCACAACATCTCGATCTCGCTCATCAACCAGGTCGAGGACGGCAAGTCGGGCGCCAGCGATACCTGCTCGGTCATCTTCCTGACGCACCGCGCGCTCGAGAAGGACGTCCAGGCTGCCGCGGCCGAGCTTGCCAGCGTCGACTGCGTGGCCGAGGTCGCCAACGTCCTGCGCATCGAGAACGTCGAGGCCTGGACCGAAGGCGTCATGGCCAACTAACCCAACGCTCGCCCAGCAATACGCGCTTTGAGGGCTCCCGTCCGATGTGGGACGGGAGCCCTTTTGCCTCCTGCCCTAAGCACAACGGCAGAGCACATTTGCGCGAGCCGCTCATCGGTAACGCGCGCTACCGTTCACCGATATGCAAACGCGGTCGATTCCGGCTATCGCTACGCTGTGCTGAGAGTGTCCGCCCGCGATGAGAGGAAGCACTATGTTGCTCGAGGGCAAGAAAGCAATCGTCACCGGAGGCACGCGCGGTATCGGCTATGCCATCGCCTGCCGTTTTATCGAAGAGGGCGCCGCAGTCACCGTCTTTGGCTCGCGCCAGGAGACTGCCGACGCGGCCGTTGAGAAGCTGGCGGCCGCCTATCCCGACGCCAAGGTCTGGGGCCGCTCCTGCGACCTCACCTCACTCGAGGCCGTGACCGAGGCTTTTACCCAGGCTGCAACCGACATGGGCGGCTTGGACACGGTCGTCAACAACGCCGGCATCTCCCAGCGCTCGCCGCTTTTGGACTACACAGCCGAGGAGTTCGCAACGGTCATGGACCTTAACGTCGTCGCTGTCTTTAACGGTCACCAGGCGGCCGCCAAGATTATGACCGAGGCCGGCCACGGCGGCACCATCACCACCACGAGCTCGATGGTCGCCAAGTACGGTCAGCCCTCCGGCGTCGGTTACCCCACGTCCAAGTTTGCCGTCAACGGCATGGTCCAGTCGCTCTCGCGCGAGCTCGCCCCCATGGGCATTCGCGTCAATGCCGTCGCACCCGGCGTAACCAAGACCGATATGGTCGCCAACCTGCCCGAAGAGGTCATCAAGCCCATCATCGCCACCATTCCGCTGGGTCGCATGGGCGAGCCCGAGGATGTCGCCAACGCCTTTGTTTTCCTGGCGAGCGACATGTCCTCCTACGTCACGGGCGCCGTGCTCCCCGTCGACGGAGCCGCCCGCTCCTAAAGGTCGCAAGCCACGACTTCGAACCTCAACGAGGCCCAACGCAAAAGGCGCGCTGCCTGCATCAACCGCAGGCAGCGCGCCTTCTTCTGTTTGTAAGGGAAACTGCGTCCCGGTATTTCAGCTCCGAACGGGACACAGCTTCCCTCAGGACCTTCTTTCGGAAACTATGTCCCATTCTGGGCGCGGATTCTGGGACGCGCTTTCCGCAAGGCCTTTGATTCGGAAAGCGCGTCCCATTTTGAACCTTCAGACTGGGACGCGCTTTCCGGCAGGAGTCCAAAGCGGAAACCGCATCCCACTCCGGGCGTGGGACTGCGGACGATTTCCTGGACCGCTAAATCGCGGCCATCCCCAGCGACGACCGGTAGTCGTCCGGTGTCGCGCCACCGAGCGCGTCGCTTGCCCGCTCGGAGTTGAAG
>NZ_JBQKDZ010000021.1:0-19853 GCF_052121575.1 Collinsella sp. LCP19S3_C9
CCTCGCAGTATCCGGTTCTCAAGGTGCACGCCTGCGCCGGTTCCCGGTCCGACCGGGCCGCGCGGCAAGGAGATATATTGCCAGACCGGAGGGGCCCGCGGGGCGGGAATCTGGTTGCACACAACTCCTACACATTTATACCCGCAGCTGACGCTTGCCAGTCGTTACCTACCACTCGCCGAGCATATCTTTATATTGAGCAGCCCCATGGCTAGAGCCGATATGCGCCCCGAGCCAAAGCGCAGCCGGCATCAAGCAACTCGTCGCGCTCCTCCACCGAAAAGCCCTCGGCGTACACTCGCACCACCGGCTCAGTGCCACTCGGGCGAACCAACAGCCAGGTATCATCCTCAAATGCCAAACGCAAGCCGTCCATGTGACTTACGCTCTGCGGCGCCTTGCCGCAAATCGACTTTGGATTCACACCGGGAAGCAGCGTGCGCAGCGACTCGGCATCTTCTGCCTCAAGTCGTAAATCTCGACGGCCATAACTTGTTTTTCCAAAACTCGCCTCGAGCTGATCGACCAGCACGCCCAGCGAAGCCCCCGTCTTTGCCATGAGCTCACACAGGAGTAGGCAAGCGAGAATGCCGTCACGCTCGGGCATATGCGCGGCAATGCCGATGCCACCGGCCTCCTCACCGCCCATAAGCACCCCGTCTTTTTTCATCTCGGCGGCTATATATTTGAAGCCAACCGGTTTTACGGTCACGCGGCAACCGAGTGCCTCGGCAACACGACGTACAAGCGTCGAGCACGATAGATTGACGACGACTCGCCCCTTCAAATTGCGAAACTGAACCAATTCGCCCATTACGAGCGCCATGATCTGATGCGGATGTATATATCTACCGCGCTCGTCGACCGCGCCAATACGGTCAGCATCGCCATCGGTCACCAGGCCGGCACACGCACCGTCTTCGATAACTGCACGCTCGCAGGCATCCACCCACGGCTCTACGGGATCGGGACAGATATCCCCCCAATCCGATGCTTGCCCCACATGAATCTCATGAACCTCAACACCCAGCTCGCGCAGCAAATCGGCAAGATAACCTTGAGCCGCTCCCCCCATGGGGTCGACCACCACGCGCAGATGAGCGGCACGAATGGCATTGGCATCGACAAACGATGCTACCGCTCGCATATAGTCGGGAATGATATCCGCCGTGCGATACTGCTCCTCGAGCCCCAGAGGTTCGGCGGCCATCGTTGCCTCGAGCTCTTCGATGACGTCCTGGCTTGCCGTGGAACCATCGCCCATGCGCAGTTTGAGACAGAGATAGCCCTGCGGATGATGTGAACCGGTCACCATGAGCGCCCCGCACGCCTCGCCATCGTATGCGGCAGCCCACGTGATGGCAGGCGTGGGTACAAAACGGGCCGCGAGCACGGCATCAAGGCCATGGGCTGCAAGCACGCCAGCTGCAAGTTCTGCAAACTCGCGCGCCCGGGGACGGGTGTCATACCCGATATATACCGTCTTGCCGGGATATGTCTTTTGCCAGAGCTCGCCGGCGGCATCAGCGATACGGGCAACATTGTCAGCGTTAAAATCCTCGCCGACGCGAGCGCGCCAGCCATCAGTTCCAAAATGAATTATCGCGCACACACGCAGACACCTCGCAGTGTTTGGATCATGGTACGCAAGTGGTATACCCGCAACGAGCGCCCGGCAAGCCGCCGGCGCACGCATTCACCGTTTAGGCAAAAGCCATCGAGGGCGCATGTAGACAAAAAACCGCCCCGGTCGGGGCGGTACTTCGAATGTGCTTTTCTTCGGACTCTATATATCGAGCGCGTCTGCCATAGCAGCCGTCGTGATCGCCGTGGTTCCGCAACAGCCACCAACCATTGCGGCGCCAGCCCGCTTCCACTCGACGCATGCGCGCGCGAAAGCTTCGGGGTCCTCGTGCCACACAGGCCCATCTTGCGTTTGGACCGGATTTCCCGCATTGGGACGTACAGTAACGGGCGTCGTGGCTATCTTGACCATTCTTGGTACCGCAGCGGTAGCCGCTGTCAGGGTGCAGCAATTGATCCCAACCGAGCTCGCACCGTGCTTCTCGGCATACAAGATGGCACCTTCGATGTTTAGGCCATCACCCAGCAGGTCGCCCTTGTCATCAATAGCAAAGCTCACCAGAACGGGCATGCCATCAGCGGCATCATGGACACCGGCGAGCACGGGCTGCAGATTGCGGATAGACGTGATCGTCTCGACCAGAATCCCGTCGACGCCGGCGTTGAGCAGGGCGGACGCCTGCTCGCGAGCATTTGCGCGAATCTCTCGATACTCGGAAGAATCCTCGACAAACCACTCAATCGCAATAGGCCCCATGGACCCCAGCAATAGCTGGGGATTTGCCTGGCGGGCATCGTCGACCGCCCCGCGATTGACCTCTGCCATAGATGGAGCGATTTCATCGCGATCGAGCGCAAAACCCGATGCCTGGAACGTATTGGTAATAAGCACCTGTGCACCAGCGGCGGCATACAGTCGGTGGATGCGAGAAACCGTCTGCGGTTCGGCGAGGTTCCAAAATGCCGGCGGAATATCGGCGGCACCGTATTCACTCAGCAGCACGCTGCCCATCGGACCCTGTGCCAGCAGCGTCTCGCTGGCAAGTCGGCGCATAAGCTCCTCGCCGCCGAAGCGATTGTAATAACTCGTATCCATATATATGTTTCGCTATTCCTCGATGCTGATTCCCTGCTTTTCGAGATAGGCGAGCCAACGGACCATTGTGTCCTCGGAAAGCGCGTGCTCCATCATGCAGGCCTCGGCATCGGCGCGCTCAAAGTCGACGCCGAGCTCCTGGACCAAAAATGTGCGAATCAGGCGATGGCGATACCAGATAGCCAAACCGACCTCGCGCCCACGGTTGGTCAGGATAACCTTGCCGTAGTGAGACTGCTCGACAAGCTCGGATGCCTTGAGAGCCGAAACCGCCTTGTTGACCGATGCCTTCGAAACGCCAAGGCGCTGTGCGATATCGACCGACCGCACGCCATTAGTCTCCCCATCCTCGCTTTCGATGCGAACCATGCACTCCAAGTAGTCTTCGTTCGCCACCGTTAGATGTAGCTCGCGCGAGCTATTTGTCGTATCCATGAACATCCGTCCCTTCTGCATTCAATGGCTGATTCTACCCCATCCAAGCGTCGCGGTATGCCGCGGCATACCGTGCTAGAGTTCTTGATGCACACGACAACCAAGATTGGAGCGGTCTCTATGGAAAACACCACCACGAACCCCGACGTACTCGAGCGTTTTTTGCGCTACGTCCAGATCAACACACAGTCCGAGGATGCCAACTGTGACCAGGTGCCGTCGAGCACCGTCCAGTTTGATCTTGCCAATGTGCTTGCCGAGGAATTGCGCGAGCTTGGTGCAACCGATGCCCATGTAACCGAAAACGCCTATGTCTGCGCTCACATTCCCGCGAGCGCCGGCTCCGAGAATAAGCCCGCCCTGGGCCTGATCGCGCACCTCGACACCACCGAGGTCGCACCGGGCGCCGGCGTAGCGCCGCACATTGTGCACTACGAGGGCGGCGACCTGGTTTGCGGCATCGTCGACGGCAAGCCCGTATCCATGAGCACCGCCAAGCTCCCCGCCCTCAACAACCTTTTGGGCGAGGACCTGGTTTGCACCGACGGCACCACGCTGCTGGGCGCCGACGATAAGGCCGGTGTCGCCGAGATTATGGCGCTCGTCGCACGCATTGCACGGGACCCCAGCCTGCCCCACCCCACGCTTGGTATTTGTTTCTGCCCGGACGAGGAAATCGGCCACGGTGCCGAGCTGTTGGATATCGAGGACTTTGGCTGTAAGTATGCCTACACAGTCGACGGCGGTCCGGTTGGCGAGCTTGAGTGGGAGTGCTTCAACGCCGCCGAGGCTACCGTTAGCTTTGAGGGCCAGTCCATTCACCCCGGCGACGCCAAGGGCCGCATGGTTAACGCGGGCAATCTGTTCTGCGACTTCAATGCCCTGCTTCCCTACGTGCAGCGTCCGGAATACACCGAGGGCTACGAGGGCTTCTATCACCTCGAGGGCGTTTCTGCCACAGTCGACCATGCCACGGCGCGCTATATCGTCCGTGATCACGATGCCGCCAAGTTCCAGCAGAAGCTCGATCTGATGGATGCTGCCGCCGCGCTGCTCAACCAGCGTCTGGGCGAGGAGCGCGTAACGGTCGAGATCAAGCACCAGTACCGTAACATGGCCGAGATTGTCCGCGACTACCCAGAGCTGATCGAAGTCGCTAAGGAATCCTTCCTTGCCTGCGATGTTGAGCCCCAGGTGCTGCCGATTCGCGGCGGCACCGACGGTGCACAGCTGTCGTTCCGCGGCCTGCCCTGTCCCAACCTTTCGACGGGCGGCTACTGCTACCACGGCGTCAACGAGTTTGTTCCGGTCAGCTCGCTCGTCAAGATGACCGACGTCTTGCAGGAGCTCGTCGCCCGCTTCGCATAAGGAACTCGAATAATCTAGGTAAGCAAAATCGCCCCGTCCTCAAAACCGAGAACGGGGCGATTTTTTGGTGCAAGGGGAGTAGTCGGCATCGCTGGTTGAATCAACGTCAGCGAGCGACGTCCAGGGCGAACAAGTTGGCATGAAAAAGGCAGGACATTGACCTTCTGGTCATGCCCTGCCTTTTGAATGACAAATTGTCGCTCTGGGCGGCGCGCAGCGTCGAGCCGTTGCACGGGCTGGCAAGCCCGCGCAACCCTAGTAGTTGGCTTCGTAACCGTTGCCGTCGCCAGTGGGCTCCTCGTAATAATATGAGCTGTAATCCGAATCGTCCGAATAGCTCGAATCGTCCGAATAGCTCGAATCGCCCGAGCTTTCCGACGAACCGGCCGTACCGTAGGCGTAATCGTCAGAAGTATGGTTGCTCAAATCACCGATTGTGGAGCTGGTTCCGTCGGATAGGCCCATGGTGTTTGGTCCCTTAGGATCCTTGCCGGCATCGACGCGCGCCATCATCTCCTTAAGCTCGTCCTCGTAGACAAAGACATAGCTCTGGCCGTCGATCATGGTGGTTTCATCTGCGTAGGAAGGCAGATTCGCCGAATAGATGCCATCGACATCCATGCCGCGCATAGCATTGACCGTAGACACGATGTCCTGAACGCTCATATCGGTCACAAGCATATCGGACAGCGAATTAACCAGGTCGAAGACCTTCGTAGCATCAAAGTTGTTGAGAATCTGGTTGGCAAGGGCACCAAGCACCTGGCGTTGGTGACGCATGCGCGTATAGTCGCCGTCGGCATAGGTATAGCGGCAACGGGCATAGGTGAGCGCGGTAGCACCGTCCATGTGCTGCTGGCCTGCCGTAATCTTAATGTCCAGATGCTCGGGGTCATCGACATCGTCGGTGGCGTTGATGTCGATACCGCCCACAGAGTCAATCAATGATTGCATACCGTCAAAGCTAACCTCGGCATAGTGGGAAATCTGCACGCCGCACAGCTCATTGACCGCTTGAACCATGGCCTCGGCACCGCCATAGGTATGGCAGGCGTTGACCTTCATGGTTTCGCCGTTATAGACAACCTTGGTATCACGTGGAATGGATATAAGCGTAGCCTGCTTTTGCGTAGGGTCGATGCGCGCCAAGATAATTGAATCGGCGCGATACGTGTCCTCGCCCGGACGACCATCGGTACCCAAAAGAAGCACGTAGAACGGATCCTTGGCCTCATCGGTATCCACCAAGATATGGCGCAGATTGTCGGTAATGACATTGGAATCGCCGAGCTTGCCCATAATTCTGGCGAACCACAGCCCGGCGGCAGTCGTAGCGCTCAACAGCACGCCAAGCACGGCGATAAGCGCAACGCGACGGATTGTCTGGCCGCGGCGGCGCTGACGAGCGCGCTCGGAGTAGCGTGCAACATTATCGCGACTGTAGATCTTGGCCTGTGCGCCGGTTGAAGGTCTTCGAGTATCCGCTAAGGGCTTCTTATTATTAAACATAGGCAACCTGCATTAGTAGATGACGGGATCGGGAACAGTGGCGTGCTCGACGTTTGCACCAAGTGCCTGCAGTTTTTCGACAAACTGCTCATAGCCACGTTTGATGTGATGAATGGCCGAGACCTCGGTAACGCCGTCGGCGATAAGGCCAGCAACGACGAGCGCGGCGCCGCCGCGCAGATCAGGCGAGGTAACCTGTGCACCCGAGAACCCCTTGACGCCATGAATCATGGCGTGATGGCTTTCGATGCGGATATCTGCGCCCATACGGACCAGCTCCGACGCGAACATGAAGCGGTTCTCGAAGATATTCTCGGTAATCACAGAGCTGCCATCAGCGAGAGCGGAAAGCACCATGATCTGCGCCTGCATGTCCGTCGGGAAGCCCGGGAACGGAAGTGTCTGAATATCGACCGGCCTGATGTGCTCGACACGACTCACGTGAACGCCATTCTCGATTCGCTCACACTCGATACCCATGAGCTCCATCTTCTTGAGCACCATGCCCAAGTGAATGGGGCAAAAGCCCGTAACGTCGACACCGCGGTCATCGGCCATCAGGGCACCGGCAACGATAAAGGTGCCGGCCTCGATGCGGTCGCCCACCACGCGATGGGTAACGGGATGCAGCTCGTCCACACCTTCGATGGTCACGACGGGCGTGCCGGCGCCAACAATCTTGGCGCCCATCTCGTTGAGCATATTGGCAAGGTCGACGATCTCGGGCTCGCGAGCCGCATTATCGATAACCGTAGTGCCTTGTGCGCGCACGGCCGCCATGATGAGGTTCTCGGTAGCGCCGACGCTGGCAAATTCAAGCGTAACCGTGGTACCGCGCAACCCCTGAGGAGCGTTGGCATTGATGTAACCGTGTGCAGTGTCGAATTCTACGCCCAGCGCCTCAAGACCCAAGATGTGCATGTCGATCTTACGGGCACCCAGATTGCAGCCACCCGGCATGGCAATCTTGGCACGATGGAAACGGCCCAGCAGGGGACCCATCACGGCCGTGGAGGCGCGCATCTTGGCGACAAGCTCGTAGGGAGCCTCCCAGGAATCAACCTGAGAAGTGTCGATCTCGAGCGTATGCTCATCGAGAACGTCAATCTTGGCGCCCATACCCTTGAGCACCTTGCCCATAACATGGACATCCGAGATATCGGGCACGTTCTGCAGCGTCGTCTTCCCCGGTGCCAGAAGCGTTGCCGCCATGAGTTTGAGTGCAGAGTTCTTTGCACCCGAAACGGGCACGGAGCCTCCGATGGTGTGGCCACCTTCAACACGGATAATATCCAAGGTCTACCCTTTCAAAAAGCATGCCCGGGATGGCTGGGCCACCCCGGGCATGATGTGTTCGCAAATGGTCGAACGCCAAATCGTTTGACTATTGGGCAAGCATGAGCTTACACCATGCGATTTCATTATAGAGGTAGGCGCGGCGTGCATCATCCTCCGACAAATTACCCAGCTTCTCTTCAAAACCTTGAATATCAGCTTTAAGCTTGTCGGCATCGACGGTCGCCAAATCGCAAGCGCGCTCGGCGAGGATAATCACGACATCGTCCGCAACCTGGGCATAGCCGCCGTCCACAGCAAACGTGTGGTCGACGGCGCCCATTTGCTTATCACAAACGCGAACGTAGCCGCGATCGATCGTGCAGATCTCGCTAGCGTGACGCGGAAGAATGCCGAACTCGCCGTCCGTGGAAGGCAGGGCGACAAATGCCGCCTCACCTTCATAGGCGCAGCTCTCCGGACACACGATGCGGATTTGCATAGCCACTACTTCTCCTCCATCTTGGCGGCGCGCTCGCGCACGTCGTCAATCGTGGACGCATAACGGAACGCCTGCTCGGGCAGGTCGTCGCACTCGCCGTCGACAATGGCGGCAAACGAGCGGACCGTGTCCTCGACACGGATGTAGACACCGGGGTTGCCGGTGAACTGCTCGGCGACGTGGAAGGACTGAGACAGGAACTGCTGGAGCTTACGGGCACGGTTGACCGTAAGGCGCTGCTCCTCGGACAGCTCGTCCATACCCAGAATGGCGATGATGTCCTGCAGGTCGGAGTACTCCTGGAGCAGCTCTTGGACTGCGACGGCCACACGATAGTGCTCCTCGCCGACAATCGAGGGATCCAGGGCGTCGGAAGAGGAAGCCAAGGGGTCGATTGCGGGATACAGACCGAGCTCGGCGATGGAACGCGAAAGAACGGTCGTGGCGTCGAGGTGTGTAAACGTCGTGGCGGGAGCCGGGTCGGTCAGGTCGTCTGCAGGGACGTAGACAGCCTGAACGGAGGTGATGGAACCCGTCTTGGTCGAGGTAATGCGCTCCTGGAGGTCGCCCATCTCGGTAGCCAGCGTGGGCTGGTAGCCAACAGCGGACGGCATACGGCCCAGAAGGGCGGAAACCTCGGAACCGGCCTGGGAGAAGCGGAAAATGTTATCGATGAACAGCAGGACGTCCTGGCCACGATCGCGGAAGTACTCAGCGGTGGTGAGGCCGGCCAGACCAATGCGCAGACGCGCTCCAGGCGGCTCGTTCATCTGACCGTAGACCAAGCAGGTCTTATCGATAACGCCAGACTCGCTCATCTCGAGGAACAGGTCGGTACCCTCACGGGTACGCTCGCCAACGCCGGTGAACACCGAGGTGCCGCCATGCTCCTGGGCGAGGTTGTTGATGAGCTCCTGAATCAGAACGGTCTTGCCGACGCCGGCACCGCCAAACAGACCCGTCTTGCCGCCACGGATGTAGGGCTCGAGCAGGTCGACGGCCTTAATGCCGGTCTCGAAGATCTCGGTCTTGGTAGTGAGCTCGTCGAAATGAGGTGCCGGGTGATGGATGGGATAAAACTCATCGATCTGGGGCATGGGCTTGCCATCGACAGGCTGGCCCATAACATTCCAAATGCGGCCGAGGGTCTCGGGGCCGACGGGCATCTTCATGGGTGCGCCGGTGTCGACCGCGACGACGCCGCGCTGCAAGCCGTCGGTCGACGTCATGGCGACGGTACGAACGACACCGCCGGGAAGCTGAGACTCAACCTCCAGGATGGTGCTGATGTGACCCATCGGCGTATCGGCCTCGACCGTGAGCGCGTTGTAGATCGAGGGGACAGCGCCATCGAACTTAACGTCGACAACTGCGCCGATGATACGGACGATACGCCCCTCACCGGCCGTCTGACGTGCCGTGGCCTCCTCGACCGCCGCTTTAACGGTGGTATCTGCCATTAGTGTTCCTCCAATGCTGCGGCTCCGCCCACGATCTCGTTGATCTCCGTGGTAATGGAAGCCTGACGCACGCGGTTATACGTACGGGTAAGAGTCGAGATGATCGACGACGCGTTCTCCGTGGCGGAGTGCATGGCCTTACGGCGCGCACCCTGCTCGGCGGCGGCCGAATCGATCAGCGCCTGGTGAATGACGGTCAGGATGTAGCTGGGGACCAGCTCAGCCAACACATGCTGGGCGCTCGGCACGAACTTGAACGAGGACGAGACGCGCTCGGGGCCCTCGTCTGCGTTCTTGCGCGGGCCATGTGCCATGGCGATCATCTCGGGGTCGAGCGGAAGCAAATGCTCGGTACGAAGAACCTGATCGACGCGGTTGCGAGCGTGATGGTACACGATCTCGACGCGGTCGAGCTGACCCTTGGAGTACTCGTCGCAGATATAGCTCGCGATCATGCGGGCATCCTCGAGGCTCGGGTCGGCCGAGGAACCCTCGAAGTGCATGACCGTGTTGGCACGGCTGCGGAAATACTCGCTCGCCTTGCGACCGCATGCGATGATCTCGCACTCGGCGCCATCATGTGCCCATTCGCGAGCGATTTTCTCGCAGGTGCGCTCAACGTTGACGTTGAAGCCGCCCGCCAGACCGCGATCGGACGTGATCGCGATGATCAGACCGCGCTTGAACTCCTCATGCGTCTTGAGCATGGGGTTGTCGCCGGCAGTCTCTGTATCGCTCGCAACGGTGTGCATGACGTCGGTGAGCGCCTTCTTGTAGGGCTCAGCCTGCGTGGCTCGATCGAGCGCGCGACGGATCTTGGCCGTAGAGACCATCTCCATCGTGCGCGTGATCTGCTTGGTGCTCGTGACCGAGGAGATTCGCTTCTTAATGTCGCGAAGGTTAGCCATAGAGCTTAGTTCTCCTCTGCGCCCTCAGCTGCGCTCGCGGTGGAGGCATGCTTGGAGGCGTACTCGTTCTTGAAATCGGTGATGGCCTGAAGCAGCTGCTCTTTGGTCTCGCCGTCGATCTTGTTGGTACGGACCTTCTGCAGCAAGCCGCCAAAGCCAGCATTCATGTACTCGAGCAGCTCGGCGCGGAACGGCAGCACCTCGGAAAGGGGCAGGTCGTCGATAAAGCCCTCGTTGCCGGCGAACAGCGTAACGATCTGCTCGGCGACGTCGAACGGCTTAAAGCGCGCCTGCTTAAGAAGCTCGGTCATGTGCGCACCGTGGGTAAGCTGCTTTTGGGTGGCTGCATCCAGGTCGGAACCGAACTGGGTAAAACCGGCGAGCTCACGGTAGGCGGCAAGGTCCAGACGGAGGTTGCCGGCGACCTGCTTCATGGCCTTGGTCTGAGCGGAGCCACCGACGCGCGACACCGAGATGCCGACGTCGACTGCCGGGCGCTGGCCCTGGAAGAAGAGCTCGGACTGCAGGTAGATCTGACCATCGGTAATGGAAATGACGTTGGTCGGAATGTAGGCCGAAACGTCGCCGTCCTGGGTCTCGATGACCGGCAGGGCCGTCATGGAGCCGTAGCCGTTCTTCTTGGACATCTTGACGGCACGCTCGAGCAGGCGAGAGTGCAGGTAGAAGATGTCGCCAGGATAGGCCTCGCGTCCGGGCGGACGATGCAGCGTCAGCGACATCTGACGGTAGGCCACAGCCTGCTTGGACAGGTCATCGTAGATGACGAGCACATGGCCGCCGGGGTTGGTCTCGCTGGCGGGCTCGCCGTTCTCGCCGTTGTACATAAAGAACTCGCCGATAGCGGCACCGGCCATAGGGGCGATGTACTGCATAGGGGCCGAGTCGGCAGCGGTAGCCGAGACGATGATGGTGTAGTCGAGTGCGCCGTGCTGGGCGAGGGTCTCACGGATGTTGGCAACCGTAGAGGCCTTCTGGCCGATAGCGACGTAGATGCAGACCATGTCCTTACCGCGCTGGTTGAGGATGGCATCGATCGCGATGGCAGTCTTGCCGGTCTTACGGTCGCCGATGATGAGCTCACGCTGGCCACGGCCGATAGGAACCATGGAGTCGATAGCGAGCAGACCAGTCTGAACCGGCTCGCAGACCGGGGTGCGGTCGATAACGCCGGGGGCCTTGAACTCGATGGGGCGACGGTGCGTGGCGACGATATCGCCCAGGCCGTCGATGGGCTGGCCCAGCGGGTTGACGACGCGACCGAGCATGGCGCGGCTCACGGGAATATCCATGACGCGACCGGTGGTACGGCACTCGTCGCCTTCCTTGATGACGTTGACGGCGCCGAACAGAACAGCACCGACCTCATCGCGGTCGAGGTTCTGGGCAAGGCCGTAGACGGTCTCGCCGCTCTCGGAGCTCTTGAACTCCAAGAGCTCGCCGGCCATGGCGTTGCGCAGTCCCGAGACGCGCGCGATGCCGTCGCCAACCTCGTCAACATGGGAAACCTCTTGCGTGTCGACGGTAGCCGCCAGGCCATCGAGCTTCGCCTGCAGGGCGCGGGCGATGCTTTCGGCATTGAGGGTATCGGACATAACTAGGCTTCACCTCCGTTATTCAAAATCGTGGAACCGAGGGCCTCACGCGCTGCGCGCAGCTGGGTCTTGACGGTAACGTCGCGACGCTGGCCGCGGGCCTCGAGAATCAGACCGCCGATGATGGACGGATCGACCTTCTCGATCAGGAACACCTTGCGCTTTAGATCGGCCTCGCATTTCTCGGTAATCGTGCGGCGCAGCTCGTCATCGAGCGGGACAGCCGTGGTGACGGTGACGCCTACGACGTCCTCGTCGGTCGCGGTTACCATCCGATAAGCCGATGCAATCTGCGGCAGAAGATCGAGCTGGCCGCGCTCGAACACGGTACTGAGGACAGCAAGCACCTCGGGGCTGGCGTTCGCGATGACCTCAAGCTCGTGAAGATCGCGGAACACACGGCCCTCGGCCTTAGCGGCCTCCAGGAGGGTACGTGCATAGGTCTCGAGAACCCTGTTCTCCATGCGGCTGTTAGGCATTCAGGCTACCTGCTTCCTTGATGTAGCGCTCGATCAGACGACGCTGCTCGTCGTCGTTCTCGAGGGCCTCGCCGACAATCTTGGTCGCAACGGAGACGGAAAGATCGGCGATGGAGCCGGCAGCGGCGGCATAGATGGAGTTGCGCTCGTCCTCGGCGTTGGCGTGGGCCTTGGCAATGATGTCCTCGGCCTCCTCGTGAGCCTTGGCGATAATGCGGGCGCGCTCGGACTCGGCGTCCTGACGGGCGGCGGTCACGATGTCGGCAGCCTGACGACGGGCGTCGGTGAGGAGGGCGTCGGACTCCTTGCGGGCCTCGATGGCCTTGCGCTTGGTGGTCTCAGCCTCATCGAGGCTGTCCTTGATGCGCTTGCCGCGCTCTTCCATCGTCTGCAGAATCTGCGGCCAGGCGAACTTGGCCAAAACGATGAAGATGATGAGGAAGGCAATGAGTGCAGGGACGAATTCCGCCATCTTGGGGACGAGGATCTCGGCCTTGTTCTCAGACTCCTCGGCGAATGCCGACACCGGCATGGCGAGCATGGCGCCCGTCAGCGCAGCAGCGACTTTCGCGTGGTTGAAATGCTTCATGGCGACTACCTTCGTGCTCAATTACGAAATCAGCGTAACGACGAAGCCGATCAGGCCCAGAGCCTCGGTGAATGCAGATGCAAGAATGAAGACGGTGAAGGCACGGCCCTGGACCTCAGGCTGACGAGCCATAGCGCCCGTAGCACCGAGTGCTGCAAGACCAATTGCGAGACCGGCACCGATAACGCCGAGACCATATCCGATAACTCCCACGATTCCTCCTTTGTCGTGCGCGTGTGCGCAGGATAAATACCTATGTTGTAGAGGCGCACGCGGGTGCCGCGCCTCCGAACACCAAATAAATGCGACCGCTAGTGGGCGTCAGCCTCAGCGATCTGAATGTACACGGCCTCGAGGACCGTAAAAACGTATGCCTGAACAAAGGCAACGATCAGCTCGACGGCGTAGATTACCAAAAGAATCAAAACCCACGCCACGCTGGGCAGGGCGCCCACGGCGTTCATGGCCGTAAAGTGCTCCAGCATCGGCTGGGCAAAGAGCGTGGCCATGATGGCGAACGAGCCCATGACGATGTGGCCGGCGAACATGTTGCAGAACAGACGGACGGCGAGCGTGACCAGGCGCAGGCACAGCGAGAAGAGCTCGATGACCCACACGAAGACGTTCATGGGGAAGGCGACGCCCGCAGGGGCGAGGCTCTTGAAGTACCCAAAGAAGCCGTGCTTCTTGATACCAAAATAGATGAAGTACACAAACGACACGAGTGCGAGGGCGGCGGTACAGCCGATGGCACCGGTGCCGGGCTTCATGCCGGGGATGAGGCCGATAAAGTTGTTGATCAGGATAAAGAAGAACAGCGAGGCCAAAAACGGGAAGTGCTTCTTCCAGTTGTCGCCAACGACACCCTTGGCGATATCGTCCTGCACGTACTCGATGACCCACTCGACGCCGTTAACGAAGAAGCCCTCGGGGACAACCTTCTGCTTCTTAGTAAACGCGAAAAAGACCACGAACATGACGACAGCGGCGATAAGCAGCCAGAACGAGTACTGCGTCAGGCCCGCGTTAAGGTCACCCACGACCGGAGCCGAGGAGAACTCAGCGACGAGCTCGGCGATCGCGCTGGGTAACTTGGCAAATGCGTCCAAGATTCCACCTTCCCTGTTTGCCCGCACCAAGGTGGGGCAACGCCTTTAATCCTTCATAATCACCATGCAGGCGATCACGATCCAACAAATCAAAAACCCGGCGAGCTCGCCGCACAAAAAGGCGATGAGCGCCACGGGGGCTACCAGGTGCACAATTACGACGCCCATAAAGAGCACCGCAAACGACACCATGATACCCAACATGCCTACCGTCATGTTGGCATCGCGTCGATGCGCCAGCACCGAAGCAAGCGCAAGGTACAACGGCAAAAATGCAACAAGACCGACGACGAATCCCGTTGCGATGAACGGCACGTGGCCTGCCAGCTCAACCGGCATGTGCGTTCCCTTCTCGCGACATATAACCCACATGGAGCCATACCCCGCTCACATCGTCCTAGTATTTTAGGGCGCGTGATTGCAAAATCAATGCACTGTTACCCAACCTTAATCGCGTCTTTAGCCCCTTGGGGTGTCAAACGGACAAAAGGCCGAGCACTGAGGACGAATGGGTCGCGATGGCCGACGAGCGTACTTGACAAACGCCGCCGCACCCGCGTAAGCGCAGCACGACAGCGTTGTTGACTATTGTACGAACCGAATACGCAATGACAAGTGGGAAAACGTAAGTTAATACACAACTGTACATTTTCTTAAGACACTCTTTATACCGTACCTACGGTATAGCGCGTTTTGGGCCCTCGGTGGCTGCGACGACACTCATAAATATGCGTGCAGGCGTCACTCGTACACCCGCACGCACCAATCATGCACGAATGAGCACGTGCAGCTGCCCATGCCTGGCGACTAGAGCGTGCCGTAGATGCGGTCGCCGGCGTCGCCGAGGCCGGGAACGATGTAGGCAGCCTCGTTGAGATGGTCGTCGATGGCGCAGGTATAGATATGCACATCTGGGTCCTTCTCGGTCAGCGACTTGAGGCCCTCGGGGGCCGCGACGATGCACAGCATGCGGATGTCCTTGACACCGCGCTCGCGCAGGTAGCTGATGGCCATCTCGGCCGAACCGCCCGTGGCGAGCATGGGGTCGACAACCAGGCAGATGCGCTGGTCGATATCCTTGGGCATTTTGCAGTAATACTCATGCGGTTCGTGAGTAACCTCGTCGCGCTCCATACCGATGTGTCCCACGCGAGCGGAGGGCACCAGGTCGAGGATGCCGTCGACCATGCCAAGGCCCGCACGCAGGATGGGCACGATGGCGAGTTTCTTGCCGGCGAGCTGTTTGAACGTGGCGGTAGTGATGGGGGTCTCGACCTCGACGTCTTCCATAGGCAGGTCGCGCATGGCCTCGTAGCCGTCAAAAAGCGCGAGTTCGCGCACGAGCTGGCGGAACTGATTGGTGCCGGTGTTTTTGTCGCGCAGGATCGACAGCTTGTGCTGGACGAGCGGATGATCGACAAGCGTCACACGGGACGCATCGTAGGTAACGGTCATGGGTCTTTCCCCTTTCGTTGCGGCCACAAAATGGCCTTGCTGACAAGGCGCGCAGCAATGTTGCCGCTGCACGCCATGCATCAGTTTAGCGGTTTGTTGTATCGAGCATCCCATCGCAGCCCTACTGTGCGGTATTGAGCGAGCGCTTGACCGCATCGCGCCAGCCCGCAAGGTTTTGCTCGCGGCGCTCGGCGGACATGTGGGGAAGGAAGGTCCTAACGATCTGGGCATTTTGCTCCAGCTCTTCTAGGTCTTCCCAATAGCCGACGGCAAGGCCCGCCAAGTACGCGGCACCGATTGCCGTGGTCTCCACCGTCTCGCATTGCAGCACGGGGATATCCAGCAGGTCGGCCTGGAATTGCATGATGAACTCGTTGCGCGACGCGCCGCCATCGACAGACAGGCGTTCGATCGAAAGCCCCACGTCCTGCTCCATGGCGCGCAGCACGTCGTAGCTCTGATATGCCATGGATTCGCAGGCGGCACGTACGATGGTCGCACGGCTCGAGGCGCCGGTCAGACCGCACACGATACCGCGGGCACGCGGGTCCCACCAGGGAGCGCCCAAACCCGCAAAGGCGGGAACGAAGTAGCAGCCCTCGTTGTCGTTAATCGAAGCGGCGAGTTGTGCAGACTCGCTCACGCTCGAGATGATGCCCATGTTGTTGCGAAGCCAGTTCATGGTGGAGCCGGCGGCAAAGATGGAACCCTCGAGTGCATAGCTGATCTTGCCGTCCGCGGCGATACCGATGGTGGAGACCAGACCGTTCTTGGATTCGATGACCTCGTCGCCGGTGTTCATGAGCATAAAGCAACCAGTGCCATAGGTGTTTTTGGTCTGGCCGGGATGGAAACAGCAGTGGCCGAACAGCGACGCCTGCTGGTCGCCCGCCACACCCATGATGGGTGGCATGTTGGTCATGATGTCGCTCGCGACGCGGCCGTAGTCGCCCGAGCTCCAGCGAACCTCGGGCATCATGGAACGCGGAACGTCAAAGAGCGCCAGCAGGTCGTCGTCCCAATCGAGCGTATGGATATTAAAGAGTGCCGTGCGGCTGGCATTGGTGTAGTCGGTGGCAAAGACCTGGCTGCCGGTGAGGTTGTAGATGAGCCAGGTGTCGATGGTGCCAAACATGAGGTCGCCCGCCGCCGCGCTCTCGCGTGCGCCGTCGACGTTGTCGAGAATCCACTGCACCTTGGAGGCCGAGAAATACGGGTCGAGCGTAAGCCCCGTGCGGGAGCGCACCAGCTCTTCTGCGCCCTGCTCAACCAAATTATCGATCAGAGACGCGGTGCGACGGCACTGCCATACGATGGCGTTATAGATGGGCTGGCCGCTCACGCGGTCCCAGACCACCGTGGTCTCACGCTGATTGGAGATACCGATGGCGGCGATGCGATCGGAATGAATCCCGCTCTTAAACTGAACCTCCATCATGACCGCAATCTGGCTGGCAAGGACCGCCATGGGGTCTTGCTCCACCCAGCCGGGACGCGGGAAGCTGGTTTTGACGCTGCGGCGCGCTTGGGCGACGATGCAGCCGTACTCGTCGACGATGGTCGCAAGTACCGAGGTGGTGCCGCAGTCGAGCGCCATGATGTAGGAACCGCCAAAGTCAAACGAGGCATCTTCCATGCCCAGGCTGCCCAGATTCAACGACATCGCTTACACCTTTCTGTTGCATCGGGTCGGACAGGACCCGCTCAATCTCTGACGCGGGAAGTGCGCCTTGGCGCAGGATCTGGAGCCCGCCGTGCTGGAACGACACGATGGTCGAAGCGTCGCGGCACGGCGTCTCGCCCGCGTCGACGGCCACGTCGACCCCTTCTAGAATGCGGTCTTCAACGTCGGCAAAGCTTGCCGGCGCGGGCGCGCCGTGTGTATTGGCGCTCGTACAGGCAAGTGGGCTGCCGCAGGTGCGAATGAGCGCCTGTACCACGGGCGATGCCGACGCGCGAAGAGCCACCGTGTCGTCGGCGGCACGCATAAAGGTCGGCACGCAGGGAGCCGCCTTGACCACAATAGTCAGGGCGCCCGGCCAGCATCGTCGGGCAAGTATGCGTGCCTCTTCTGGGATATCCACGCCGTAGCGGTCGAGGGCCTCGGCATCATCGACCAGCCAGGCGACCGTTTGGGTGAGCTCGCGCTGCTTGAGGGTAAAGATGCGACGGTAGCCGGTACCGAGCGCGGGCACCGCGGCGCCGTTGACGGCAGCCTGCGGATCGCGCGGCCACGGCAGAGATTCGCTTGTATCTTGGGGCACGGCGTCCGAGAAGGCGTTGACTGCCACAGCGACGCCATAGACGGTCTCGGTTGGGATCAGGGCCAGGCCGCCACGGCCGAGCACCTCGGCCGTACGCTCGACGGCGAGCCGATGCGGCTCGCGCGCTCCCTCGAATACCCGATAGACCGTCTGCATGTGTATGCCAGCCCCTTACACTCTGGTGAAAGTTTGTTTACTGAGGGGCATTCTCGCACGAAACGTTTAACCTATTTGTCCACAGCGCATGTTGGTTTGGTGAGCGGCTATAGCAGTCGGTGAAAGTGAAGGGTAATTGAGCCGTGACAAGCCTCTTTACATTTCCGGCGCAGCGCTCCCGCCGCCGCGCCGCCAATACGCTTCGTACTTTACTGACGTTGTTTGGGCTCGGTGACGATAGCTCGAACGATGCGGGGACGATCGGTGAGGTCACGGACGATGCGTACGTCCGAAAGGCCCGCCTGGCGGCAGAGCTCGGCCGCGGCGTCGAGGGCGCCCTCATAGAGCTCGCAGGCAAACAGGCCGCCGGCGCGCAGCATATAGGGCGCCGCATTGAGCAGGCGGCGGAAGATATCAAGGCCATCGGCGCCGCCCTCGAGCGCCAAATCGGGCTCAAAGTCCTTGACCTCGTGCGGCAGCGAGCGCATGACGTCAGTCGGGATATAAGGCGGGTTGGAAACGAGCACGTCGAAGGTGCCCCACTCCTCGCGGGGGATAGAGCTCACCAGGTTCGTGAGGCTGAAGGCGACCTCATCGGACGTCAGCCCGAGTGCATCGCGGTTTTTGGTGGCCAGGTCGATGGCGCGCGGCTCGATATCGGTAGCGGTGCAGGCGACATGGCCGCGACGCTCCCAAGCAAGGGAGAGCGAGATGCAGCCCGTGCCGCAACCGACCTCGAGAACACGGGCAATGCGGGGGTCGGCAGGCACAGACGCGGCTGCATCCTGCACTAGGGCCGTCTCTTGTTCGACGCCTTCGATGGCAATGCCGTATTCGTCGAGCTCGGGCTCAGCGACTTCCGCGGTCTCGGCCTCAGCTGCCTGCGCGGCGGCTTCCTCGGCCTCACGATCGGCCAGCTCCTCGGCATAAGCTCGGCTGCCCAGCACGTCTCCGCCCAACGCTGCCTCATCGGCAGCCGTGAGGTTGGCGGCACGGCGCTCGGCAGTCGCGCGTTCGTCAGCCAATGCGACTTCGGCTTTACGCGCCTGCTCGACCTCGTCGTTCCATGGCAACTCTACGCGCTGGCGGGTGGCAGCCTCGGGGCTCAGAACCTCGGCATCCAGATAATTGAGGACTTCCTCGACGAGCATCTCGGTCTCGGGACGTGGAATGAGCACGCCGGGGGCGCACGCGACGTCGATCATGCGGAACTGCGTGCTGCCGGTGATGTACTGCAGCGGCTCGCCCTTGGCGCGACGGACAACCGCCGCGTGCATGGTCTCGAGCTGCGCTGCATCGAGCGTGTCGTCCATACGCATATATAAGTCGATGCGCGCTAGGCCCGTGGCTGCGCACAACAGCCACTCGGCAGAAAGACGGGGGTGCTCTTCGCCGCGCTCGGCTAGGTACTCCTTGGTCCACTCGAGACAACGCCTGATGGTCCAGATCTCGTTTGCCATGGGTCCTCCCCTCTTAAGCGCCGGGCGGCGCGCGAATGTCGGAGCAGATTGTACGCGAGGGCGGCACGCGGCGAGAGACGATTGGAAGCGATTATCGAGAATCAGCCCAGAATTTTGCTTGGAGCCTACCTAGAGTGTTCATTCGTCGACGTCTAAATCTGTATCCGTCAAGCTTTTGGCAAGGTTGCCCCAAAACTGACCAATATCTAACCAAGAACTTGCCAAATCACTTGACGTGCGACGCACCAAAAAGGGCCCCGCGACTTCTTGGACGATTTTTCGAGCAATATTTTCAATAGCAGATGAAGGTTATTAATTAGTTTAAGCAGGTAGACAGATTAATTTCCAACAAAGCAGATTAAATAAACTCGAAAAGTAATTTACCCAACCTAGTCATTTAAGAACGTCCCCAATGACTACCTCTGAGGCGCCGCAGGTTGAGCATAAGTCCCCAATGACTACCCGCCGCAGGTAGAGGACGGACAGACACTATGACCCAATCCGAGGGCACTAAAAAGATAGGAGCCCCCGCTCGTGACCGCGGGTCGGGGCTGCGACAATGATGTTGAAGTGCCATAGGCGCAGCCGCGC
>NZ_JBQKDZ010000022.1:0-10832 GCF_052121575.1 Collinsella sp. LCP19S3_C9
TTTCGGAGTGGGATGCAGTTTCCCCAGGAGCCCCCATCGGGAAACTGCATCCCGGAATTCGCCTGAATAGTGGGGTGCGGTTTCCGAAAGGGTGCCGTCTGGGAAACCGTGTCCCGGAATCCCCTCCCGCGCCTGGTTGTTCCGCATCGCATCTATTGGGCAAAGCGATCTGTCCCCATTGCAACAATCTGTTGATTGAACGTCGCTGTATGTTCGCGCTATCATGCATGGTTAAAATTGGTTAGCCATGGCAAACGGTTAGCAATGGTGAACATAAATGCAACGCCCTGTGGGCGTCGGGGGAGGAACACGTACGTGAAGCTCGATACACTCGAGATTGGAAAGGACGCCGTTGTCGCATCGGTGGCATCGGACGATCAGGCACTCCGACAGCATATTTTGGACATGGGCTTAACGCCGGGCACCGAAGTCACCATGATGAAGTACGCCCCCATGGGCGACCCGCTCGAGATTCGCCTGCGTGGCTACGAGTTGACGCTGCGCAAAGACGATGCTGCTCGCATTGAGCTCGTGGGTATTCACGACACCGATACGAGCCCGCGCGTTAACGCCGCAATCGGCACGACGGAGCACCCGGCGCTCGGTGAGGGGACGTATTCGCCCCGCGCGGCAAAAACGGCCGTGCCCGAGGGCGCGCCGCTGCACTTTGCCCTCGCCGGCAACCAAAATTGCGGCAAGACCACGCTGTTCAACCAGCTGACGGGTTCCAACCAACATGTTGGTAACTTTCCCGGCGTGACGGTCGACCGCAAGGACGGTACTGTCCGTAACCACCCCGAGGCGAGCGTTACCGACCTGCCCGGTATTTATTCGTTGTCGCCGTACACGGGCGAGGAGATTGTCAGCCGTCAATTCATCCTTGACGAGCATCCCGACGCCATCATCGACATCATCGATGCCACCAATATCGAGCGCAACCTCTACCTGACGCTGCAGCTTATGGAGCTCGACTGCCCCATGGTCATCGCGCTCAACATGATGGACGAGGTGACGGCCAACGGCGGCGCCGTGGACGTCAACCTGCTCGAGAGCCTGTTGGGCGTGCCTGTTGTCCCCATTAGCGCTGCCCGCAACGAGGGTATCGGCGAGCTGGTGGATCACGCTCTGCATGTGGCGCGGTTCCGCGAGCGCCCGGGTCGCCTGGACTTCTGCGCGCCCGATGGCCCGGACGGCGGTGCGCTGCATCGCTGTATCCACGGCATTGCCAACCTGATCGAGGACCATGCCGTGACGGCCCGCATTCCGCTGCGTTTTGCGGCGACCAAGCTGGTTGAGGGCGACGAGCTGGTGACCGAGGCACTTCACCTGGATCGCAACGAACTTGACGCTATCGAGCACATCATTACCCAGATGGAGGGCGAGGCTGGCACCGACCGCCTGTCTGCGCTGGCCGATATGCGCTTTAGCTTTATCGGCGACGTGTGCGGGCGCTGCGTGGTGAAGCCGCACGAGAGCCGCGAGCACGTGCGCTCCGTTAAGATCGACCGCATCCTGACGGGTCGCTACACGGCCATCCCGGCGTTTCTGGTGATCATGGGCCTCGTCTTTTGGCTGACGTTTGGCGTGATCGGCGCGGCGTTGCAGGGACTTATGGAGGACGGCATCGCTGTCATCATCGCCTCGGCCGATGCGGGTCTCAAGGCGTTTGGAACCAATGACGTGGTGCGCTCGCTGGCTGTCGACGGCGTGCTTACGGGCGTGGGCAGCGTGCTGACCTTCCTGCCGATTATCGTCGTGCTCTTCTTGTTTCTCTCCATTCTGGAAGACTCCGGCTACATGGCGCGCGTGGCCTTTGTCATGGATAAGGTGCTGCGTCGCTTTGGCCTGTCGGGCCGCAGCTTTGTGCCCATGCTCGTCGGTTTTGGCTGCACCGTGCCGGCTATCATGTCGACCCGTACACTCCCATCCGAGCATGATCGCAAGATGACGGTCATGCTCACGCCGTTCATGAGCTGCTCGGCCAAGTTGCCGGTTTACGGCTTGCTGTGCGGAGCATTCTTCCCGCAGGCGACGGTCCCAGCCATGGTCTCGCTCTATCTGATTGGCATTGCGGTCGGTTGCATCGCGGCTTTGGTGCTCAACCGCACGGCATTTAAGGGCGACCCGGTGCCGTTTATCATGGAGCTTCCCAACTACCGCCTGCCGAGCATCAAGACGACGGTGATGTTGGCGTGGGATAAGGCCAAGGACTTTATTACCAAGGCCTTTACCATCATCTTTGCCGCCACCGTGGTCATCTGGTTCCTCCAGACGTTTGACATCCGCTTTAATGTGGTCGCCGATCAGTCGCAGAGTCTACTTGCCGGTCTGGGTAGCATCATCGCGCCGGCGTTGGCGCCGCTTGGCTTTGGCGACTGGCGTGCATCCACGGCGCTCGTCACCGGACTTATCGCCAAGGAGAGCGTCATCTCGACCCTCACCGTGCTTTTGGATGCAACGTCACCCGCGGCGCTGTCGACCATGTTTTCGCCGTTTACCGCCTACGTGTTCTTGGTCTTTACGCTGCTGTACCCGCCCTGCGTGGCGGCAATCGGTGCCGTCAAGAGCGAGTTGGGCGCGCGCTATGCCGTTGCCGTGTTTGTGTTTCAGGTGACGGTCGCCTGGATCGTGGCGTTTGTCGTGCATTCGGCGGGCATATTGCTGGGGTTGGCTTAGCAATTTATTGACGGCGCAACCTCTGTGTATTGAGTTGATTGCGGCCCCGCATCTGTACTGACGGATACGGGGCCGTTGCTATATAATCGCCCACCGCCCAAGACAATCGGAGGGGTTTCCTACATGACTCAGGCAAGACAAGATGGCATCTCGCTCAAGCAGTGGCTCCCGCTTATCGGGCTCGCCTGCTGCGCGTTCGTGTTCAACACATCGGAGTTCATGCCCATCGGCCTTCTGACTGATATTGCCGTATCGTTCTCGCTCACCGAGGCCCAGGCAGGCATCATGATTTCGGTCTACGCCTGGGGCGTCATGCTGCTGTCGCTGCCGCTTATGGTGTTTGCCTCGCGCTTTGAGTTCAAGCGTATGCTGCTCGGCGTGCTCGCCGTGTTCTCTCTGGGTCAGTTCCTGTCCGCCGTGGCGCCCACCTATCCTATTTTGGTCTGCGCACGCCTGGTGGTCGCTTGCGCACATGCCGTGTTCTGGTCGGTCGCCTCGATTATGGCCTCGCGCCTGGTCGACACCCGTCACGGGGCGCTCGCCATCAGCATGATCGCCACGGGCTCGTCCATCGCGCAGATCTTTGGCCTGCCGATCGGCCGCGCCATCGGGCTGGCTGTGGGCTGGCGCATGACATTCGCTGTGGTCGGGGCCTTTTCTGCCGCCGCGGTGGTGTACCAGGCAGCGGTGTTCCCGGCCATGCCGGCGGGAGAGCGCTTTGCCGTCAAACAGCTGCCCGAGCTGCTCAAGAACCCGTTCCTCATCGCGCTCTACGCGGTCACGGTTTTTATGGCGACCGGCTATTACACAGGCTACAGCTATATCGAGCCCTTCCTGGCGCAGGTCGCGCACGTCGACGCGGGCGCCATTACCATGACGCTGACGGCGTTTGGCTGCTCCGGTCTGGTGGGCAGCTGGCTGTTTGGCCGCCTGTTCGACGGGCACCGCTTCCCGTTTTTGGCTATCACACTCTCCGGCGTGCCAGCGGCCCTGCTGCTCATAGGTTCGGCCGCATCGTCGCTCGCAGCAGTGCTTGCCGTCTGCGTGCTGTGGGGCTGCTGCGCCACGGCCTTTAACGTGGCATTTCAGGCCGAGCTCATCAAGTACACGCCCGCGGATTCGTCGGCTGTCGCCATGTCGATCTTCTCGGGCCTGTTTAATCTGGGTATCGGCACGGGCACCGCGATCGGCGGCGGCGTGGTTTCGGGTCCCGGTATCGCCTGGATCGGCTTCGCGGGCGGGGCGATTGCCGTCGTGGGCGTCATCCTCGCCATCACGGTGATGTTCCCGGCCATACGCCGCGCAAAGCCCGTCGCCTAATCACGTTTCCTCATCAGTTGCGGTGGAATAGCTCCTGTTTAAGGCCTCTGAAGGCCCAAGCAGGAGCTATTCCACCGCAACTTATTTTGGGGGAGGGGATACAAGCTGGGCATACAATGGATGTCGTTGTGTTGAGCTTACCGGGAGGTTGCTATGTGGGCATACGAGACGACGTTCTATCAAATCTATCCGCTGGGCTTTTGTGGAGCTCCGCGCGAAAACGCCGCGCCCGTTGCTGAGGATGAGCTTGCCCAGGCTGCCAACGACGCGCCCAACCCCGATGCCCCCATCATGAAAATCGCCCAATGGGCCGACTACCTGCAGGAACTAGGTATTGGCGCTGTGCTCATCAACCCACCGCTCGAGTCCGATAGCCATGGCTACGACACGCGCAGCCTGCGCCACATCGACCGTCGCCTGGGTGGGGATGCCGACTTTGCCGCCGTGTGCGAGACGCTGCATGCCCACGGCATCCGCGTGGTGCTCGACGCCGTCTTCAACCACGTCGGTCGCGGCTTTTGGGCCTTCCGCGATGTGCAGGAGCGCAAGTGGGACTCGCCCTACAAGGACTGGTTCCACATCAGCTTTGACGGCGACTCGTGCTACGGCGACGGCTTTTGGTACGAGGGCTGGGAAGGCCATTTTGAGCTCGTGAAGCTCAACCTGCAAAACCCCGCCGTGGTCGATTACCTGCTCGAGTCCGTGCGCCGTTGGGCCGATGTCTTTGGCGTCGACGGTCTGCGCCTGGACGTCGCCTATATGCTCGACCGCGACTTTATGCGCCGCCTGCACGCCTTTGCCCGTGAGCTCAAGCCCGATTTTGTCCTGATCGGCGAGACGCTCCACGGCGACTACAACCAGATCGTCAACGACGAGATGCTCGACTCCTGCACCAACTACGAGTGTTACAAGGGACTGTACTCCAGCTTTAACTCGATCAACATGTTCGAGATCGCCCACTCGCTGCACCGTCAGTTTGGCGGCGACCCGTGGTGCATCTACCGCGGCAAGCACCTGCTGTCGTTTGTCGACAACCACGACGTGCCACGCCTGGCGAGCATCCTCACCGACAAGTCCTGTCTGCGTCCCGCCTATGGCATGCTCTTTGGCATGCCGGGCATCCCGTGCATCTACTATGGCAGCGAGTGGGGAATTGCTGGCGAAAAGGGCGGCCCCGATGGCGACTGGGCGCTGCGCCCTGCGCTCGATGAGCCTGCACCCAACGAGCTGACGGCGTTCGTCACACAGCTTGCGCACCTGCGCTCGGCCGACGACGCGGCGGCACGCGCCCTCAACTACGGTGCCTATCGCAACGTGGTGATCCAGAACAAGCAGCTGCTGTTCGAGCGCGCCTGCGACGACGCGACGGTGCTCGTGGCGGTCAATGCCGTGAACGAGCCTTATACCTTTGGAGCCGGCGAACTCAACGGCTCCTTCGTCGACCTACTTGCCGACGATGCACCCACGGTCGAGCTGACGGGCTCTCTTGAACTTGCGCCCTACGAGGTGCGCTATCTGTTGAGGGCCTAGGTCATGGCGGCGTCAGACGAGGGCTATCAACATATTGAGCATGGGTTTGAGCCCGTGTTTGACCAGCACTCGCGCGTTTTGGTGCTCGGGTCGTTTCCCTCGGTGCTTTCGCGCGCCAATGCCTTTTATTACGGCAACCCTCAGAATCGCTTTTGGCGCGTGATGGCCGCGTGCCTTGGTGTGCCTGTACCACCCAACGAGGGCGACCCTTTGGTGGGCGGCGAGCCCGCGACGCTCGACGCCTCTATTGCCGCCAAGCGATCCATGCTGTTGAACGGTGGCGTGGCCCTGTGGGATGTGATCGAGAGCTGCGACATTAAGGGGTCGAGCGACGCGAGCATCAAAAACGTTGTGCCGGCATATATCGAACGCATCACTGGAGCTGCGCCCATCGAGCGGGTGGTATGCAACGGAGGTACGGCGGGGCGCCTCTATAAGCGCTATCTACAGGAGCGGACGGGTCTGTCCGCTGTCGTGTTGCCGTCAACTAGTCCCGCTAACGCGGCCTGGCGCCTGGAGCGGCTTGTCGAGCGCTGGCGCGAGGCAGTTGACTGGACCGCACGGTAATCTAGATCCTTGATTGAGCATGGGTGCCGAGGCGTTTGATGATGGCATGCCAGATTGGTGCGGGCACGGCGGGCTTGACGCGCACCATGCCGTCGACATCGACACTGTCGGCATCGCCGCCGCCAAGCAGCTGCGCATGCTCTATGGAGCAGCCCATGCGCACGGCGCCTACAAGCTTATCCATCGCTTCGGAAAATGGCCGGCGTAAGAGGCCCATACGCGGGGAGTGGCGAAGCGCCACAATACCGCTGCCGGCGCAGATGACAACGCCACCGCACCATGGCAGGTCACGAAGGCGACAGGCCCGGCGCAGCCGCAAGGCGGTTTCGTGTGCCCGTTCGGCGTCCTCGGACCCAGCAAGAACGACGACATAGACGCGTGTCTCTGTATCCCCGAAGCGATCGAGTACCTGCTCGACAGCGATCATCGCCTCATCATCAAATGCATCATCAACAGCGAACACCATGCCATCGACTACACCGGCATCATCCGCTTCCAAATCGACCGAACGGGGGAGCGCGGTGCCGGAAAGCTGAGCATAGGCGGAGATGGCATCCTGCAGGTCCCAAAGCAAAAACTCAAGATCGGCGCTCTCGGGAATACTGATATATGCAATGGTTTGCAACGTTTTTGGTACATCGCCGCGCGCGGTCGTCTCCATGCCGCCTCCTTTCCGGTTGGTTTCCGTTTAGGTTACACCGTCTGGTGGCGTGCGGGCGCGCTATCCTAGTGCAACCCTTACGAAAGGAATGCCATGCGACTGCCCATGAACACCTCGCTTGCCACGCTCAAGCCCTCCGGCATTCGCCGGATCAACGCGCTCGCCGCCCAGCACCCGGGGTGCATCGCGCTCGCGCTTGGCGAGCCCGATTTTCCCACGCCCGATGTGATTAGCGCCGAGGTGACCGCCGCGCTGGGCCGCGGCGATACGCACTATCCGCCCAACAACGGCCGTCCCGCCCTGCGCGAGGCACTGTCTACCTACATGGGAGACGCGGGCCTTACGTTTTCGGCCGACGAGGTCATCCTGACCGACGGCGCGACCGAGGCCCTGTCGGCAACATTTATGGCCATGCTCAACCCCGGCGACGAGGTTATTATCCCCACGCCGGCCTTTGGCCTGTACGAGAGCATCGTCGTGGCCAACCACGCCAAAGCGGTCTTTTTGGATACGGAGCCCGCGCAATTTCAGATTGACGAGGAAGCGCTTCGCGCCTGCGTGACGCCGGCGACTAAGGCCATCGTCATCTGCACGCCCAACAATCCCACGGGCTGTATCCTCGACGCGGCATCGCTCGACGCCGTGGCACACGTGGCAGAGCAAGCGGGCATCTACGTAATCTGCGACGACGTATATAACCGCCTGGTCTATGTGGATGGCTATGAGCGCTTTGCCCAGCGCCACCCGGAGCTACGCGAGCAGACGGTGGTCATCGAGAGCTTCTCCAAGCCATGGGCTATGACCGGCTGGCGCTTGGGCTGGCTCGCAGCTGCAGCCCCCGTCATCGCCGAGATCGCAAAAGCTCACCAATACCTGGTATCGAGCGCCGTCTCCTTTGAGATGGACGCCGCAGCCCGAGCCCTGACCGTCGACCCAACCCCCATGCTCAAAGTCTACCGAGCCCGCCGCGAACGCGTGCTCGCAGCCTTAGATACCATGGGCCTCGACGTAGTGGAACCAGCCGGCGCCTTCTACGCTTTCCCCAGCATCAAACAATTCGGCCTAACAAGCGAAGACTTCTGCATCAAAGCCATCAAAGAAGCCAACGTAGCCCTAGTCCCCGGAGACTGCTTCGGCACCGAAGGCCACGTCCGCTTAAGCTACTGCGTCTCCGACCAAGATCTGGACGAAGGCCTCCGCCGCCTGTCCACCTTCGTCTCAACCCTATAACCATCAGGGGCGCAACACATCAGCCCACCGACATAAGGGTTATGCGTGGGGGCGTCGCTCAACGTAAAACCGGGCTGCCCCATAGTTGACGCAGGCACGCGCCGCCGAATGCCAGGCGCAAGGTTTCCGTAGATTCCGCACGAGCCGAAGAGCACTAAATGTGCTCTTCGTGCGAGCCCAGGACCTGACCGAGCGAAAAGCTTGCGCCTGGCCTTTGGCGGCGCGACCGAGATGGTGGAATTGTGTGCAGCCAGGGTTGCCGTTGACCGAAGCCGGGGTCCCCGCCATAATACTTTCGGTTCACGCACGAATCCGCTGCCAGAGACAGCCGGTGCAAACGGGCATTGCCCGCGAGCTCAATGGGATATCCCGCCAGCCGAGGTGGTCGAGTAGATATGTCTTCTCGCCCCCGTCGCTCATGCAGCGCGGGGGCTTTCTTTTTGGACATGCCCCCGTCACGTCCTTGTGGCGGACCGTGCCCGGAAAGAATTCGAGGAGGTGTAATTCATGCCCCAGCAGTACAAAATCGACAAGGTTGCAGAGATCGAGTCCCGTATCGCCGAGAATGCCGGTCTGTTCGTCGTCAACTACAACGGTCTGACGGTTAAGCAGGCTCAGGAGCTGCGTCATCAGCTTCGCGAGTGCGGCGCCGAGATGAAGGTCTACAAGAACAACCTGGTCAAGATCGCTCTCAAGAACCAGGAGCAGCCCGAGCTCGACGAGATCCTCGCCGGCCCCGTCGCTTATGTGTTCTACGAGACCGAGCCGGTCGAGGCCGCTAAGACCCTTAAGGACTTCTCCGCTAAGTCCAAGGGCGTCCTTGAGATCAAGGGCGGTATCTCCGACGGCAAGGCCGTTTCCGCTGATGATGTTAAGGCTATCGCCGAGCTGCCCACCAAGGACCAGCTTCTCGGCCAGATCGCCGGTCTCATCTCCGGTTTCGCTCGCGACATCGCTGTCTGCGTCAACGGCGTTTCCTCTGGTCTCGCTCGTTCGATCCAGCAGGTCTCCGAGCAGAAGGCAGCCTAGTCGCTGTTTTCACCCGCGGCGGCAACGCCGCACCCCTGGCGCATTCGCGCCGTGTTTTAACTGATCTCCGTGCACAGACACGGAAACCGAAAGGACTTAGAAATGGCTAAGCTTACCACCGATGAGATCATCGATGCTCTTAAGGAAATGACCCTTCTCGAGGCTTCCGAGCTCGTTAAGGCTATCGAGGACACCTTCGGCGTTTCCGCCGCTGCTCCTGCCGCTGTTGTCGCCGCTCCCGCTGCTGGCGCTGCTGAGGCCGAGGAGAAGACCGAGTTTGACGTCGTGCTCGAGGGCTTCGGCGACAACAAGATCCAGGTCATCAAGGCCGTCCGTGAGCTCACCAACCTTGGCCTGAAGGAGGCCAAGGAGGTCGTCGAGAGCGCTCCCAAGGCTGTTCTCGAGGGCGCCAAGAAGGAGGACGCCGAGGCTGCCAAGGAGAAGCTCGAGGCTGCTGGCGCTGCTGTCACCCTCAAGTAATCAGGCTTTCTCGCCAGATTTCTTTGCAGACGGGGTTCGCATTGCGAGCCCCGTCTTTTTTGTTTTGCCCCCTCATTCCCATTGCTCGGCACGCAGAACACCGCTGTCTTCGCCGTGCCAATCCCGTTACCGCTGGGGCATAAAATTGCACCATTCGAGCAATAATTTGCGTTGACCTGCTGAAGAATTGCGTTTGCCTTACGGCGACGTATGTCTCCGGCGGTAAGATACTTCGGTATCGCAATTTGGTCTGCGGCCGCCGTGCCGCACGCTTGGGGCGCTTTGCGCCTGCGAAAGGATCCTTGAATAATATGAAGGCAATCATCCCCGCCGCCGGTCTAGGCACGCGTTTTCTGCCTGGCACTAAGTGCACGCCCAAAGAGATGCTGCCGGTTCTCGACAAGCCGGTTATCCAGTACGTCGTTGAGGAGGCGCTCGCTCCCGAGGAGGTCGATGATGCTATCATCGTCACCTCTCCTGGCAAGCCCGAGCTGTTGAACTACTTCCAGCCCGATCGTTCGCTCGAGAACCTGCTGCGCGAGCGCGGCAAAGATGCATATGCCGATGCCGTTGCCCACGCAGGCGGTATGCCGGTCGACTTCCGTTATCAGTACGAGCCCAAGGGCCTCGGCCATGCCATTCGCTCGGCGGCCGATGCTGTGGCGGGGGAGAACTTCCTGGTTCTTCTGGGCGACTACGTTGTGCCCAACCATGACATTTGCGACAAGATGCTTGCCGTCTCCAAGGAGCATGGCGGCGCTTCGGTTATCGCTGTTGCCGCGTGTGCTCCCGAGGAGGTCAGCCGCTATGGCGTTATCGCCGGCGAGCGCGTGGGCTCCCTCGAGGGCGCTGAGGGCGTTGGCGATGCCGAGCCTGGCGCCGTGTGGCGTATCGGCGGCTTGGTGGAGAAGCCTGCTCCCGAGGCTGCGCCTTCTAACCTTTACATCGTCGGACGCTATCTGCTGAGCCCGCTGGTCATGGAGCTGCTTGCCGACCAGCAGGCCGGCAAGGGCGGCGAGATCCAGCTGACCGACGCCATGGCCCGTTCGCTCGACCGCGAGGCCATGTACGCCGTCGTCATCGATCCTCTGTCGGGCTACGACACCGGCACGCCTTCTGGCTGGATGGCCACCAACGCCCTTATGGCCGCAAGCGATCCTCGCTTTGCCGATGCCTTCTGGGATGCCATCGACGAGCGCGGCGGCTTGATGCGCAAGTAAACAGCGCTTACGGGTGCGGACTTCGGTCTGCACCCGTTTTTTTGCGAACTGCCGCTTAGCTCCGGAAAGTGCGACCCACAATTTGGTCGAATTCTGGGATGCGCTTTCCGGCTGAGGAC
>NZ_JBQKDZ010000023.1:0-10448 GCF_052121575.1 Collinsella sp. LCP19S3_C9
AGGCAAAGCCAAAGAGAGAAAGAGGCACGCCTTTGCCAAACCTGAAACCTTTCCTTGCCACGTGTGAAAAGAACCGCTGCCTCAATTGAAAGCCCGAGCTTGACACAAACACTGAGGCGCCGCGTGGGGCGCATCGTCTCCTCGGTCTTCCGAGCCAGGGACGCCGCCACCGCCGTGGCCATCTACCACGCGGCATGCGAGATGCTGGAGGGGTGCCGCCCGAGGGCGGCAAGGGTGCTCGAGGAGGCGGAGCCCGACGCGCTCGCGTACCTGGACTTCCCGCCGTCGCACTGGAAGTGCCTGCGCACCAACAACGTGCAGGAGCGCACCAACAGGGAGATAAAGCGCCGCTCGCGCGTGGTGCAGGTCTTCCCGTCGGAGAGTTCGCTGCTCAGGCTCGTGGGCGCCGTCATGTGCGACCAGGCCGAGACATGGTCCGGCTCGCGCTACTTCTCGGAGAGGAAGATAGCCGAGATGCACGACGCCGCGTTCAGAATGGGTGCCGCGGGCGAGCACGACTGGGCGGAGCTGGAGAAGGCGGCCGGGAAGACGATCGAATCCAGCCTGGAACTTGCCGACAGCGCGGAGGCGGCCTAGGATATCAACTGATTCCGGATATCGACACAGGGGCCGCAAGGGCCCTTACACCAACTTTCTCGACACTACCAGATGATGTTCCACGCAACGCTCGGGGAGCAAGAGGATGATGCGCGAGAAGCTCGCCACGTGACCACCACGGGAACGAATTACGTAATGGCATCTGCCATGCATTCAAACACAGGGAAGCGCCAAATCGAAAGAATGCGATAAGAGCAAATGAAAGGATCTTCGTCATGGAGAGCCAATCTCGTTCTGATTGGCTTAATAGGTGGAGCCGATGCCGAAACACAACACACCATATGCCCCTGAGATAAAATTGAAATAACACTAATTAACGTCTTTAAAACTCTTCAAAGCAATCGATTGGACAAGCGAATTTAAACGTTCTTCCTGTTTTGCAAGCCTCACTGAATTTGCGAAATCACGGACCACGAGGACAGCTATCACATATAGGAAAACAAAATTCGAAGCAGATATAAACCCTAAAAGACCAGAAATGCACACGGCAATCTCCGGAAATATACCAAGCAATACAAAGCTAGTGCTAAACAAAAGCCAAAAAAGGGAATCCAACACCTGTATTTGTGCTTTTTTCAACTTCCGAATAACAAAATAGAAAACTATGACTGCGAAAATAACCAATAATACACGCAGCGTTAATGACATACAAATCACCTAAACCATTGAACTATTAACAATGTGGCAAAAACCCTAAGCATATACTGCATTGACTTAACGGGGTTTAAATAGCTTTCGCCGCCTTGGCGTTCACGCATTGATACTTGAACTTCGGAGACCGAGTATCCTTGTTTCAAAAACAAAGCAATTGATTCGGGTTCGGGATTAAGGGTGTTATCAAAATAGTATCTTTCAAGAACGGAACGGCTAAACAGCCTAAAACCTGATGTGGGATCGCTGATACGACGACCTGTCAGTATCTTAATCAAAACAGTAATCATACGCGAGCCTATCATTCGCATCGATTTATCTTTGCGAACGGTCAAAAATCTCGACCCGATAACGATATCTGATCCGGTACTTTCCGCCTTCTCAACAAGCGCGGCCAAATACTCTGGACGATGTTGTCCGTCAGCATCAAACTGGATCATATAGTCGTAACCCTGATCGACGGCATATCGAGCGGCAGTCTGAAAACCAACTGTCAGACCACAATTAATTGGCATGGTAATAACGTTACAGTTCAACGAACCACATATTTCGCCTGTACGATCGCGAGACCCATCATTAATAATCACGAAGTCAAATTCAGGTGCGATAGCTCTAAGCTCAGTAACGGTATTTTTAATACACTCTTCTTCATTATATGCAGGAATTGCAATAAGAGCTTTTGTATGATTGGACAAACCCCCACCAACCTCAGTCTAGTCGAGAAGGAAAAGAAAACTACATATCACTTTATAATAAGTCAAAACGCTCAATTAACTAAACTTATGCGCCCAGCAAATGTCCGGACGATGAATAAGTGCCGAAAGGCCACTTGTTTTTCAGCATATCTAGAATTGTTTCTGCTATCGAGTGCGCATCATTATTTGACATTAAATGGCGATCAAGACGAATAATGTAATGGCTAGGGCAGCACTGAACCGCAATCTCTTCCATTGCCTTAGTCAGACCTAGAGGCAGCAAAGCACCATCTAAATCAAGCGAAAGATGGTCGCTGTCAGGTCTACGAGCTGTAAATAAGCTGAGGCAAACGAGATTGATGCCGTATTCGGCACAGAAGCGAGCAAGATGAACCGAACCCATAGCATCGGCAGTCCAAACATCGCTCTCACATTCCGCACCACCACCCAAACTATCACAGCCGCTAGTTGAGCAATTGATAATTGCGCCGTACATAGAACCGTCAATGCTTTCATAGGTTCTTGGGTCACAGATATCAAAAGCTGATTTATCCAAAAAATCATATTCTTTTAAGCTTGTCTGACATTCGACGATTGACCTAATTGCATTTCCAACCTCAGTCTCGCTTCCTACAAGCAGCGTCCTTTTAGGAGCCATAGGCACGACATCCTTTAAAAATGGATGATTTAAGTCTGCTTCAGAAATGACGGCATCACTAAGCGGGATAGGCCACTCGATACCGAGCTCGGGGTCAGCAAGATTCACGAAGGTGTAGGTCTTCTTCAGCTCGAGCGACCAGTGGGCGTCCACCAGATAGGTGTATGCAGTGCCATCCTCCAGCGCTTGGAAGGAGTTGCCCACGCCGCGCGGGACGTAGATGGCCCTGGACGGGTCGAGCGTACAGGTGAACACCTTGCCGTAGGTGGCGCTGCCCTCGCGCAGGTCCACCCAGGCGCCGAAAACCGAGCCGCGGGCCACAGAGATGAACTTGTCCCAGGGCTCCGCGTGGATGCCGCGGGTGACGCCCCTCTTCTCGTTATAGGAAATGTTGTTCTGGACGACACGGAGGTCGGGGATGCCCAGAGCGGTCATCTTAGCACGCTGCCAGTTCTCCTTGAACCAGCCGCGTGAGTCGCCGTGGACGGCCAGGTCGACGACCTTCAGGCCCTCGATGCCGGTCTCAGCGACGGAGAGGTCCTTCTCGAATGCGATGTCTGCCATCTGTCTATCCCCTCCTACTGGCCCTGGGCCCTGTACCTGGCCTCGGTGGCCTCCTTGGACGGGCGCCACCAGGACTCGTTCTCGACGTACCAGTCGATCGTCTGCCTCAGACCCTCGGCGAAGTCGGTGTGGGCCGGCCTCCAGCCGAGCTCGCGCTGGAGCTTGGTGGAGTCGATGGCGTAGCGGCGGTCGTGGCCGGGGCGGTCGGCGACCCAGTCGAAGTCCTCGGGGTCCTTTCCCATCGCCTCCAGGATCATGCGCAGGACCGTGATGTTGTTCATCTCGCCGTCGGCGCCGATGAGGTAGGTCTCCCCCGTGCGGCCCTTGGTCAGGATGTCCCAGACGGCCGAGGAGTGGTCCTCGGTGTGGATCCAGTCGCGGACGTTCTCGCCGCGGCCGTAGAGCTTGGGGCGGACGCCGTCGATGATGTTCGTGATCTGCCTGGGGATGAACTTCTCCACGTGCTGGTAGGGGCCGTAGTTATTGGAGCAGTTGGAGATCGTGGTGCGAAGTCCGTAGGTGCGGGTCCAGGCGCGCACGAGCATATCGGAGGACGCCTTGGTCGAGCTGTACGGCGAGGACGGGTGGTACGGTGTCTCCTCGGTGAACTTGGCCGGGTCGTCGAGCGCCAGGTCGCCGTAGACCTCGTCGGTGGAGACGTGGTGGTAGCGAATGCCGTATTTCCTCACGGTCTCCAGCAGGCGGAAGGTTCCCTCCACGTTGGTGCGCAGGAACGGCTGGGGGTCCGCGATGGAGTTGTCGTTGTGGCTCTCGGCGGCGTAGTGCACGATGGCGTCGTGACCCGGCACCAGCCTGTCCAGCAGCTCCGTGTCGCAGATGTCGCCCACGACGAGCTCCACGCGGTCGGATGGGAGCCCGGCAATGTTATCGGGGTTGCCGGCGTAGGTCAGCTTGTCCAGGACGGTGACGTGCACCTCGGGGTGGTTCTTCACCACGTAGTGCACGAAGTTGCTGCCGATGAAGCCGCAGCCGCCCGTGACGATGATGTTCTTAGGTTCAAATTGCTCAGGCACGATTGACCCTCTCGACTTCATCTGCAATTGACAAAATATACTTACCGTAATCGGTTTTCTTCAGCTTTTCACCCAAGCGGCGCAGGTGCGAGCAATCGATGAAGCCCTGCCGATAGGCAATCTCCTCTAGACATGCAACGTAATACCCCTGACGACTCTGAACCGCCTCAACATACTCAGCAGCCTTGAGTAACCCAGTGGGAGTGCCAGTGTCAAGCCATGCCATTCCACGACCCATAAGTTCAACAGACAGCTCACCCCTATTAAGATAAGCGCTGTTAACGCTGGTAATTTCAAGCTCCCCCCTTGCCGACGGCTTTACCTCAGCCGCAATGTCGGCAACCTGACCATCGTAGAAATAGAGTCCGGGAACAGCATAATTTGATTTCGGAAACTGCGGTTTTTCTTCAATTCCAATTACTCGATTCCTCGAGTCAAATTCAACAACACCAAATGCCCGCGGATCCTTAACCGGATATCCGAATACAACCGCGCCACCATGTTGTTCAACGTTGTTTTTCGCAGAATTGATGACCCTTGAAAGAGACTGGCCGTGAAACAAGTTATCACCAAGAACAAGCGCGCAAGACTCACCGGCCAAAAAATCGCGACCAATAACGAACGCCTCGGCAAGGCCTCTAGGCTCATCTTGAACAGCATATTCAATCTCCATCCCAAAATCAGAGCCATTGCCTAACAGCGTTTTATATGAAGTCAAATCTGAGGGATTTGTGATAATTAGCACTTGCCGAATACCAGCTAGCATTAGAACAGAAATTGGATAATAAATGAGCGGTTTATCGTAAATGGGCAAAAGCTGTTTATTAACAGCTTTTGTAATAGGATGAAGGCGCGTGCCGGACCCCCCCGCAAGAACGATTCCTTTCATTCTAATCTCTCCCCAATCAATCTACGTTATTCAGGCGCTCGCTGGTTGCATAAATACGATTAACAAAACGAGCGATAGGCTCCGGCCAGAGCTCGCATAAAATCGATAGTGTCTCGCCTGTTCGAATGTTTTCACTGAGGTTTTTAGATGTGGCTGAATCGGCGTAAATCCTATGTCCCATGAGCATTTCAGAAATATAGCAGAAACGTCCATTGATGGACGCCAGCTTTACCCACGTCTTGTAATCGCAGCTATCCCGAAGCGTCGTATCAAAAACACTTGGTCCCAGTATCTCCTTATTTAAAGTAACCGAAGGGCAGCATATGGGACATCCAAATCTGAGCACAGTCTTTTTTAAGAACACCGATCCATTATTGGGCAACAGAAACAGCCGATTCATAGCGCGCTTAATGATTAGCATTAAATTCGTATTTACCCGCGAACCATTTTTTATCTCATAATAGTCGGTAAACGTTATGGATACGTCTTTTTTAGGATAGCTATTAAAGCACTCAATTGTTTTCTCGAGAAATGTTGGAGAATAGCTGTCATCCTGATGGGCAATCGTTACTAGCTTAGAGTTAGCACTGTTGTAGCCGAAATTCCAATCATCGCCAGCATAATGAGGATTAGGGTTAACGATCATTTTGACGCCACACTCAGAACAAACTCTCTCAATATAAGGAGAAGGAGTTGAAGTAGAGACAACAACATTCGAGGCAACCGTTTGATTCTGAAGCGATCGTATTGTTTTGGCCAAGAAAGGATTGTCCCTGTAGGCACAAACGACAAAAGTATGATCAACCGAACTGTATGACATCTTAGGCAATCTCCAAAATTGAGTTGATCTTCGTAGCATCTCCCCAAACAGCAGGAGAATCATAAGGGCGATCTGGATAAGCTCCATAGTCAAGCCTTATATCCAAATGATGTTCCTCAATAAAGGACTCTATCTTGTCGCCTAGGGATACCGGAACTCCTGAACAACAGTTAATTATCCCCTTAGTAGTTTCCTGCATAACGACAGCAGAAATTTGCTCTGCAAGCTCATCAACAGAAATAAAATCATATTTATTTTTCCCCGAAGTAAACGGGAATTTCGATTCGCCAGCAGCGTTGGCCCGAAGCAGCTTCCCGAAGATGGACTTTGAGTTAATGTCATCTCCGTAGATATAAAAACCTCTAATCCACTGGCAGATTACCCCTCGATCTTTCGCATATGAAAATAACGCCTGCCTCAATGCGTTCTTACCAATACCGTATAGACTCTGGGGATTGCATGGGGTTGTCTCGTCAATAGCGCCTTCCCAGTACCCCACCTCATGCATGGTGCCCATGCCACACACTTGTTTAACACCAAAATCAACAGCGCGCTTCAAGAAGTCATAATGGTTTGGCATATCATCCAAATGGGATGAAACGTTATGATCGAATCCGTTTCTCCAGGCCAAATGAAGCAAGACGTCGGGAATAGCGCCGATGGATTCGAAGCGAAACCCAGAAGATAGAACATCTCCTTCGATATAACGAACATGCGAGCTATTGCTGAAAGTGTTGGAACCAGAGCGATCGACTGCAATAACATCGACATCGGCATCAAGTCGACTCAAGCTATCTATTACGTGCTTACCGATATATCCATTAGCACCAGTAACCATAATCAATTTCGACACTATTTGCCTCACTCAATACTCTAAGTACAATATATATAGACATTTTTAGAATAGCAGAACGGAGAGAACCAATGTTTATATGCGGCAATAATTACACCATTGGAGAGGTGGGAAAGCTCATCTATTCAACAATTAAAACAAGGTTATTCTTTCCAGGAGCACGTCTAATAAGAAGTCCCTTTTATATTCGTGGAAAAAAGAGGGTAAGCTTAGGAATGGGTTTTTCGACCGGATACGGTTGTCGCTTTGAAGCAATCCCAACTGCGAAAAACGACTCTAATATAAGAATCAAGATCGGCGATAACGTTCACATCGGCGATCGAGTTCACATTGTCGCCCTTGACGCAGTGTCCATAGGAGACAATACGCTCCTGGCATCTAATATTTTCATTAGCGATTGTAATCACGGAAGGTACTCGGGCGCCAATCAGTCCTCGCCTACTGAACCTCCAGACGAACGCGAGCTTCACGGTTCGCCCGTCAGCATCGGCAACAATGTTTGGATTGGAGAGAATGTTTGCGTTTTGGCCGGCGTAACGATTGGAGACGGTGCAATAATTGGTGCAAATTCTGTAGTTACTAAAGACATCCCTGCTAACACCATCAGCGTAGGGGCACCCGCTAAAGTAATTAAACAATTCAACAACACTCTCAACCAGTGGGATTCAATCTAGGATTTAAAGTAAGGTATCTGAACGCAAATATGAGTATGAAGTCCAAACACCGAAGCTTCACACTCATCTCTAATAAAAAATTCATTCGCTCATGCTGTCAAATGGCCGAGTCATGAACCGCCCAAAAGCAATCCACGACTCGGCCATTTTTTACAAGCTAATTAAATTAATAGGAGAATACCTAACCGCTATATTTTTTTGGATCATGGTTTTACATGCATGAATTCATTTACTCTAGCGACGGTCATCAACTGAAACTAACTAATGGTCCAAAAATACGATTTTAAAGCCTATTTTTGAAAGACGGCCGTACCCCGCTAACCTGAGGATAGGGTAATTCCGTTTAGCCAAATGCTTACCGACTGCACTTAGTAATTGCCTTCAAACGCAGAATAAAACTTAAAACAATGAAAAATAATCCAGTTGAATAACTAATAATTACCGTAACGCTAACTCCATTAGCACCAAAAATCTCAATAAGATTAGCTGAAAAGACATACGAAACAAGTAAAGCGAAAGCGGTTGCAATAAAAGAAGCCCATATCTCACGAATCAGAATCAAAAGATCATAAGAAAAAGCGAATAATGTAGTGAAGGCAGTTGCAATGATTGCGGGAACCAGGCAGTTCAATCCTTGAGAAATAGACGGCCCAAATACAGCCTGCAAAAGATCATCGCCGAAATAAAAGCAGAACACAACGGCAAACAAAGTAAATAAACTTATGAGCAAGACAATTTTTAAATAGCTTCGAACAAACGAAGCATGCTCGCGATTTGACCATTTCTCGGCAAAACCAACCAATAGAGGGCCGTACAGATAGGAGGCTGCAGCCTGAATAAGGACCGTAGGAGTAGCAACAGCGGCATACATGCCAAGCACTTCGGCGCCCTTTAACTGAGCAAGCTGCTGACGCGAAACTGAGACAACAGCACCAAAGAACACGGCTGTAAAAACCGAGGGCAAATATCGCTTTAGAAGCGTTACGGCCCGCGAAACATTAATACATGGGTTGATTACATCGAAATTCGAGGCGCATCGGGCGTCATATAGCCAAGTAACGAGACAGCAAAACGCTGCAAGTGAGAGAAAAGCGATATTAATTGATAGATGAAAAAGCAACGGAAGGAGAAAAGAAAACAATCCACCCAGTCCTCGAATAGCCTGGGAAATGCCTATATAATCCATTCTGCCTTCTTTTTGAACCATTGCATAAAAAACTGAGCAAAAAGCTTCATCGGCTTTAAACACCAGCCAAAATAGAGCTGAGGTTATTAGTGCCGAATCGCCTGTAGTTAAAAAAAGGTAGGCGAGGATTGGTAAAAAGCCCAATCCTATTGTGATGAATCGAAAGGCGATGTACTCAGAAGATGAATACTCTCCGCCCAAATCAGAAACCTGAATGGTGCGCATATTGTACGTAGCTAATGGAAAATAGATATTGCCAATCGACATAGCAAATGCAAGAATTCCAGAATTTGCATAATTCTGCGAAACAAGTACAACGGAAACGGTCATCAACCAAAGGCAGCCTTGGTAAAGAAGACAACCAATCGTATTCCAAAGCATATTCTGTTTTACCGAAAGAGAAGCTTTACTCAATGAAACCCAAATCCTTAATCAACAAAGCGACGGTGGAAATCGAAGGTAAGATTTGCCAATAATTCTAGTAAAAATAAAATGGAAGTACGATAACCATCGAACATTCTAATCACGGAAAGACTCGACTATAGACCCTTCCGATACATTCGACACTAATGGGCATTACGAATTCACCAGGGTATAATACGATTCCTATACTCCTTGGATTGATTACCCGCTCAAGGTTGGAAATAAATAGCCAAGGATAGCTACAAGACAGAATCAAATAACCGAAGCTGTCGATATATATCCAAGCTAGGATCGCATTCTGCCCAAAGAATCCTCCATCTCCACGAGTTAGTAATATTCCTCCACCGATTCAACAATTTAAAACAAAGCGAGAAATCCTGCCAAAAGATTATCAACACCTGAAAATCAGATTAGTGATTATGCTGTCGTATCCGACCCATCGAGTAAAACACCTATTTTGTTAAGCAAATTCCTCTTATAAAGCTACTTAAATATCAATTCAACTGATAAAGCCTAGCGAGAATTTCACGAATTTTAAATCCATAGAAACGATCACTAGCCCATTTGCCACTCAAATCTTCAACAAAAGGAGCAATGCCTCTCTTGACGAGACCAAAGCGCGGATCAACACACTGATTAACAAGCGGTTCGGCGCACGCATACGCCTTAAGGTGCTGAACTTGTGCCCTTATCCCCATTCGAACCGAATCGGCGCCGTACTCGTTAAAAGATGCGCCACATACACCCGAATCAAGCGCACCAATACCTGCAAAATTACACTGTTCTGGGGAAACCTGCCCTCCAAATCGGAGCCAACCAGTTTCAACCATTGATTGTGCGAAAACAACGTCGGGATTTATGCCTTCCGCAAGGGCCTCTTCATAAATAAGCTGACAAAACTGATTTATATCGGATGCACCATACTTCGAATACACGGAAGACGGAAAAACGGACATCTCAGTAAACAAAGAAGCCATTTTTCTTGGTTTTGAATTTGAAGATGAGACTATCGGATATCGCGAACCGTCAAAATACTGCTTTTCAGTTTTTAAAGAGCAGGTAAAAGTATCAAAAGTTGCCCATAACGTTATCGAATATATTCCAGCTTCGCCGAAGTCGGCGGCGGCGGGCACCTCGGCGGCCCAGGAGCCGTCGGAGCCCCTAACGGCCTGGTACCAGCGGCAGGCGCCGGAGGGGGCGGTGACCTGGACGGCGGCGTTGGAGGGCTGGGAGCTGAAGCCGGTGGCGCTCACCGACAGCGACCCCGACGAAGCGGAGCAGGACAGCTTCACGTCGGGCCGGGCGACGTCGGCGGAGGCCTTCGCCCAGCGCTCGGTCGAGGACCCGTAGGTCGCCCACAGGCAGACGGAGTAGGAGCCGAAC
>NZ_JBQKDZ010000024.1:0-8294 GCF_052121575.1 Collinsella sp. LCP19S3_C9
AGAGTACTGCGGGGCCAGCCCGTGGGAGGCCAGGGCGCCGCTGACCGGTGGACGGCACCGAGCCGTCATCGAGAATCGAGAAGGGGGAGGCCTCGCGGCCTCCCCCTTTTTCGTTTCTCAGGCAATTTGTCTCACATAGTAGCTGTGTTTTATAACCCTCGTTTGTCGCATCTTCTTTGAACGGGCTACAATATCGTAGTCTGTGTAGCATGGAGGTGAACATGGCTGAAGCTGGTATCGGCGTTGATATCGTCGAGATTTCCCGAATGAAATCAATTCTTGAGAAGACGCCCTCGTTTGCCCGGCGCGTGTTTACCGATGAAGAGCGTGCGTATTGCGATGCGTCGTCTCGCCCTGCCGCTCATTATGCCAGCCGCTTTGCCTCTCGCGAAGCGGTACTTAAGGCACTTGGAACGGGGTTTAGTCAGGGCGTTGGACGTAAGGATGTTTCCGTAACACGCGATAGGCTCGGCAAGCCAAAGGCTCTGCTTTCTGGTCGCGCTCTCGAAATCGCCCAGGATTTGGGTGTTGTCGAGGTTGCTCTTTCTATTACCCTTACGGGTGACTTGGCTGTCGCTAATGCCATTGCGATCACCGAGGATGCTCGACCTAAGCCTAAGGAAGAAAAAATGAGCACCAAGGAGCGCGTTGCCCAGACATTTAAAGAGGCTCGTTCTGTATTGGATGAGCTTGAACAGCTGCAACAATCTGCTTTGTCGGAGCATTTGATCGATAATCCGCAAGATACGCAAGGAGCATAGATGAAACCGGTTTTGAGTACCGAGGAAGTCGTTCGCCTCGAGGATATCATCGAGCGCGAGGGCACCTCGAAGGCCGAGCTCATGGAGTTGGCGGGTGAATTTGCCGCCAACGAGATTTTAAAGCTCAACCCTGATCGCGTTCTTGTGCTGGTCGGCTTTGGCAATAACGGCGGTGATGGTTGGGTCGCTGCGGATATCCTGACCCATAAGGGCGTTGATGTTGATATCGTTTCTCCAGTTGAGCCGGATGAGATTCCTGCTGCCCTTGCTCGTCACGTTGCCCGTCGCACCGCCGGTCGCGACGTTCATGTGTGCGTTGGGCCTTCGCGAGACGAGCTAGAGGTTCTCATTAACAAAGCGGATGTCGTGGTCGATGCTATTTTTGGCACCGGTTTTCACGGCAACCTTCGTGCGCCGTTTTCTATTTGGATTCCTACGGTTAACGAGTGCGCCGATCACGTTGTTTCTATCGATGTTCCCTCGGGCCTGAATGCCGAGACGGGCGTTGTGGATGACGACTGCATCCGTGCCGAGCGTACCGTGATGATGATTGCCCCTAAGATCGGCCTCTACAGCGCTGACGGTCCGGAGTATGCTGGCGATCTGGTGTGTGGCGGTCTGTACGACCGCCTCGACGAAGTCATCGATGATGTCGATCATGCTGCCGAGATCGTTGAGCCCGGTGATCTGGTGGACTACTTTGCCCCGCTGCCCACGAATATCGATAAGTATTCGCGCGGCTCCGCGCTCATCGTTGCCGGGTCGGCACAATATCCTGGTGCCGCCATCATGGCCGCAAAGTCTGCCGCTCGTGCTGGTGCCGGTTATGTGGCCGTTGCGACGCCCGATGCGTGCGCCAACCTTATTCGTATGGCGCTCCCGTCGATTCCCGTTTTCGCCATTCCGTCTGATTCCCGTGGATCTTTTGGTGCCGCTGCGCGTATGACAGTGTGCGAGATTGCTAAGAAGTACAGCTGCGTTGTGTGCGGGCCTGGCATGACGACGTCTGCCGGATCGATGCAAGTCGTTTCGGGCCTGCTTGAGCTCGATGTGCCGCTTATCCTAGATGCAGATGCGCTCAACTGCCTTGCCAAGATTGCAATCGACGGCATCGACAGTAATCCCGAGATGTACCGTCGCGAGCAGCCGCTCGTTATGACGCCGCATTATCGCGAGCTTTCGCGTCTCGTTGCCGGCGACGAGGTCAATGATCTTGGCACTGCGATTGCCGCTGCTCAAAAGATTGTCTGGGCTGCCGGTTCCGATAATCTCGTTGTTATCGCTAAGGGCCCGACGACGGCCATTTGCGGCGTCGAGCGCGTGCTGCTGCCGCTTTCGGGCCCAGCGTCGTTGGCGACCGCTGGCTCGGGTGATGTCCTCGCAGGTATCCTTGCAGGAACGCTTGCGACCATGCGTGACGAGATGGACCGTTGGGAGCTGCTGTACTCGTATGCCGTCGCACTCCACAGCTATGCCGGCTTTGCTGCGGCGACGGAGTATGGCGAGAAGAGCGTTATCGCGACCGATCTTATCGACTTGATCGGTCCCGCCATGGAATTGGCGGCAAAGGATGCGCTCGATGATCTGGGAATCATGGACGAAGGGTCGGATGACTAATCATGAATAAAGCCGATTTGACGCGTTGGTCCTGGGTCGAGATCGACCGCGGGGCGCTCCGCCGCAATACGAGGGCCTATAAGAACTTGCTAGATCCGCGTCAGCGCCTGTGCTGCGTGGTTAAAGCCGATGCTTATGGTCATGGAGCCGTCGAGTGCGCCAAGATCATGTATTCGGCCGGTGCCGACATGTTTGCCGTGGCGACGGTCAGCGAGGGTATTGAGTTGCGCCAGGGCGGAATCACCAAGCCCATCCTGATTCTAAGCGAGCCTCCCATCGAGGCTATTCCTTCATTGCTCGAGTTCGATATCATGCCCTCGGTCTATACGTCCGATTTTGCTCTTGCGTATGGTGAATGTGCCGTCGCGGCGGGCAAGGTGGGCAAGTATCATCTTGCCATCGAGACGGGTATGAACCGCATCGGCGTTCACTACACGCAAGTGCTCGACTTTGTCCGCGGTATTAATTTCCATCGCGGTATTCAGTGCGACGGCGTATTTACGCACTTTGCCACGGCCGACGAACCATCGGGTTGGGACTACAAGCTGCAGTGCCAGCGCTTTATCGAGGCCGTTCAGGCCATTAAGGATGCGGGTTTTGAGTGCGGTATCGTGCACTGTGCCAACACGCCGTCCTCGATGCTCGACCCCTCGATGCATTTTGATATGATTCGCGCTGGCGTTGGCTTGTATGGCATGCAGCCGTGCGAGCTGAGCGGCCGCGTGATGCAGCTTGATCCCGTTATGAGCGTTCATGCGCGCGTGACGCGCGTGGCGCATCCTGCGATGGGCGAGGGCGTAGGCTACGGTTTTACCTACCGCGTACCGCGCACACGCGTTCAGATCTGCACGCTGCCGATCGGATATGCCGACGGCCTTTCGCGCACGCTTTCCAATCGTATGGACGTGCTGTATCGCGGTGAGCGCGTGCGTCAGGTCGGAAATATCTGCATGGATCAGTTTATGGTTGCCATTCAGTCCAACCCGGCTCACGAGATTCCCGAGGCCGAACATGGCGACGAGATGATAATTATCGGTCGCGATGGCGATGCCGAGATTACCATGGATGAGATGGCGCGCCTGCGCGGCACGATTAACTACGAGGTCGCCTGCGGCTTTGGCATGCGTCTCGACAAGGTCTACGTGTAGGGGCCGCTATGGGCGTTATGCACATCCCCGGCCATAGCCATCAGGCGCCGCGCGAAGTTGCACTCGAGGAGATCGAGGCCGTCCTGGGTGATTGCCGCCTTTGCCAGCTTTACCAGTCGCGCCACAATATCGTGTTTGGGGTGGGAAACCCCCGCGCTCGCGTGATGTTTATTGGTGAAGCGCCGGGCCGTAACGAGGATTTACAGGGCGAGCCCTTTGTGGGGGCGGCGGGTGAAGACCTCAACGGCATTCTGTCCCTGGCGGGTCTTAAGCGTGAAGATGTCTATATCGCCAATGTGCTTAAATGTCGCCCGCCGGGAAACCGCAATCCGCGTCCCGAGGAAGTGCTTGCTTGCTCACCGTTTTTGCGCGAGCAGATTCGAAGCATCTGGCCCGATATCATCGTGACGCTCGGCAATCCCGCAACGCACTTTGTGCTCAAGACCGAGATTGGCATTACCAAGCTGCGCGGCAGGTTCCATCAGATGGGGCACTTTGTGGTGATGCCGACGTTTCATCCCGCGGCGGCGCTGCGCAATCCGGCGTGGCAGGAGTTGCTGGAGGAAGACTTTAAGATGCTGGGCGACTATCTGGTGCGACATCCCGCGCCAGAGGGCGCCTCGGAATAATAAGGAGCGTATATGTCCCTGGAGCGCCTGGGGCTAGGTACCTACAAAACGGCTCGTACTGCCGATACGGAGCATTTTGGCGAGTTGGTCGCACCGTGTCTAGAAAATGGCGATGTGCTGATACTGACCGGCGGCTTGGGCGTGGGAAAGACCCACTTTACCAAGGGCGTTTCGCGCGGCTTGGGCGACGGGCATATGGTCACGAGTCCTACGTTCGCGCTCATGGCCGTTCACGACCAGGGGCGTATTCCGCTGTTCCATTTTGATCTGTACCGCTTGGAGCATGCCTACGAGCTCGAGGATACGGGCATTTTTGACGTGCTCGGCTATGAGGGCGCTTGCCTGTTGGAATGGGGCGAGCAGTTTCAGGACGAGCTGACGGATGAGTATCTCTCGGTGACGCTTAGGCGCGATGAGGACGATAGCGACGTGCGAACGATCGCGCTCGAGGCGCACGGCGAGCGCGCGACGGAGCTTTTCGATTTGATTGATAAGGCTGTACAAGATGAGCTTGCATAACGACAACGCGCTGGTAGTGGCGCTCGATACTTCGACCGACATGCTTGCCTGCGCGGCAAGCTGGATTGATGAACAGACGGGCGAGGCGAAGCTGGTGAGCGGGGACCATCTGTGTCGTCGCCATGCCAACGTGGAACTTGTGAATACCGTCGATGGCGTGTTGGCGCAGGCCGGGCTGAATCGCGGCGATGTCGGCTGTTATGTGGTTGGACGCGGCCCGGGTTCGTTTACGGGCGTTCGCATTGGCATCTCGACCGCCAAGGGTCTGGCGCGCGGTGCCAACGTGCCGTTGCTGGGCGTGTCGACACTTGACGCTTGCGCCTGGACGGCGTGGAAGGCTGGCGTGCGCGGCAAGCTTGGTGTTCTTGCCGACGCCATGCGTGGCGAGGTGTATCCGGCTCTGTACGTGCTGGGGGACGAAGGTCCCGAGCGTCTGTTTGAGCGCGAACACGTGGTCAAAGCCGCCGTGGCGCTTGATGAGTGGCGCCAGGCCGCGGACTGGGGCCAGGTTAAGCTGACTGGTGACGGTCTCGTACGTTATGGCAAGCTGCTGAGTGAGGACGAGACTGCGCGCTGCGTGGAGCGAGACCTGTGGTGGCCCTCGGGCGAGGGCCTTCTGATGGCGCGCGCCGCGGGCGACGGTAATCCGGCTCGCGTTTTGCCGATCTACACGCGTCTTTCGGATGCCGAGGAAAATGAGCGCAAGCGCCTTGGGCTTGCCGAGAGCGCCCAGAGCGAGATTACGGGTGTTGCCGACGAGCTCGCCGGCCGCCATCTGCAGTTTCGTCCCATGGGCGCGGCGGATGCCGAGGGCGCGAGCGCATTGGAGGCCGCCTGCTTTGAAGGCGCCGGACACGAGGCGTGGACGCCGGGCATGTTCCTGTCCGAGCTGGGCGAGGGCGTTGCCGCACCGCGTAGCTGGTGGGTGGCGCACGACGACGGTCAGCTGCTGGGACTTGCCGGCGGCATGGTCGTCGACGGTGACGTTCAGATTATGGACGTCGCGGTTGATCCTGCTCATCGTCGCGAGGGCATTGCCCGCAAGCTGCTGTCGCACGTGAGCTATGACGCCCAGATGCTCGGCTGCACCACTGCTTCGCTTGAGGTTGAGGACGGCAACGAGGGTGCGATTGCGCTCTATAGCGCCTTGGGCTTTACCGAGGCGGGTCGTCGCCGTGGCTACTACGGCGTCGGCAAGGATGCCATCGTCATGACGGCGTCGCTGCCCCTGGTGCTTCCTCTCGACAATGCCTCGCCCGAGCCAACGGCTGCCGAGCAGCGCGTCTGGCCGCTGCCTGAGCCCGAGCGCACCGCCGAGGAGCGTGCCGAAATCGAGCGCCGTCGCCTAGTTCTTGCCATCGAGAGCTCTTGCGACGAGACGGCTGTTGCGATTATCGATGCGGACGGCAATATGCTGGCCAACCAGGTGTCGACGCAGATTGATTTTCATGCTCGCTTTGGCGGCGTGGTGCCCGAGATCGCCTCGCGCAAGCATGTCGAGGTGATTGTAAGTGTCGTAGATGCGGCGCTTGAAGATGCCGCGGTATCGCTTGGGCTTGAGGGTGGAGCGATTGCGCCAAGTGAGCTTGCCGCCGTGGGTGTGACGCAAGGCCCGGGCCTGGTGGGTGCCCTGGTGGTGGGCGTCGCCTTTGCCAAGGGCTTTGCGTATGCTGCCGGTAAACCGCTCGTGTGCGTCAATCATCTGGAGGGTCACCTGTTCGCCAACCTGCTGGCGCAGCCCGACCTTAAGCCGCCGTTTATCTTTACGCTTGTCTCGGGTGGGCACACCATGCTCGTGCACGTAAAGGCATGGGGCGACTACGAGGTGCTTGGCGAGACGCTGGACGACGCCGTGGGCGAAGCCTTCGACAAGGTTGCCAAGGCGCTGGGTCTGGGCTATCCCGGTGGCCCCATCATCTCCAAGCTCGCCGAGACGGGCAATCCCCGCGCGATCGATTTTCCCCGTGCGCTTAACAGCAGGGGAGACTATCGATTCTCGCTTTCGGGCCTCAAGACGGCGGTGACGCTCTATATTGAGCAGGAGACCAAGGCTGGGCGCACGATTCACCTGCCCGACCTTGCAGCCTCGTTTGAGGCGGCGGTCTTTGACGTGCAGTACAAGAAGGCCAAGAACGCCCTGCACGCCACCGGGTGCAAGGAGTATTGCATCGGCGGCGGCGTCTCGGCCAACCCGCATCTGCGCGAGATGATGATTAAGAAACTCGGGCGTCAGGGGATTCGCGTAACGGTGCCGCCTCTCTCGGCCTGTACTGACAACGCCGCCATGATTGCGGAGGTCGCTCGCCGCAAATTCGACCGAGGTGAAATCTCGCCGTTCGATGTCGACGCCGATCCAAACATGACGCTGTAGTCGTATGGGCGCGGTTCCCGACGCTGCCCGGGCGCCAGCGGCCGCATATGAACTTTCCTGCTCTACAGTCCTGCTCACGACGGAGGCCACATTAAGTGGCCTCCTGTTCGTGCGGAACTCGCGATAAAGTTCATATGCGGCCGCTGGCGCCCGGGCAGCGTCGGGAACCTTTCTGTATCGATGCAGCTACTGAGCTGGATCGGCGTCGACAACGTCCGGCAAGGTTAACAGGTCAGCGTCAAATTTCCGGCGTGCTTTAGCTGAGAGAAACCTACCTGATAATCGACTCAATATCTCGGCTTTTATATAGCAGTCGGCGGACTTCCATGACGTCGTCGATGACGACATAAAAAACCATGTAGTTGCCAACGTAGAAGCGGTAATACGGGTGCGACCGTCTTCTTGTCGAAGGGTATGTTGGTGACATGGTTGGATTCTTGAGATGCTCGAGTATGCCTGCTTCAACATTGTCGACAAGCCTATTTGCTGCAGCGGGGTTATTGAGATCAAAGGCGATATATGACGCTGCTTGGCTGAGGTCCTCCCAAAATAGGGGAAGATAGCGGAGCTTATAGTGCCTGTTCATCGAGACCGCCGTCGAGCATTTTTCTGACAGAGCCAAAGACATCGTCGTGTGTATAGCGAAGTTGCATGCTGGCAGCCTGACGATCAGCGGCATCAAGTGCGCTCTCGATCGGATTGCTCAGTGACTTGTACTGCTCAAAGCTCATGACGACCATAGAGCCCCGCCCGTTTTTAGTTAGAAAAACCGGACCCTCCTGTTCGACTTCGCGTTCAACGTCCGGGTAGTGATTTCTAAGATCTGAGACTGGCCTAATATTCACAGCTACCTCCTGAGCTATCAGAATATTATCGTAATTATGATAACAGAGTTGAGATTTGGGATGGGAACTCCTCGGGGGCGGGGCGGGCGCCTGCCGCCATATATGAACTTTATCGCGAGTTCCGCACGAACAGGAGGCCACTTAATGTGGCCTCCGTCGTGAGCAGGACTGCCCGAGCAGGAAAGTTCATATATGGCGGCAGGCGCCCGCCCCGCCCCCGAGGAGCATCTCTCAAGCAAAAACTGTCGTGGGGTAAAGTCCGAGGTCAGTGACGTTTTATACCGAGAAATTCAAATCTCTCTGTTAGACCAGCATTGACGTAGCCGCTCCCTGCCGTTGCCAATAGTCCCAGAAGGGCTGGGGACGATCGATCATCTGGCGCCTCGTATGCTCGTAGAAGCCGC
>NZ_JBQKDZ010000025.1:0-8005 GCF_052121575.1 Collinsella sp. LCP19S3_C9
GCGGCTTCTACGAGCATACGAGGCGCCAGATGATCGATCGTCCCCAGCCCTTCTGGGACTATTGGCAACGGCAGGGAGCGGCTACGTCAATGCTGGTCTAACAGAGAGTTGCGTAAAAAGCCGCGAGCGCGTTTGTAAACAATCTGTTGCGCCGTCCCTCTGGGGCGGCGTTTTTTATGCGTCGCCTTTAAAGTTATGCCCTGCACTTTAGAGTATGAAAGTGCTTGCTGCTAAAACTTTACTGGAGGGCATCTATGGCACCAGCTCTGTCCGATTTTCAACCACAACCAGCGCTTCAGACCTCAGCGGCGGCGCAAGCCGCCATTGGCGACGGTCTGGTCAAAGAGGCTCAGGCTTTTGCCGATGAGCTTGCCGCATGGCGTCACGATCTGCATCGGATGCCCGAACTCGGTAACGACCTCCCACAGACCTCTGCGTATATCCAAGCGCGCCTGAACGAGATGGACATCCCATTTTCCACGCTCGTCGATGGTTCCTGCGTTGTGGGCCTTGTCGGTGCCGGTGCCGCCGCGGCCCAGGGCAATGGCGTCTGCACGGACGAACAGGCCGGTACGGTCGTTATGCTGCGCGGCGACATGGATGCCCTGCCCGTTGTCGAGGAATCCGGCGAGCCCTTTGCATCTACCAATGGCTGCATGCATGCTTGCGGTCATGATATGCACGCGACGGCGCTGCTTGGTGCGGCGCGCCTGCTCAAGGCTCGCGAGGCCGCGCTTGTCGACGCCAATGCCACCGTCAAGCTGTTGTTCCAGCCGGGCGAGGAGACCTTTGAGGGGGCACGTGCTGCCATCGCCGACGGCTTGCTCGAGAACCCGCGTCCTCAGGCGGCTTTTGCCATGCATGTCAACAGCCAGTCGCCGCTTGGCCTGGTGCTCTACGGCAGCCCGGCGCTTTCGGGCGTGTACGGTTTCCGCATTACGCTGCAGGGCAAGGGCGGCCACGGTTCGAGCCCCGAGATCTGCATCGACCCCATCACGGCAGGCGTGCATGTGCACCTGGCGCTCCAGGAGCTTATCGCTCGCGAGGTGCCGGCGGCCAAGGAGGTCGCGCTCACCGTGGGTAAGTTTGCCGGTGGCCAAGCGGCCAATGTGATTCCCGACACCTGCGTGCTCGAGGGAACATTGCGCGGCTTTGACGTTGAGCTCATGGAGCACCTCAAGACCCGCATTGCGGAGGTCGTCAAAGGCGTTGCCACGACTTATCGTACGCCGGCGACTATCGAGACGCTCTCGGATGTTCCCCCGCTCGTGCTCGATGACGATATGACCCAGGCTTCGTTTGGCTATGTGGGTGCGACGTTGCCCAAGGCCGCCTTCCTGCCTCTGTTCCATGCCATGGCGAGCGAGGACTTTGCGCTTATCTCGAGCGAGATACCGAGCGCGTACTTTACGTTCGGTGCGGCTGTGACCGATACGGACGAGCACTTTGCCCAGCACCATCCCAAGGCACGCTTTAGCGATGCCGAGTTGCCGCTCGGCGCCGCGGCTTATGCGGCGGTCGCCCTGGGCTATATCGCCGACCACAAGGAGTAATCCATGTCCCAGCAGCATAAATTCTTCCCCGGTTGGCTCGTCGTGGCCTCCGGCTTTGTCATCATGGCCACGTGTTACACGATTTTCGTTAACTGCATGAGCCTGTTTCAGCCGCTTATCGTGAGCGACTTGTGCATTTCCCTTGCTCAGTACAACATCTCCAACGCCATCTCAACCGTGGTGAGCGTTGTCGGCTCGCTTGTCATTGGCCATGTTGCCGACAAAGTGAGCGGTCGCATCTTGGGTTCCCTTACCGTTATCGCCACCTCTGCCGTTCTTGCCGGGATGAGCTTTGTCGGTGAGCTGTGGCAGGTCTACGTGCTCTTTGCCGTCTCGGGCTGCTTTGCCGTCGCCTCGACCCGCCTGCTCATTAGCCTTGTGACCGCCAACTGGTTTACGGCCAAGCGAGGTCTTGCGATCTCCATAGCACTTTCGGGCTCGGGCTTTGGAGGCGCTGTTCTGTCTCCCACCGTGAGCTCGCTTATCGTGAGCGTTGGCTGGCGTTCCGCCTTCCTGGTGCTCGCGGCTATCTGCATGGTGGCGGCGCTGCCCATCACGGCCTATTCCTTCCGCACCAAGCCTTCTGAGATAGGCCTTAAGCCGCTCGGCGAGAACCCGGGCGATCCGTCCGTCTCGACAGCTGGCGACAAGGACGAGCACACGGCTCCCGAGGTTAACGTCGGTTGGTCTCGCATCAAGAAGAGCCCGGCGTTTTGGCTGCTTGTCGTCGCCTTTCTCTTTATGGGCCTCGTTAACGGTGCCATCTTGCCCAACCAGATCACCAACATGACGAGCGTTACCGTCAACGGCGCCAAGATTGTCACGGGCGGTCACGACCCCGTGTGGGCGGGCACTGTGCTTTCGGCCTATATGGTCACCGTCGTTATCGCCAAGATTTCGCTCGGCGTCATTTACGATCGCTTTGGCCTACGTTTTGGCAACGTGTTGGGATCCGTTGCGTGCATTATCGCCTGCGTAGCCCTGTGCTTCCCCGCGACCGATCTTGGTCCCATCGTGGCTGCCGTGAGCTTTGGTGTCGGAACGTGCATGGGCACCATCACGCCCACTATCGCCGCGTCCAAGCAGTTTGGCATGGCCGATCTGGGCAAGGTCACGGGCGCCATTACCTCGCTCGAGATGGTCGGCGGCACCGTGGGTGCCATTGTCTCGGGCGTGCTGTTCGATGCCACGGGCTCCTTTGCGAGCACCTGGATCGTGTGCCTGGTGTGTTCTGTGGTCATGCTCGTATTCCTGCTGGCATCCGAGCCCATCGCCGCTAAGCTGCGTGCGAGCGTGGCGGGGGAGTAGACGTCCGTCGCTCTTTTCTGTTCGCCCCGTGTTCTGTCCGTGGCCGCCTTGGAAGCCGAATGGATGCTCGTACCATCATTCGGTTTCCAAGGCGGCCACGGACATACAAAATGATCCGTTTTCCTCTGTCCCCAACAGATCGTGTGATTCGAAGGGGGCGGAGGAAAGCGGATCGGCTGCAGCGGCGGCACGTCTGGCCGAACGAGCTCCCATACCCTCGTTCGGTCAGACGCGTCGCCGCGTTTTGTTTTTGTGCCGTATAATGACCACTACCTATGACGCGATACTAAAAGAAAGGTGTTTGCCCATGCAGGCACAGAAGGCGGAGGGAACCCGCGACCTTATCGGCGCCGAGATGCGCGCCTGGCAAAAGATGCAGCGGATCGCTGCCGGCGTGTTCGAGCCGTTTGGCTTTAAGCCCATCGAGACGCCCGCGATCGAGCAGGTGGACGTGTTTGTCCACGGCATCGGCCAGTCGACCGATGTCGTGCGCAAGGAGATGTTCCGCGTGTTTAGCGGCGCCAACCTGGAACGTGTCTTTACCGAGGGCACCGATGCCAAGCTCAAGCCCAAACAGCGCTTGGCGCTTCGTCCCGAGGGCACTGCCGGCGTGGTGCGCGCCGTCGTGGAGAACAACCTGGTGCCCCAGGGCTCCACGCCGTTTAAGGCCTACTATGCCGAGGCCATGTTCCGCGGCGAGCGCCCCCAGAAGGGCCGCCTGCGTCAGTTCCATCAGGTGGGCATTGAGTGGCTCGGTGCTCCCGATCCGGCTGCGGACGCCGAGTGCATCATTATGCTCATGGAGTTCTACAAGCGTCTGGGCTTCGATCTTTCCAAGCTCCGTCTGCTCATTAACTCGATGGGTGATGCCCAGTGCCGTCCGGCCTATCGCGAGCAGGTCAAGCAGTTCATTCTCGATCACGCCGACGAGATGTGCGATGAGTGCCGCGAGCGCGCCGAGCTCAACCCGCTGCGCGCCTTCGACTGCAAGAACGACCATTGCCGCGAGATCATGGCCGAGGCCCCGCTGATGGGCGACAACCTGTGCGACGAGTGCCGCGAGCACTACGAGCAGGTCAAGCGCTATCTGGATGCCGCCGGCATCGAGTATGTCGAGGACCCCACCCTGGTGCGCGGCCTGGACTACTACACCCGTACCGTCTTTGAGGTCGAGGCCCCCGGCGCCGGCGTCGGCTCCATCGGTGGCGGCGGCCGCTACGACGGCCTGGTCGAGCTCGAGGGCGGCAAGCCCACGGCCGGTGTCGGCTTCGCCGTCGGTTTTGAGCGCGCCCTGCTGGCCCTGCAGGCCTTTGGCAGCGACCTGGGTGCCGATGAGGCTCCGTGTGTCTACGTTGCCAACGCCGGCAAGGAACTGCGTCAGAACGTTTTTGCCATTACGCAGAAGCTTCGCGCCGCAGGCATCGTGACCGAGGCAGACTATCAGGGTCGTTCGCTCAAGGCTCAGTTTAAGCAGGCCGACAAGGTGGGCGCCAAGCTCATTTTGGTTTTGGGCGGCGACGAGCTTGCCGCCGGCAAGGTCAAGGTGCGCGACATGCAGAGCCATGACGAGGTGCTGGTCGATCTGGCCAACGTTGTCGAGGCGGTTCGCGAGCGTCTGTAGGGCATCATTTTGAGCTGCGGGTCCGCTAACGCGTCCCGCTCGCGGCGAACGATTGTTACGGGGGTGTTTCGCTTTTATGCGGAATGTCCCCGTTTGCATATGCCGCCCACCGAGAAATACGACCATTTGGGGCAAAAAGCCTTGCAATGCAGAAAATACTTTTGTGTGGTAAAGCGCAATCAGTGTCGAAAGTATTTCTCAAGTGCCTATAATGAATACCGCATGTTACGTGCATAGAAGGAGGAATGGGAGGAAACGTGGCTGAGAACCTAAGCAACCAGTCTGTACCCGAAGCCGCGGCGCGCGTCGCTGCCGTGGTCAACCGCCTCGTTAACCGAATCGGCTCGAATGCCGAGTCCAGGGAGCGTCTCGCCGAGATTGAGATTCCCGAGGAGCTGCGCGACAACCTTGCGCTGTTCCTGCGCCTGGAGCGCCGTGTGCTTAGCGAGTATGATCCCGAGATCGCGGACCTGTTCGACAAGATTCTGTCGGCCGAGATCGTGGCCAATGCCGGCAACCCCGGTAGCCGTGCCGCCGACGAGGCCGTCGACGAGCAGGGCGTGCCCACCGCCGACGAGCCCACTGCTGTGGCGTTTCGCGAGGTCGTCGATTTGATCGACAGCCTGCCGCTCGATAAGCAGCAGGTTATCGTTCGTGCCTTTACGAGCTTCTTCCATCTGGCAAACCTGTCGGAGGAGAACTACCGTGTGACGCAGCTGCGCGAGCGTGAGGCCGGTGCATCGACCGATACCGAGGTCGATCCCGCCAACGAACTCACCGTCGCCTATCACCAGCTGGTGGATGAGATGGGTGTCGAGGGCGCCAACGAGCTGCTCGGCAAGCTTGAGTTCCATCCCGTCTTTACCGCGCATCCCACCGAGGCCCGTCGCAAGGCCGTCGAGGGCAAGATTCGCCGTATCTCTAACCTGCTGGAGGAGCGTCCGCGTCTGGGCGGCTCCGACCTGGTGGAGAACGAGCGCCATATGCTGCAGGAGATCGACGCCCTGGTGCGTACGAGCCCCATCGCGCTCAAGAAGCCCACGCCGGTCGAGGAAGCCGATACCATCATCGACATCTTCGATAACACGCTGTTCGACGTCATCCCCGTCATCTATCGTCGCTTTGACGACTGGGTGCTGGGTGACAAGGCCGGTACCGTGCCGCCGCTGTGCCCGGCGTTCTTCCATCCCGGCAGCTGGATCGGTTCCGACCGCGACGGTAACCCCAACGTCACCGCCAAGGTGAGCCGTGAGGTCGCCGCCAAGTACTTCACCCACATGGTGCTCAAGCTCGAGGACAAGTGCCGCCGCATCGGCCGCAACCTCACGCTCGAGGCCACCTACAGCAAGCCGTCTGCCGAGCTCATCAACCTGTGGAACCATCAGGTCGAGATGAGTGCCCATTACACGGCCCGCGCCGAGCTTATCTCCGAGCACGAGCCGCATCGCGCCGTCATGCTCGTCATGGCCGACCGTCTGAACGCCACCGTACGCCGTATCACCGACACCATGTATCACAGCGCCGACGAGTTCCTGGATGACCTGCGCGTCGTCCAGCGTTCGCTGGCTGCCTGCGGTGCCGTCCGTGCCGCCTACGGCCCGGTGCAGACCATCATCTGGCAGGTCGAGTCCTTCGGCTTCCATATGGTCGAGATGGAGTTCCGTCAGCACTCCGTGGTGCATGCCCGCGCCCTCAAGGACATCCACGAAAACGGTATCCATGGCGACCTGCAGCCCATGACGCGCGAGGTCATCGACACCTTCCGCGCTATCGGCTCCATCCAAAAGCGCTACGGCAAGAAGATGGCACACCGCTACATCATCTCGTTTACCAAGAGTGCCCAGCATGTGGCCGACGTCTTTGAGCTGGCCCACCTGTCCTTCGCACACGAGGAGGACGTTCCCGAGCTCGACGTGATCCCGCTGTTCGAGCAGCTCGAGGACCTCGAGGGCTGTGTTGACGTGCTCGACCAGATGCTTACGCTGCCCGTGGTGCAGAAGCGTCTTGCCCAGACCAACCGCCGCATGGAGGTTATGCTGGGTTACTCCGACTCCTCCAAGGATGCCGGTCCTACCACGGCCATGCTTGCGCTGCACTCCGCGCAGGAGCGCATCGCCAAGTGGGCCGAGAAGAACGATATCGACCTGGTGCTCATGCACGGTCGCGGCGGCGCCGTGGGCCGTGGTGGCGGCCCGGCCAACAAGGCCGTACTGGCGCAGCCCAAGGGTTCGGTCAACTGCTTCTTTAAGCTCACCGAGCAGGGTGAGGTCATCTTTGCCCGTTACGGCAACCGCACGCTGGCTCAGCGCCATGTTGAGTCCGTTGCCGCCGCAACGCTTTTGCAGTCGGCCCCGAGCGTCGAGAAGACCAACACCGAGACCACGCAGAAGTTCTGGGATATGGCCGAGAAACTCAACGCCGCAAGCCACGAGCGCTATCTGGACCTGCTGAACACCGAGGACTTTACACCGTGGTTCTCGACCGTGACGCCGCTGACCGAGGTCGGTCTGCTGCCGATCGGCTCGCGTCCCGCCAAGCGCGGCTTGGGTGCCAAGTCGCTCGACGACCTGCGTACCATTCCGTGGATTTTCAGCTGGAGCCAGGCACGCATTAACCTGGCCGCTTGGTACGGCCTGGGCACCGCCTGCGAGCAGCTGGGCGATCTTGACCAGCTCAAGGCTGCCTACCAGGAGTGGCCGTTCTTCCGCACCTTTATCGATAACATCGAGATGTCGATTGCTAAGACCGATCAGCGCATTGCCAAGATGTATCTGCATCTGGGCGACCGCGATGATCTGTCCAAGAAGGTCTTTACCGAGATGCAGCTCACCCGTAAGTGGGTCCTTGCCATCGTTGGTGACGAGTGGCCGCTGCAGCGTCGTCGCGTGCTCGGCTGTGCCGTTCGCGTGCGTAACCCCTACGTCGACGCCCTGTCCATCGCCCAGGTCCGCGCCCTTCGCGAGGTGCGTATGAACCAGGACGAGATGGCCGAGGAGAAGAAGGCCGAGTACATGAGCCTGATTCTTTCGACTGTGACCGGCGTCTCGGCAGGTCTGCAGAACACGGGGTAATCGATAGCCCTGTGGCTCTCACCGGGGCCCGACGGGTTTCCCTCTGAATGCGTCCTCGCACTTGAAGCCCCCTTATCCTGCTCCTTCGGAGCTGCGGATAAGGGGGCTTCGTGCTGCGGAATGCATTCAGAGGGAAACCCGTCGGGCCCCTTCGTCCTCGGTCCTCTGGAATTAAAGCTGAGGAGAAGAATGGCGCGCTTCGCGCATAGCGTGGAGTGCGGCGAGGGCTTCTTGCGTCCTGCGGAGTGTGCCTAAAAGTAAACTGATGGCGGGCCCTGCGATGTCCGGTCTTCGGCGGATTACTGCTGGGGGAATAATGGCGCGCTTCGCGCGTTTGGAATGGGCTTCGTGCTGCGGAATGCATTCAGAGGGAAACCCGTCGGGCCCCTTCGTCCTCGGTCCTCTGGAATTAAAGCTGAGGAGAAGAATGGCGCGCTTCGCGCATAGCGTGG
>NZ_JBQKDZ010000026.1:0-5453 GCF_052121575.1 Collinsella sp. LCP19S3_C9
AGATGGGCGTCTCCAGGCTCTCGAAGGACCAGGTGAGCGCAATCGCCTCGAGCCTGGACGCAGACATCGAGGATCTGTGCGGAAGGCCGCTCGACGGCTCGCCGGTGCCCTACGTCTGGCTCGACGCGACCTACGTCAAGTGCCGCCGCGAGGGGCGCGTCGCCTCCACCGCCGTGGTCACCGCCATCGGCTGCGATGCGGGCGGCTGGAGGCGCGTCCTTGGCGTCGACGTGGTTGACACCGAGTCTTACGACTCGTGGCTCGCCTTCCTGCGGGCCATCCGCTCGCGCGGGGCGGCGGGCGTGCGGCTCGTCGTCTCGGACGCCCACCCGGGGCTCGTCCGGGCGCTCGGCGAGGTCTTCCAGGGCGCCGCGTGGCAGCGCTGCGCGGTCCACCTCATGCGCGACTGCATTGTATTCCGTAACATCTAAATCGACAAAAACGGCAGCATAAAGTCGACACTTCCCGCAAGGGGCATGCTGACCAGATCGCAGGGCTATCTTGGTGGTGCTTCGTATCTACCAAAGGAGGCCCGGAGAGGAAATGATCAGCATGACCGATAAGAATTCTATACGCCTGCTGTGGCGGCAGGGGGACAGCGTCGCCGAGATCGCGCGCAAGACCGGCGTGAGCCGGGACACCGTCTACAAGTACCGCGACATGGACGACTTCAGCCCCAAGCCGCCCGCGAGGCGGGCGCAGGGCTCAAAGCTCGACCCGTACAGGCCCCTGATCGAGTCCTGGCTCGACGACGACATGCGCAGCGGACGCAAGCAGCGCCATACCGCAAAGCGCGTCCACGACAGGCTCGTCTCCGAGTGCGGCGCCGACGTCTCCGTCAGCACCGTGGAGCGGTGCGTCAGGGAGATTAGGGCCCGCCGCTCGGCGGAGGCGGCCGACGCCCAGTACCTCGACCTCGTCTGGGGCCCCGGCGAGGCGCAGGCCGACTTCGGCGAGGCCGACTTCTACGTGAGGGGGATGCGGACCACGCTGAGCTTCTTCGTGATGACGTTCCCGTACTCCAACGTCGGGCTGGCCCAGGTCTTCCCGGGCGAGACGTCGGAGTGCGTCTGCCAGGCCCTGCGCAACGTCTTCGAGCACGTCGGCGGCGTGCCGACCAAGATCGTCTTCGACAACGCGACCGGCGTCGGCCGCCGCGTCGGCGGCGGGGTCCGGACGACCGAGTTGTTCGCCGCCTGCAGCGCCCACTACGGCTTCCGCTTCAGGTTCTGCAACCCCCGCTCGGGCAACGAGAAGGGCAGCGTCGAGAACAAGGTGGGCTGCGTGCGCCGCAACCTCTTCGTCCCCGTCCCCCAGCTGTGGGACGCCGGCGCCTTCAACCGCAGGCTGCTCGAGCGCAGCCTCGCCATGTCCGACAAGCCCCACTGGATAAAGGGCGAGCGCGAGCTCGATCTCTTCGAGGCCGACAGGCTGGCGATGCTCGGGCTGCCGGCCAAGCCCCTCGACTGCGTCACCTACGTCTCTCGCACCGCCGACAAGAAGGGCAAGGTCTCGGTCGGCGAGAGGGGCCGCCACCTCTACTCCACGCACCCGTCGCTCTCGCGCCGCAGGCTCACGGTCGGCCTGCGGGCGACGACCGTGAGCGTCTACGACCCCGACAGCGGCGAGCTCGTCTGCGAGCACCCCAGGGCCTACGGCATGTTAATGCCAATATAAAAAGGGCCAGTTACACCAACGTAAAAATCCAATAGCACCAAGATAGATGTGCCAACAGCGCCAACGCATTTTGCCCAACCGCGCCAACGAAGGTACCCTCCCCTCGAGTAACCTTTCGAGAGGAGGACGATATGGAAAGGAACGTTATGGGCGAGTTGAGCATGTACAGGCAATCCGGCACCAAGCCCAACTTCAGCGAGATCGGCCGCAGGCACGGGATGAGCCGCAAGACCGTGGCCAAATACTGGCGAGCGGGCGGCGACCTCGACGACGGCAGGGCGTCGAGGGGCAGCGGCTTCGACCCGTTCCGGGAGGTGATAGAGGCAAAAGCCGAGCTTCCCGGCATCACGAAGAAGGCCGTCCACGAGTTCCTGCTGCACAGGCACCCGGACGCCCGCCTGCCGGGGTACAACGCCTTCACCGAGTACTGCAGGAAGAACGGCATCGCGTTCGGCGCGCTGCGCGCACCGGACGCGCACCCCCGCTTCGAGACCCCTCCGGGCCGCCAGATGCAGTTCGACTGGAAGGAGGGCATCACCATGGTGGACGCCAACGGCGAGGTCTTCGAGTTCAACGTGTTCTCCGCGACCCTGGGGTACTCGAGGCTCCACAAGTTCACCTACTCGGCCACCCGGACCACGGACGACCTGCTGGCCTGCCTGTTGGGCGCGTTCAAGTTCATGGGCGGCGTGCCGCAGGAGTGCCTCACCGACAACATGTCGTCGCTGGTCAACATGTCCACGGGCCGGCGCGTCAGGAACGAGAGGGCGTGGCGGTTCGCCAAGGAGGCCGGCTTCGACCTGCAGCTGTGCCGGGCGGGCGCCCCCCAGACCAAGGGGAAGGACGAGTCCGCCAACCGCTTCCTGAACAGGCTCTCGGCCTACGATCGCGACTTCGTGGGCCTGGACGGGCTGCTGGCGGCCATCGCGCGCATCGAGGCCAGGAGCAACTCGGAGCCCAACGACACGACGGGGCTGCCGCCCTCGGCGCTATTCATGCGGGAGAAGGAGTTCCTGCAGCCGATAGGCAACGCGACCCTGCTGGAATCGATGGTCGGCGACGTCTCTGATCAGGTGGTGCCGCCGACGATGCTCGTCAGGGCCGCCGGCAGGCAGTGGTCGGTGCCCCGCAGGTGCATCGGGAGGAAGGCCAGGGTGGTGACGATGCCGGGCGGGCAGATCCGCATCACCGTGGCGGGCGAGCTGGTCGCGGTCCACGACGCGGCGCAGGGCGCCAGCAAGATCAATTATACAGAAGAGCACTACGTGGAGGCCATGGCGGATAAGGCCTGGGCGGCCGACGAGGACATACGCGAGCAGGCGCGGGCGAACCTGGAGCTGCTCGGGCGGATGGGAGGAAAGTGATGGCGGATCCCGCGATCGAGGCCAGCCCCTACGTGAGGGCACAGAACAACCTGGGGACGCTGGGGCTGCACGAGATGTCGGCGCTTTTGCCCGACTACATGCGGATGGTGTCGGAGGGCGATGCGGACTTCTGCTCCGCGGTGGCGCAGATGACGCAGGTCGAAGTGGAGGCCAGGACGCAGAGGATCACGAGGCTGCGGATACGCTCGTCGGGGTTCCCGTGCGTGAAGACGCTGGCGGACTTCGACTGGTCCTTCCAGCCCTCCGTGCCCAGGCCCCTGGTTGAGGAGCTGGCGACGCTGAGGTTCGTGGACAGGGCCGAGAACGTGCTGCTGGTGGGCAGCCCCGGCGTGGGCAAGACCCACCTCGCCACCGCGATCGGCATAGAGGCCGTGAAGGCCGGCAAGGAGGTGAGGTTCATAGACTGCGCCAGGCTCGTGGACGACCTGAAGGACGCCCAGTCCAGGGGGATACTCAAGAAGAGGCTGAAGTACTACGCCCACTCGAAGCTGCTCATCATCGACGAGCTGGGCTACCTGGACATCGACGAGGGCGGCGCCGACCTGCTGTTCCAGCTGGTGAGCACCCGCTACGAGCAGCGGTCCACGATCATCACCACCAACGTTGGCATAACGGGATGGGCGAAGGTGTTCGGCGACGAGGTGGCCGCCAGCGCCATCGCCGACAGGATCTGCCACCACTGCCACGTCATCAAGATAACCGGCCGCTCCTACAGGCTCAAGGACGTGCCGACGGAAAGGAAGATGAAAGAAGAATAGCCAGAATTGGGCAATTTGCATTGGTGCGGCTGGACATCGTGAGCTGGCGCGATGGGGCAAAAATAATTGGCGCGATTGGGCAAAAATACATTGACGTTAACACGGCAGCGCCCCGACCGACACGTCCGACCCCGCCTCGCAGCTCGCCCTGCTGGCGTGGAACGCCGGCGGCTGGGAGAACAGCAGGGTGAGGGAGGCGCTCCCCGACGAGCTCAGGGAGCATATGGACTCACTGGACAGGGCGGGCCTGAAGGCCGAGCTGAGGGTGATGCGCGACCAGGCGGCCACCTCCGGATGGGAGGCCACGCTGCAGGCGGTGCGCCTCGCCTACGAGGCGACCGGCCGCATCGACGAGGCGTCGGTCGCCGTCAGCGCGGCGCGCGCCGCCACGGGGACCGTCACCTACGACGAGCCCGTGGACCTCGGCGTCTACGACGGCTTCATGGGGGTGGCGTAGATGGCCAGGGCCGCATGCCCCGACAGGCGCCTGCTCGAGTCCTCGCTGAGGGGCAAGGCGCGCTCGATGCTGTTCTCGAACAGCGTCGTCGACGAGTTCTGCGAGGAGGCAACGCTCCCCGAGATGAGGGCGGTCGAGGGCCTGCTGGCCAGGCAGATGGAGGTCAGGGCCGCCAACCAGCTGGAGAGGAGGATGCGCAGGGCGAGGTTCCCCGCGGCCAAGTCGCTCGACGGCTACGACTTCTCCCAGGTCTCGTTCCCCGACGGCTACGGGGAGGCCGACCTCAGGTCGCTCGCCTTCATCGACGCGTGCCAGGACTTCGTCTTCCACGGGAAGACGGGCAGGGGCAAGACCCACCTCGCCATCGCGGTCGGCGCCGCCGCCGTCAGGGCCGGCAAGTCCGTGAGGTTCTTCACCGTCGCGCAGCTCGTGATGCACCTGGCCGACGCGCGCGACCGCGGCAGGCTGCGCAGGGAGCTCGACGACCTGCTGTCGGCGGACCTGCTGGTACTCGACGAGCTCGGCTACGTGCCGCTCGACGTCGAGGGGGCGAGGCTGCTGTTCCAGGTCATGTCGGCCCCCGAGGGCACCCAGAGCCTCATAGTCACCACCAACATAGAGTTCAGCAGGTGGGGCACGGTGTTCGGCGACGACAAGATGGCCGCGGCCGTCGTGGACAGGCTCGTCTACACGGGCAGGCTGGTGGAGTTCAACGGCGCCAGCTACAGGATGGAAAACGCGCTGATGCTCGGGAAGGGTGAGGCCGAATGAGGTACGCCGCGGAGGACTGCCCGGTGAACAGGATGAAGGACCGCGACGCCGGCGCCTGGGACGCGCAGGCGCTCTGCGGGCTCTTCCAGTGCCCGGGCTGCGGGCTGACGCCGGACCACCCGCTGATGACGGGCGAGCGGGGCGGGATGGAGGAGGTGCCCCCGGAGGACTGGGAGATACCGTTCTAGGCAGCGGGCGGGCCGGCCGCGACGGCGCCGGCCCGCCCGGAGGCGGTCAGCATGAGGGTGTCGAAATTCGACAGACGTATTTGTCGATTTTTACTTGACGGAACACACTGCATGCGCGAGGCCGGCTCCTGGCAGCTCAGGCGCCGCGTGGGCAGGATCGTGTCGCAGGTGTTCCGCGGGCGCGACGCCGCCACCGTGACGGCCATGTACCACGCGG
>NZ_JBQKDZ010000027.1:0-5146 GCF_052121575.1 Collinsella sp. LCP19S3_C9
GGAGTATGATGTCCAGCATCCCGTCCCCGTCTCTTCGATGTTGATGTTTGGCGACATTCATCTTAGGGCGGGGACGGGACATTATTACGTCAACGCTGGTCTAACGGAGAGATTCAAATAAAGTTGAAAATTCATTACATATTTGCGTTGACTTTAGTCAACTAAAGTTTCATACTCCTTTTCATCCACTGGGGGATGTGAACACGCACGGATTGTTCGCATCATGATTGAAGAGGATTTCTTAGACATGTTCACGCATCAGCTAAACATTATCAGCGTAGTAATTATCTGATGCGGGTTAGCACATACAGCTAGCCCGTACGATAACGGGCGGCTGATGAAGATGAGGGCCGTCGAGCGCAACCGACGGCCCTCATTTTTTATGTCTAGGAAGTCCTTTTAGAGGAGGAAATGTAATGAACGGAGTTTTGCTCATGGTTGTGGCCGCGGCGGTGCTCGCCTGCGGCTATCTGGGCTACGGCCGCTGGCTGGCTAACAAGTGGGGCGTTGATAAAGAGGCCCTCACGCCTGCCAAGCGCATGAAGGACGGCAAGAGCTTCTCGCCCGTCTCCGCCTTCACCGCGTTCTCGCATCAGTTCAGCTCGATCTGCGGTGCTGGCCCTGTTACGGGTACGATCGTCGCCATGGCCTTCGGCTGGCTGCCCGTCGTGCTCTGGGTCCTCGTCGGCGGCATCTTCTTTGGCGCCGTTCACGACTTTGGCGCCCTGTACGCTTCGATGAAGAACAACGGCAAGTCCTTGGCTCAGCTCATCGAGAAGTACATCGGCAAGACCGGCCGTCGCCTGTTCCTGCTGTTCTGCTGGCTGTTCTGCATCATCGTCATCGCCGCTTTTACCGACATGGTCTGCAAGACGTTCATGTTCACCCCGGTCGTTGACGCCTCTGGCGCTGCCACCGGTGCCATCGACTTCACCAAGTCCTATGCCGCTGGCTGCGCTGGCACCATCTCCATCCTGTTCACCTTCGTCGCCATGGCCTTTGGTTGGGCTCAGAAGAAGTTCAACCTCACCGGCGCTGCCGAGTTCGTCACCGGCGTGGTGCTCATGGTCCTCATGTTCGCCGTCGGTATGCAGTTCCCGGTTTACCTGGACAAGTTCCAGTGGTTCGCCGTCGTCATGGTCTACCTGGTCTTTGCCGGTGCCATGCCCATCCAGATGCTCAAGACCCCTCGCGACTACCTCACTTCCATCATGATGATCGTCATGATTGTCTGCGCTGTCCTCGGCATCGTCGTCCTGGGCGTTAACGGCCAGGCCACCATCACCGCTCCGGTTTTCACCGGCTTTAGCAATGCCTCGGGCATGATGTTCCCGGTCCTGTTTGTCTCCGTTGCCTGCGGCGCTCTCTCCGGTTTCCACAGCCTCGTTTCTTCGGGCACCTCTTCCAAGCAGGTCGAGAAGGAGCAGGACGCCGTCAAGGTCGGTTATGGCGCCATGATCGTCGAGTCCTTCGTTGGCATCCTCGCCATCATCGTCGCTGGCATCATGTTCTCCGACATGAACACTGCCGGTACCGGCGCCCTCAACGCCGGCGTCGCTTCCACCCCGTTCCAGATCTTCGCTGCTGGCATCTCCCGCGGTATGCAGGCCTTCGGTGTTGACGGCACGCTCGCTACCGTCTTTATGACCATGAACGTCTCCGCTCTGGCCCTGACTTCGCTCGACGCCGTTGCCCGCATCGCCCGCACCTCGTTCTCCGAGTTCTTTGCCCAGACCAACGACGCCCTGGCCATCGAGTCCAAGGCCGGTTACATGAAGGTCCTCGGCAACCCCTGGTTCGCCACGGTTGTCACCCTGCTCCCCGGCCTCGCCCTCGCCTTTGGCGGCTATGCCAACATCTGGCCGCTCTTTGGTGCTTCCAACCAGCTGCTCGGCGGTATGACCATGATCACCCTTGCCGTGTTCTGCAAGTGCACCGGTCGCAAGGGCTGGATGCTCTACGTGCCCGTCGCCTTCCTGCTCTGCTGCACCTTTACCTCGCTGGTCCAGAGCGCTATGGGCTGCATGACCGCCGTCCAGGCCTACGGCTTCTTCGGTACCATCCCGGCTACCGCCACCACGGCCGCAGTCTCCGTCGCCGCCACCAAGGGCCTGCAGCTCGTCTTTGCCGTCCTGCTGATGGTCCTGGGCCTCATCGTTGCCGTCAACTGCCTCAAGGAGCTCTTCGGCAAGGAGGCCGGTTCCATGCCCGACGAGGAGCCCGAGTGGTCCGAGATGGGCAAGGCCGAGTATGGTCGCGCTGCTGCTGCCGAGGCTCCCGCAGGCGCCGAGGCCGCCAAGGCCTAATCGACCTAAGGGATTGAACGTCACATCTATATGACTCGGAAAGGCCGGGTCCGCAACTGCGCGGGCTCGGCCTTTTTCCATGCAAAAGCTAGTGTGCCCGGGTGTTCTCGCAGATGTTTTGCGTGGATAGGGGCGTGCGTTGTACCATATAGACATATATGTGTGCATATGAAAGGGGCCCCGTGGCCAAGACGGTATATTCCGATAACCAAAACAACGTCGATGCCCTGGCTGAGCGTCTGAGCAGCCAGACGTCGCTTTCTGCCGAGCGTGCCAAGCTGGTTGCCTACGACCTGCTCTGCCGCAAGGCGCTCAAGATCAAGTCGAGCGCGCTGGCACAGATTTTCCGTTCCGTCGATAAGGAATGTGACACCAAGGCGATGCGCGATGAACTTATCGCGGCAAAGATCGTTACCAAGATCGAGGGCAGCGGCATTAACGGGCGCCCAGCGTTCTATACCATTAATGCCGAGATTCGCGATGTCCAGGAGCAGCCTGCCGAGGCTGCCGAAGAGGCCGTCGAGGACGTTGTCGAGGCGCCTGCTGCGGTGGAAACGGCTCCGCGCGAGAACGTCGACACCGATGAGCTGCTTGACGAGAGCGTCGTTCGCGCCTTTACGGCCAAGGCGGGCCGCGGCGGTTTTGGCGGGGGCGGTAAACGCGATGCGCAGCGCCGTGCCCAGCAGGAGCGCTTCCGTCGCGCTGTGGCTCAAAAGGATGCGACGGATGTCGAGCCCGTCGAGGATGAGGCTGTTACCGAGTCGCAGTGCGCCGCTGAGGTCCAGGAGCCTAAGCGTCGCCGCGGTGCTCACTTTAAGGCCGAGCAGGGAGGCGTTGTGTGCGACGTTCAGGAGTCCGTCGAGGCTGCTGGTGCACCCGAGGAGCCCGTCAAGAAGGCTCCGGGTTCATGCCGTCCCGGACGCGGCTTTATGGGTCGTGCGTATCCCGCAAGGCGTCAAGAAAAGACCGACCAGGCTCCCGCTGCACCAGCGGAGAAGGCTGAGAAGGCTGCCGAGCCGATGGTCCGTGAGCAGAAGCCTGTTGAGCCGCGGCCTGCGGGCGATGTCGAGCCCCGAGGCCAGCAGTCTGCGGGCGAGAAAGCGGGCGAGAAAGCGGGCGAGAAAGCGGAGGAGAGCGCTTCGAGCAAGCCTCGCCGTCGTCGTCACCGTGGCGGCCGTGGCTCAAATACCGAATCCGTGGCCGAGCAGGCAGCGGGGCAAAACAAGGATGCGAAGGCTGAGATCCCGGCGGAGCAGCCCAAGCGCCAGCCAGTAAAGGGGGGCAAGCCTGAGCGTTCGCAAAAGGGCTCGTCCGCGCCAAAGCAAGAGCGCAATACTCGGACAGATTCCAAGTGCAAATCCCAGACGCAGCCCAAACCGACTGCAAACGATGCGACCGCCCAGCAGCCTGAGTCGACCGCTCATGGCGAGGTTTCGGCGTTTGCTCTGGTCCGTGTCCTGGGCAGGCAGCTGCTCAAGGTCGTTCCCACACCTGCTGCACTCTCCAATATTAAGGAGCAACAGACTCAAATCGTTAAGGTTGAGGGCAAGGACGGCAAAAAGGTTTCGCAGCGCACTCAGCACAACGAGATGTCCAACCGCAAGATTGCCGAGGAGATTGCGATCATCCAGGCTTGGATTGAGCAGAATCGCGGTGCCGACACGCCGGTCGCTTCGCGTCGCCAGCGCGCCTACCAGATTTTTAACGATGAGAAGGCCTTTGACGGTAAACACGGCGAGCGCCTGATGAGGCGTATGACCGAAAAGGGCATCAGCATGCAGGCGATTAAGGTCGCCCCCAACCGCCCCGTGCACTTTACGGGCTTCTTTACGCTGGGCGCCGACAAGCCGTTCATTATGGTCGAGAACCTAGATACCTATGACGAGATCGTCAAGCTCCTGCGCGGCCGCAAGCACGCTAAGCTTTTTGGCACCAAGGTGGGTGGCGTGATCTTTGGCGGCGGCTGCAAGGCGAGCGTCTCGCACGCACTGGATGATTATCTGGCCGAGATCGGCTATCGCTTTAACTATGTCTACTACGTGGGCGATATCGACCGAGAGGGTGCGCGCATCGTCGAGCAGGCCCGCAATGCCAATGTGGTTGAGATTCGCTTGCATGCCGGCATGTATCGTGCCATGCTCGCCGAGCACAAGCGTCGCGTGAAAGCTGGCGGCGAGTGCGAGCCTGCGGCTGCCAATCAGGGTGTGCCGCAGAATTTGGCGGCGACGATCAAGGACCTGCCTATGGTCACGCGCGTGCAGTTCCGCAATGTGCTGCGCGAGGGAGGTCGCATTCCGCAGGAGATTCTGATGACCGCCGACTATCGGGATGGCGACTCGGGAAGCTTCGACCGCATGCTGAACAATTAGGGACGCGTGGCCCCGGCGGGCCGGGCATTAAGTTTGCTGCTCTACAGTCCTGCGCAAGACGAAGGCCACATTAAGTGGCCTTCTTTGCGTGCGGAACTCGCGACAAACTTAATGCCCGGCCCGCCGGGGCCACGCGCCATTTTGTAGATGACGGCTCGCTTTTCGGAACGGGGCTGATATTTTCTAGATGTAAGGCGCTCTTGGTCCTTTCGGGCTTGGGGCGTCTGTCTTTTGAGGGTGGATGAGCCGGTACTTGGTGGCGTTCCTTTAGTGCCGGCACTTTGGGAACGTCCCCAAGTGCCGGTTGAGATACGGAGAGCCCGTTGTTGATATGGGACGGAGGGATTCCGCGTCCGCCTGCCGGCGGCCGCGCCCCGCTGCGTCGCTCCGCTCCTTGCGTGCTGCGCTGGAAAACGCTTCGCGTTTCCTCAGCTCCGCACCCTTGCGGGTTCGGATCCCTCCGCATGCCCA
>NZ_JBQKDZ010000028.1:0-3069 GCF_052121575.1 Collinsella sp. LCP19S3_C9
AGCTGAGGAGAAGAATGGCGCGCTTCGCGCATAGCGTGGAGTGCGGCGAGGGCTTCTTGCGTCCTGCGGAGTGTGCCTAAAAGTAAACTGATGGCGGGCCCTGCGATGTCCAGCTTCGGCGGAAGGCCGCTGGGTGAGGGTGGTGCCTGGGGCGACGTGCAAAAAACGGAGTTTTCAGCAGCCAAAGATCGATGCATAAGGCCATAGCCGGCCCTCGCTGCTTTTGTTGATGATTTTGCAAGACAATTGGGCCTTGGCGATGCTCGTATATGGCTGGTTTCTCGCCGCATGTTATCCAGATGGGACGAGTCATGAGGACGATCTACCTTTTGAAAGACTTTTGACACGAAAATCTTATCTTGCGATGCTGAATACTCGCAAAAATGCACGCTCCGGAGGGGGCTACCATGTTGCGGTTCGAAACCCAATGCGTCATTCTATGCAGTATATTGACCTATTTATGCAAGATAGCTTACACGCGCATGCCACAGGATTGATGTTTGCCTCGGCGCTGCGTAATCCACCCTGCCCATAGCTTCTTTGACAGGAGACCGCGGTCCCGTTTGGGATCGCGTCCGTTTTGTTGTGGGACAAATATGAACGTTGTGTTAACGACTCGGTGGACGGTGGCGTTTTTCGGTGAGCGGCGTATCCTTCCAACGGTTTATCTAGTGTGTCAGTTGAAAGGAAGAGGGCGCTCGTCATTGTTTGAATGTGAACTGCCGTTTGACCACAAGACATTGCATCTGGAGCTCGAGGATAAGAACTTCGCGGGTGTGATGGAAGGTCATCAAAACGAGTTTAAGACTGCAAAATCGCAGGAAGAGCTGGTAGAGGAGTCGCTTGCCAACCCTTATGGATCGCCTTCGCTCGAGGAGCTTTGCGCTGGCAAGAAGGATATTGTCATCATTAGCTCCGACCATACGCGCCCCGTTCCCTCGCGTGTGACGATGCCTATTCTGCTGCATCACATCCACTCCGCTGCGCCTGAGGCGCGCGTTCGCATTCTGGTTGCTACGGGTATGCATCGTCCATCGACACACGAGGAACTCGTCAACAAGTATGGCGAGGAGATCGTTGCCAACGAGGAAATTGTCATGCACGTCGCGACCGACGACAGCATGATGGAAAAGATTGGCACCCTGCCTTCTGGTGGCGAGTGCATCATCAACAAGATTGCCGCCGATTGCGATCTACTGCTTGCCGAGGGCTTTATTGAGCCGCACTTCTTTGCCGGTTTTTCTGGCAGCCGCAAGTCCGTGCTGCCCGGCATCGCCAGCTACAAGACCATCATGTACAACCACAACGGCCAGTTTGTGAACGATTCCCATTCGCGCGCCGGCAACCTGTGCCACAACCACGTGAGCGAGGACATGTTTGCCGCTGCCGAGATGGCTCACCTTGCCTTTGTGCTCAACGTGGTGCTCAACGGCAAGCACGAGGTCATCGGCTCCTTTGCCGGCGACATTCACAAGGCGCACGAGGCCGGCTGCGAGTTTGTGAAGAGCCTTGCCGGCGTTGAGCCCGTCGAGTGCGAGATTGCCATCACCACCAACGGTGGCTATCCGCTCGATCAGAACGTCTATCAGGCCGTGAAGGGCATGTGCGCTGCCGAGGCCACACTTCCCGAGGGCGGCGTGATCATCGATGTCGCCGGTTGCGCCGATGGTCACGGTGGCGAGGGCTTCTATCACAACATCGCTGACAACGATCCGGCAGAGTTTGAGCGCGCCTGCATCGACCGTCCTAAGGACGAGACCCTGCCCGACCAGTGGACGAGCCAGATCTTTGCCCGCATCCTGGCGCATCACCCTGTGATCATGGTCACCGACCTGTGCGATCACCAGATGCTCAAGGATATGCATATGACGCCGGTCAACACCCTCGAGGAGGCGCTCAAGCTCGCCTTTGAAATGAAGGGTGCCGATGCCAAGGTAGCCGTCATTCCCGATGGCCTGGGCGTTGTCGTCGCTCAGCACTAGCGCGCGGCCTAAACGAATCGTTTGTAACCGACAAGAAAGATAAGGTTTTATGCTTACCAAACTCCTCTGCGAATTCGGTGCAACGGCCCTCATGATCATCTTTGGCGTGGGCGTACACTGCGATACCGTGCTTAAGGGCACCAAGTATCAGGGCTCCGGCCACATGTTTGCCATCACCACCTGGTCTTTTGGCATCTCGGTCTGCCTGTTTGTCTTTGGCGGCGCCGTGTGCATGAACCCGGCTATGGTGCTTGCCCAGTGCATCGTCGGTCTGGTGCCGTGGAGTAGCTGCATCCCCTTCATGATTGCCGATATGCTCGGCGGCTTTGTGGGCGCCGTAATCGCTTGGTTTATGTATACCGATGAGTTCAAGGCTTCCGAGGGCGTCGTCGACCCCATTGCCCAGCGCAACATCTTCTCGACCAACCCCACCACCGAGGGCACGAACTATGCCCGCAACTTCTTCTGTGAGGCTATCTGCACCTTTGTGTTCATCAGCGCCATCCTTGCTGCCGCTAGCCGCGCCGGCGAGAACGTTCTGATGCTCGCTATCTGCGTCGGCCTGATCGTTTGGGCCGTTGGCATGGGCATGGGTGGCATCACCGGCTTCGCCATGAACCAGGCACGCGACCTTGGTCCTCGCATGGCCTATCAGGTGCTGCCGATCAAGAACAAGGCTGACAACAACTGGAAGTACGGCCTGCTCGTTCCTGGCATCGCGCCGTTTATCGGTGCCGCTCTGGCCGCGCTGTTTGTGCACGGTTTCTTGGGCATGTTCTAGTCCAAGGCCGCATAGTTGTCCGCTGGCCGCATGGGGTAACTTCCCAGCGCGTCCTCGGACATGAAAGAACCCCTGCTGCGCACTTCGTGCGGCGGGGGTTCTTTCGTCCTGTGGAATGCGCTGGGAAGTCACCCCATGCGGACAGCTGAGGGGTCTTTGTTGCGTTTGTACAAGCAACCCAACATATTTCTGAATCTCTCTGTTAGACCAGCATTGACGTAGCCGCTCCCTGCCGTTGCCAATAGTCCCAGAAGGGCTGGGGACGATCGATCATCTGGCGCCTCGTATGCTCGTAGAAGCCGCAGG
>NZ_JBQKDZ010000029.1:0-2180 GCF_052121575.1 Collinsella sp. LCP19S3_C9
GTGCACGCCTGCGCCGGTTCCCGGTCCGACCGGGCCGCGCGGCAAGGAGATATATTGCCAGACCGGAGGGGCCCGCGGGGCGGGAATCTGGTTGCACACAACTCCTACACAGTTTGGGATTCTCAGCTGTATTTAGCAGTAATAGAGAGGGGACCTCGTTTCCGAGATCCCCTTTTTCGTCTATCTATAGAAATAGGCTTTCAAAGCCTTAGGCCAACAGCTTGCGACCTGACTCCTCAATCGCGTCAAGTGCTGCATCAGCCTCGGCGGCATCCGCGCCCTTAGCGAAGATGTACAGCTTGATCTTGGGCTCGGTGCCGGAAGGACGGACAATACCCTTGTTGCCACCCTCAAGATCGAACTCAATGACATTAGCCTTCGGCAGGCCGTTCACGCACGTGTTGTAATCCACAACGGCCTCGATCTTGGAGCCTGCGAGCTCCGCGGGCGGGTTCTCGCGCAGACCAGCCATGATGCCGGCCATCTTTGCCGCACCCTCAGCGCCCGGATAGCTCAGCGAAATCGTCTTGTTGTGATAGTAGCCATACTTCTCGTACAGCTCGTGCATCGCATCGGCAAGGTTCTTGCCCTGGAGCTTGTAATACTGCGCCATCTGGCAAATGAGCAGCGAAGTGCTCACGGCGTCCTTGTCGCGCACGTGGTCGCCGGCCAGATAACCGTAGCTCTCCTCGAAACCGAAGATAAAGCGATCGACTTCACCAGCATCGGAAAGCGAGGTAATGATGTCACCGATGTACTTGAAGCCCGTCAGGCAGCGACGGAGCTCAAAGCCATACTCCTCGGCCAGAGCATCGACCATGGCAGAAGAAACAATGGTAGTAACCGCGACCTTCTTGGTGAGATCCTCGCCGCGGGCAGCACGGGTCTTGCAGATATAGTCGAGCAGCAGAACGCCCATCTCATTGCCGGTCAGCAGCAGATAGTCATCACCATTCTTAACAGCAACGCCAACACGGTCGGCGTCAGGATCGGTTGCAAGCAGCAGATCGGGGTGAACCTGCTCGCACAGGTCGATTCCCTTCTGCATGGCCTGACGGATCTCGGGGTTAGGATACGGGCAGGTCGGGAAATCGCCGTTCGGGTCCTTCTGCTCGGGAACAACCGTGACATCGGTGATGCCGGCGCGCTCGAGCACCGTCGTGACGGGAATGAGGCCAGTGCCGTTGAGCGGAGTGTAGACGAGCTTAAGCGGAGCGCCAGCGATCTCCTCGGCAGAAAGGTTGGTCACGCCGCGCGCGAGAACGGCGTCGTAATAACGCTCGAGGCACGAGTCGTCGATCCATTTGACCAGACCCTGCTCAAGAGCCTCATCGAAGTCCATGGACTTCACACCAGTGAACGTATCGGTCTCGGCAATAGCCTTAGAAATTGCATCGGCGGCCTCGCTAGTGATCTGGCAGCCGTCGGGGCCATAGGCCTTATAGCCGTTATAGGGCGCAGGGTTATGGCTCGCGGTCATGCAAATGCCACCGGAGCACTTAAGGTCGCGGACGGCCCAAGATAGCGTAGGCACCGGGGAAATCTTAGGATACACAAGGGCGGTGACACCATTTGCCGCAAGAATAGCAGCCGTTGTCTTGACGAACAATTCGCCCTTATTGCGGCTATCGCGAGCAATGGCAACCGTCGGATGCTCAAAAGTCGCATTGAGATAGTCGGCGAAACCCTGCGTTGCACGGCCGACCGTATAGATATTCATACGGTTAGTGCCAGCACCGATCGTGCCACGCAGGCCAGCGGTGCCGAAGGCAAGATCCTGGAAGAAGGCATCGGTGATGGCATCCTCGTCACCCTGCTCCTTCATCGTGTTGAGCTCGGTCAGCAGCTCATCATCCTTGACATTGGCAATCCAAGTATCAAGCAGCTCGTGAACATCTGCCATGTGCGTCCTTCCTTCATAAGCAATAAAACGGCCCGCCTAAAACAGGTCAAGCGCAGTATCACGCTTAAGTAGATAGTAATCCATTGAGTGCGTGAGACTGTCAAGAGAACGGTGAACGTCTGAATAAGACGGCAGATGATATCGTTGTAAAAAATGTCATTTAGTTAAATTGCCTGAGAAACGAAAAAGGGGGAGGCCGCGAGGCCTCCCCCTTCTCGATTCTCGATGACGGCTCGGTGCCGTCCACCGGTCAGCGGCGCCCTGGCCTCCCACGGGC
>NZ_JBQKDZ010000030.1:0-2148 GCF_052121575.1 Collinsella sp. LCP19S3_C9
GCTAACTCCTCCGCGTGACCTTCCGGCACCGGGCAGGCGTCAGACCCTATACGTCGCCTTGCGGCTTCTGCAGAGTCCTGTGTTTTTGGTAAACAGTCGCTTGGGCCTCTCCACTGCGGCCCGCCTCCGCTCCCGGAGCAAGTCCGTTCACGTACGCGCGGGCACCCCTTCTCCCGAAGTTACGGGGCCATTGTGCCGAGTTCCTTGACCATGGTTGACCCGATCGCCTCGGTATGTTCTACCCACCCACCTGTGTCGGTTTGCGGTACGGGCGCGCACGCGCCTGCCTAGGGGTTTTTCTAGGGACCTCGGGCTCACTCGCTTCGCTCAGTCGCTTCGTCCGGAGCCTCGCCCTCGATGCGGACCGGATTTCCCTGGTCCGCGGGCCGCGCTCCATCACGGGGACGTCCAGAACCCCGCCGAGCCACCCCCATCCGTCGCCCCGTCGGTCGTAGCGCCGCGTGCGCGGTGCAGGAATGTCTGCCTGCTGCGCGTCGGCTACGCCTGCCGGCCTCGCCTTAGCCCCCGACTGACCCTGGGAGGATTAGCCTTGCCCAGGAAACCTCGGGTTCACGGCGGACGAGTTACTCTCTCGTCTCTCGCTACTCATGCCAGCATTCTCACTCCCATGCGCTCCACCGTCGGTCGCCCTCCGGCTTCTCCGCCCATGGGAAGCTCCCCTACCGATTCTGATGAATTAGAATCCCGCCGCTTCGGTGTCCAGCTTAGCCCCGTGTATTGTCGGCGCATGTCCACTCGACCAGTGAGCTGTTACGCACTCTTTGAATGCATGGCTGCTTCTAAGCCAACATCCTGGTTGTCTGGGCGGACGCACATCCTTTGCCACTCGGCTGGAACTTGGGGACCTTAGCGGGCGGTCCGGGCTGTTTCCCTCTCGAGCACACAGCTTAGCCCACATGCTCTGACTGCCGCGCTCTGGGCCGCCGGCATTCGGAGTTCGGTTGGATTCGGTAGGCGGCGAAGCCCCCTCGTCCATCCGGTGCTCTACCTCCGGCGGTGAACGCGCGACGCTAGCCCTAAAGCTATTTCGGGGAGAACGAGATATCTCCGGGTTTGATTGGCCTTTCACCCCTATCCGCAGGTCATCGCCGCCGTTTTCAACCGACGTGCGTTCGGCCCTCCACGGGGTCTTACCCCCGCTTCAGCCTGCCCACGGATAGCTCACCCGGCTTCGCGTCCGCGGCGCGGGACTCAAGTCGCCCTGTTAAGGCTCGCTTTCGCTCCGGCTCCCTTTCGGTTAACCTCGCCCCGCGCCAGCGACTCGCTGGCTCATTCTACAAAAGGCACGCCGTCACACCCAATGGGTGCTCCGACTGCTCGTGGGCGCACGGTTTCAGGTACTGTTTCACTCCCCTCCCGGGGTGCTTTTCACCTTTCCCTCACGGTACTGGTGCGCTATCGGTCACAGGGTAGTACTCAGGCTTGGATGGTGGTCCACCCAGGTTCGGACCGGGTTTCACGTGCCCGGCCCTACTCAGGGACCGCGTCGCGCCGTCCGGTCTGGGTTCGCGTACGGGGCTGTCACCCGCTGCGGCCGGCCCTCCCATGCCGTTCCGCTCCCCAGCCGGACCTGCGCCCGGGGGCGGCAGCCCCCGGATGCGCGGCCCTGCAACCCCGCCGGCGGAACCCCTGCCGGGTACGCCCGCTCGACGGTTTGGCCATCGGTCCCCTTTCGCTCGCCGCTACTCGGGGAGTCTCGAGATTGATTTCCTCTCCTCCGGGTACTTAGATGTTTCAGTTCCCCGGGTTGTCCTCCCCGGCCCTATGCGTTCAGGCCGGGGATATGCACACTGCTGTGCATGGGTTCGCCCATTCGGAGACCCCCGGGTCGAAGGATGTGTGCTCCTCGCCGGGGATTATCGCAGCTTGCCGCGTCCTTCATCGGCTCCCTGTGCCAAGGCATCCGCCGTGCGCCCGTGGTATCTTGCGGGACCGCTCCGGGCCCGCGGGATATCCACGTGTCGCTAATATAAATTAATCGATATCATGAATAGCGCTCTCATGTCGCAATTCGGGTATCTCATACCGCGGCACAGCGTGTTCCACTGTGCTCGCGATCAGATGCTCCTCACTCATCAATGAGTGAATTCCTCTTGTTTGGATCGGATGAATGATTGCTATCATTCT
>NZ_JBQKDZ010000031.1:0-1651 GCF_052121575.1 Collinsella sp. LCP19S3_C9
GCCAGCCCCAGCTCCCGGGTCGCCCGGTGAAGGCGAGGAAGAAGGGCGTGAAGGGAGCGAAGAGCGTTGCTGCCTAGGCTAGCCCCTTGTCACACAAACTACCGAAGCCTCCTTTTTTCACCTGCTGAAGGTTATCAATCTTCTTATTGAGTATCTCGGCATTCTTTCTTCTGCCAATGCCCTGGCGGGCAGATCCACCCCCCTTTCGGCTGGTTCGGGGGCACAGGCATGCCCTGACGGGCAGATCCACCGCCCTTTCGGCTGGTTCGGGGTCGCAGGCATGCCCTGGCGGGCAGATCAGCGCCTTTTCGGCAGGTTCGGGGGCGCAGGCATGCCCTGACAGACGGCTGCATTGCCCATATGCGTTTTGCGCGCGAGGACCCTGTTGCTCCTGTCAAAAGCGTGGCGAAATGAAGTGGCCCAAAAGAGGGCAGCAGAATACCGAAATCCCAGCTTGAAATAGCTCAGCTATTTGTCACTGTGCGGTTCTGCCTGCTATGATTAGCCATGCACTGCTGGGGAAGACTCATCCGCTAGAATTGCTTGGACGAAAGGAGACGCAATGGTACTCGACAGATACGCGCGATTTGCTGACAGCGCCGACGTGCTCTCTTGCCCCCTTTGCCACAGCGCCCTGAAGCTGCAGGAAGGGAGCCTCGTATGTCCGAAGAGGCACTGCTTCGATATCGCAAAGCAGGGGTACGTAAACCTTCTAGGGCCCTCCAGGCAGTCAGCCCACTACAGCAAAGAATCCTTTGAGAGCCGCATGGCAATCCTGGAGGCAGGGTATTACGACCACGTGAAAGAAGCCGTCCTCACCGCGGTAGGAAGGGCCCTTTCCCCAAGCGAGGGTCCTGCAGCTGTGAACGCGACGCCATTCCGCGTGCTCGACGCGGGATGCGGAGAAGGCTTCTATGCACGTGCAATCCGAGAAAACCTCTGTGTCGACGTGGTGGCGTTTGACCTCTCAAAAGACGCCATGCTGATGGCGGCCCGCCACGATTCCAGAAAGGCGGTCAAATGGCTGGTTGGCGACCTGACGAACATCCCCGTGCTGAAAGGCTCCATCAACTGCGTGGTGGACGTATTCGCTCCCTCGAACTACGACGAATTCAAGCGCGTTCTCACCCCAACCAGAAACGCCTCCGCGCCAGGAGTGCTGGTCAAAGTGGTTCCAGGCAGCAATCATCTTACGGAGCTGCGCCACCTTGCTGAAGGATCTTTGCGCAGCAAGGAATACTCAAACCAGCTGGTGACCGATTGCTTTGAGAAGCACTTCAAGATGACCGACCGCATCAAGGTGACGCGCACCTTCGAGATGTCCGAAAGGGACGTCCGCGTGTTCGCCGAGATGACGCCGCTGCTGTTCGGCATCGACGCGGAGTCCCTAAATCTATCGCGTGTGAAAAGCATCACCATCGAGGCTGAATTGCTGGTGGGCACCCCTCGCTCCCAAGGCCCTTCATGAGCTCAGCCAGCTCATCATCCTCTTAATTGCAGGGCTGAAGGACAGCCCTTGTCAACCGCCCCAGAAGAAATCTGGCTCTTCGGTGGTTTCTGTGGGAGAGATTCCGGCATAGGCCCAGCTCAGCGGGCGAAAACAACGATCTGGAACTGAAACGGCCCCGGGAGGGGCCGTTTCCGCGTCATC
>NZ_JBQKDZ010000032.1:0-1516 GCF_052121575.1 Collinsella sp. LCP19S3_C9
CCAGCCCCAGCTCCCGGGTCGCCCGGTGAAGGCGAGGAAGAAGGGCGTGAAGGGAGCGAAGAGCGTTGCTGCCTAGGCTAGCCCCTTGTCACACAAACTACCGAAGCCTCTAAAAAAGCCGATAACACATAGGTTTTTTGACCTAATGCGTTATCGGCTCTGCGTCTATGCGTCTGGCACTTTTAATCATTTTTTTTGAATTTATTATATGTGTTAGCTAACTGTCCACAAGCCGCGTTAATCTCTCTGCCATGAGAAACTCTTATAGTAACTTCAAGTCCTGCTTGCTCTAATTGATGTTTGAATGCAACTATTTCCCGTTTCTGTGGTGCTTTAATTCTTGAATTGCTTGTTGGGTTGTATTGTAACACGTTAATCATAACTTTTTTGCCCCGAAACCATTTTGCAAGTTGTCTTACATCTGAGGGCCGGTCATTTATACCCGGTAAAAGCAAATACGCAAAGACAATTTTGCGATTATGCCTTTCAGAATAGGATAAGGCTTGCTTAACAACATCTTCAATAGCATATATGCGCATGTGAGGAATAATACGATTTCTTGCAGATTGTGTTGCTGCGTGTAAAGATATTGTCAACTGAATTTTAAGATGTTCCTCGCGCAATTTTTTTAATTGATCGACCGGACCAACTGTTGATATGGTAATGCCGTCGGTTGGAAAGTTGAGCCCATTTCTATCTCGGAGAATATGGATTGCTTTTATCAAGTTGTCATAATTGAATAAAGGCTCTCCCATACCCATAAAAACGATACGGTTTACTTTTCGACGCAACAATATAATCTGTTGTACGATTTCTGACGATGTTAGATTACGAACAAAGCCATTTCGCCCGGACTCACAAAAAATACAACCAACAGGACAACCGACTTGTGTGCTCACGCAAACAGTTCCACCATCTCGCCGCTTGATAAAAACCGTTTCAATGTATTTGTTGTCTTTCAGTTCGTAAACATACTTTTCAGTATCACTGCTTTTGCAAATATTTTTTACCAACATTGATAGATTTTTTTTGCGTGGTAATTGCTTATATAATTCTTCATATAAGGCTTTTGCTTCATTCTCGCCAATAACTTCCGACATTTCTTTGTAAGTAAATCCGTATGGATCATTCCGTACTTCCGCAGGCGTATATTTAGGTAAACGTTTCATTTTTATATCCTTTCTTCTAAATAATAAAAGTTTGTTTTTCTGTATTTTTGATTACAATCTCTAATTTTTCTACATCAATGATATGCGTCAATTTGCATTTAGGGCAGAAAAGAGGAAAATCTTTTAATACAGTATTATGAAATACTTGAACTCTCGTCTTTCCGTTACAAATCGGACATTTTATCCAATATTTTTTAAGCATTATATTTCACTCGTCCTTTTTACACAGAAAAATGGGCTCTTCGGTGGTTTCTGTGGGAGAGATTCCGGCATAGGCCCAGCTCAGCGGGCGAAAACAACGATCTGGAACTGAAACGGCCCCGGGAGGGGCCGTTTCCGCGTCATCC
>NZ_JBQKDZ010000033.1:0-1513 GCF_052121575.1 Collinsella sp. LCP19S3_C9
CCGCTGCTCGGGCTCGGGTTCGAACCGCCACTACGAGAAGGGGCTGACATGGTCGGAGCTGTTCGAGAGGGACAGGTCGGCGATGCCGCCCCTGCCCGCCAAGCCCTTCAGCTGCATGCGATTCGTCACCGGCGTGTCGGTGGACAAGCGCGGCGACGCCACCGTCGACGGCGGCCACCGCTACCATGTGGGCCACAGGCAGGCTTCCGGCACCGTCACCGCCGTGTACGGCGCCCACACCGTCGCGTTCGCGGACGCCGCGGGCGAGATCGTGGCGGAGCACGCGAGGAGGTTCGGGGCCGCGAAGAACGGGCCGGAGGCCGTGTCCCAGCTGGCGTTGCTGGTGAGGAAGCCCGGCGCATGGCGCAACTCGGCGGTCAGGGCCGCCATGCCCGCAGACGTGAGGGCCCATGTGGACGCGCTGGAGTCGGCTGCCAGAAAGGACCTGATCGTGTGCATGCGCAGGTGGTGCAGGGAGAGCTCGGTCGAGGACGTCGGCGCCGCTATCTCCGAGGTGCTGGCCTCAACGGGGAGAGCCAGGCCCTCCGACGTGGAGATGATGCTCGCGAGGATGGGCGGGTTCGGCCTTGGGACGGAGCCCGACGTCGGCCCGGATCTCACTGTCTACGACAGGATGCTCGGAGGTGACGCCGCATGAGCGCGCGAGGCGACCTGGAGAGCGCGGTGAGAAGAGGGTTCAGGGCCGTGATGCTATCCAACCACACTGCGGAGAAGTACGCGTCGGAGTCGACGGCCGCAGAGCTCAGGTTCTTGGCAGGCATGTTCGAGGAGGAGCTCTCCTGGAGAGAGGAGAGCAGGAGGGGGCGGCTGCTGAAACGGGCCAAGTTCCCGGTCCCCAAGACCTTCGAAGGGTACGACTGGTCGAGGGTAAAGGTGCCGGAGGAGATCGGACGCGGGGGCATCGAGAGCTGCAGGTTCATTGCAGACAAGCAGAACCTCGTCCTGTACGGCGGCGTGGGGAACGGCAAGACCCACATGGCCATAGCGTGCGGAACCGCAGCCTGCGCCATGGGGATGACGGTGATGTTCACGACGATCGCAGACCTCGTCGTGAGGATGACCAAGGCCGAAGCCGAGGGAACCTTGGAGAAGGTGTTCAAAGAGGTCGAGAGGGCCGATCTGGTGATACTGGACGAGCTTGGGTACCTTCCCATAAACCAAGATGGCGCCAAGCTCCTGTACCAGGTGGTGAACAAGTGCTACGAGAGGAGAAGCCTTATCGTGACCACGAATCTTGAGTTCAGCAGGTGGGGAAAGATCCTGACCGACGACCAGATGGCGGCTGCCATGATCGACCGAATCGTCCACTACGGCCACCTGGTCGTGTTCGAGGGGCCGACGAAGAGGATGGAGGCCTCGCCTATGGCCCGAAGGGGCTAAGAGGCAAAGCCAAAGAGAGAAAGAGGCACGCCTTTGCCAAACCTGAAACCTTTCCTTGCCACGTGTGAAAAGAACCGCTGCCTCAATTGAAAGCCCGAGCTTGACACAAACA
>NZ_JBQKDZ010000034.1:0-1299 GCF_052121575.1 Collinsella sp. LCP19S3_C9
GCATCCCTCTGTACCGGCCATTGTAGCACGTGTGCAGCCCAGGGCATAAGGGGCATGATGACTTGACGTCGTCCCCGCCCTCCTCCGCCTTGACGGCGGCGGTCCCGCGTGGGTTCCCGGCATCACCCGATGGCAACACGCGGCGGGGGTTGCGCTCGTTGCGGGACTTAACCCAACATCTCACGACACGAGCTGACGACAGCCATGCACCACCTGTATGGGCTCCTCTCGGCCACGGGGTCTCCCCCGCTTCACCCATATGTCAAGCCCTGGTAAGGTTCTTCGCGTTGCTTCGAATTAAGCCACATGCTCCGCTGCTTGTGCGGGCCCCCGTCAATTCCTTTGAGTTTTAGCCTTGCGGCCGTACTCCCCAGGCGGGACGCTTAATGCGTTGGCTGCGGCACGGGGGGATCGTCCCCCCACACCTAGCGTCCATCGTTTACGGCTGGGACTACCAGGGTATCTAATCCTGTTCGCTCCCCCAGCTTTCGCGCCTCAGCGTCGGTCTCGGCCCAGAGGGCCGCCTTCGCCACCGGTGTTCCACCCGATATCTGCGCATTCCACCGCTACACCGGGTGTTCCACCCTCCCCTACCGGACCCAAGCCGCGGAGGTTCCGGGGGCTTCGGGGGGTTGAGCCCCCCGCTTCGACCCCCGGCCTGCCGGGCCGCCTACGCGCGCTTTACGCCCAATGAATCCGGATAACGCTCGCCCCCTACGTATTACCGCGGCTGCTGGCACGTAGTTAGCCGGGGCTTCTTCTGCAGGTACAGTCTCGTCTCTTCCCTGCTGAAAGCGGTTTACGACCCGAAGGCCTCCGTCCCGCACGCGGCGTCGCTGCGTCAGGGTTGCCCCCATTGCGCAAGATTCCCCACTGCTGCCTCCCGTAGGAGTCTGGGCCGTGTCTCAGTCCCAATCTGGCCGGTCGGTCTCTCAACCCGGCTACCCGTTGTCGGCACGGTGGGCCGTCACCCCGCCGTCTACCTGATGGGCCGCGGAGCCATCCCCTCCCGTCGGGGCTTTAGCCCGGGCGCCATGCGGCACCCGGGGGTATCCGGTATTACCCGTCCTTTCGGGCGGCTATCCCGGGGGAGGGGGCAGGTTCTCCACGTGTTACTCAGCCGTTCGCCACTCGCTTCTATCCGAAGATAGGTGCCGTTCGACTTGCATGTGTTAGGCGCGCCGCCAGCGTTCATCCTGAGCCAGGATCGAACTCTCCGTCCAAATATGTTTGGGCCTCGAGCCCGTCCGGTCCTCTCAGTCATCGCTGATCGGTTCCGTTCGATTCATATGGTTCTGT
>NZ_JBQKDZ010000035.1:0-1284 GCF_052121575.1 Collinsella sp. LCP19S3_C9
GGGACTGCGGACGATTTCCTGGACCGCTAAATCGCGGCCATCCCCAGCGACGACCGGTAGTCGTCCGGTGTCGCGCCACCGAGCGCGTCGCTTGCCCGCTCGGAGTTGAAGCGCCCTATCCACGCGCCGAGGGCCTCGATGAACTCCCCGGGCGACCAGCCGGACCAGTCCCTCCCGTGGAAGAACTCCTTCTTGAGCAGGCCGAAGAAGCCCTCCATCGCGGCGTTGTCGGGGCTGCAGCCCTTGGCCGACATGCTCCTGACCAGGCCGTTCCGCTCGCATATCGATATCCAGCCCGGCCAGCGGTAGTGCACGCCGCGGTCGGAGTGGATCACGGGGTGCTCGCCGGGCGCCAGCCGGGAGCACGCGTCCGACAGCGTCGAGTTCGCGAGGTCGGCGTCCGGGCGCTCGCCCGCCCGCCAGGCGACGATCGAGGAGTCGAAGCAGTCCCTGATGGCGGACAGGTACACCTTGCGGCCCGTCGGCAGCCTGAACTCGGTTATGTCGGTGAGCCACAGGAAGTTCGGCAGGGCCGAGCGGAAGTCGCGGCGCACGAGGTTCGGCGGGGCGGGGGTCACCTCGCCGCCGTAGGAGCTGTAGGAGCCGGCCCTCCTCCTCATCCACCTCGGGACGAGCCCCTCCTCGCGCATGATGCGCCGGACGACCTTCTCGGAGACGCGCACGGGGTCGTCGAGCTCGCGGAGCCTGCGCACCACGAACCGGTAGCCGCGCGCGCCGTCGCCGTCCTCCAGGAACACCCGCCGCACGACGTCCCTCAGCGGCGCCAGGCGGTCCGGCCTGGCGATCGCGCGGCGCTGGTAGTCATAGGAGCTCCTCGATATCCTCAAGAAGCCGGTGAGTTCTCTCAAGGACCACTTCCCCGCAGGCCTCAGGCGGTCTATCACCAGGGTCTTCTCCCTGTTCGACATCCCGTCGAGGCTCTCGGCTTTTAAAACGTCCTGCACCGCCCTCAGCACCGCGTTCTCGAGCCTGAGCCGCTCGATCAGGGCGTCCTTGTCCTCCGGGTCGATGTCGGGGTAGTCGGGGCCGTCCCCGACGAGTCGCGGCAGGTCCATTCCTCCACCGGCCCTTCCCGCGGGCTTGCGCACGTCCCTGATCCAGCGCCAGACGGACGTCTTGCCGGGCCCGCCGAGTATCTCGGTTATCTCCATGACGGTGAGCCCGGCGCCGCGAAGCGCCCTGGCCCTCTCCACCATTCTCCTACTGTATGCCATGCGGACTCCGTTCCGGACCTCAACGGTCCAACTTTTTGTCCGCAGTCCC
>NZ_JBQKDZ010000036.1:0-1146 GCF_052121575.1 Collinsella sp. LCP19S3_C9
CTCTCTGTTAGACCAGCATTGACGTAGCCGCTCCCTGCCGTTGCCAATAGTCCCAGAAGGGCTGGGGACGATCGATCATCTGGCGCCTCGTATGCTCGTAGAAGCCGCAGGCGCTCTGGCCGGAAAGCGTCTGAAGCCCGTCTGCGTCCGAGCGCCTTGCCTGCTCGAGCCAAAGGAACCAGGAGAGGTAGTGGTCCAGCCACTTGGTGGATACGCCGTGGAATGGGGCAAGGAAGATGCGCAGCCTCTGGTGCATCGCGTTGACCATGCCAAGCTCGCCGTCCTTCTGCAGGCGCGTGTCGGTGGCGGCATGCTCGGTGATGCCGAGGGCGGGAAGCACGCGCTTGTAGCCCTGATGGGCGTCGGTCGCCACCCAGGTGCCAGGACCGAGACCCTTGATGGCGTCTCTCAGGGCCTCATCCTTCGGCCTTCCCCTGTCGGCCACGCGGCAGAGCTCGTCTCCGGCATCATTGGCTCCGCAGATGACGCAGACCTTGAGGTTGGAGATGCCGCGCGCATGGACGGCGCCGCCGTGCTTGTGGGGCTTCCTCGGCATCTTGGCAGCACTCCTTGCCCTGTTTCCCGTGAGGGACTCGTCGAGGTAGGCGCCGTCTACCTGCCAGGAGACCGAAGGTCCGGTCCTGAAGGCGAGAAGCGAGCGCTCCATAACCTCGCAGAGTCTCATGCGCATGAACCAGGAGGTCCTGAGGCACACATGGCACGTCTTCGCGCACTGCCTCAGGCTTGAGCCCGAAAGCGTTGCTTCCACGAAGAGCGCCCAGGTCGTGGCATCGAGCTTCGAGGCGGCGAGCAGGCCCCTGCTCTTGGACGAGAATGTCCTCCCGCACCCCTTGCAGAGCCAGCGCTGGGAGCCGTCGGCATTGTGCCCTTTCCTGATGAAGGAGGAAGAGCCGCACCGGGGGCATGATCTGGGCGTCGCGCCATCTGCCTGCTTGCCAAGCTCGCGCGCGACCGCCGCCTTCGTGGCACAGATGAGATCACGCTTCTCCCCGAGGGAGAGCCCCTCCATCTCATGGAGTATGATGTCCAGCATCCCGTCCCCGTCTCTTCGATGTTGATGTTTGGCGACATTCATCTTAGGGCGGGGACGGGACATTATTACGTCAACGCTGGTCTAACGGAGAG
>NZ_JBQKDZ010000037.1:0-1116 GCF_052121575.1 Collinsella sp. LCP19S3_C9
TGTTAGCGTCAATCTATTTTTCACCAGTTTCGCTAAACAGGCGCGCCGTTCGCGCAAAGGCGGTTTCACCGGTTGCGCTAACGTATTTTCACCGATTCCGGTCACGGCTCGACGGGGCCGTCCCTCGGCAGGTCCTTCAGCCTGTAGGACCTGCCGGTTATCTTGACCAGGTGGCAGTGGTGGCACACCCTGTCCGCGATCGCGCTCGCCGCCACGTCGTCCCCGAACACCCTGCCCCAGCCGCTGATCCCCACGTTGGTGGTGATGATCGTCGAGCGCTGCTCGTAGCGCGTCGATATCAGCTGGAACAGCAGGTCCGCGCCCGCGCTGCCGACGTCGAGGTAGCCGAGCTCGTCGATGATCAGCAGCCTCGAGTGGGCGTAGTACCTGAGCCTCTTCTTGAGGATGCCGCGCGACGAGGCGTCCTCCAGGTCCTCGACGAGCCGGGCGCAGTCCACGAACCTGACCTCGCGCCCCGCCCTGACCGCCTCGATGCCCAGCGCGACGGCGAGGTGCGTCTTGCCCACGCCGGGGCTCCCCACGAACAGGACGTTCTCGGCCCGCTCGACGAACCTCAGGGTCGCGAGCTCCTCGATCTCGGCGCGCGGGACCGACGGCTGGAAGTCCCAGTCGAAGTCCGCCAGCCCCTTGACGTAGGGGAACCCCGACGACCGTATGCGCTGGCTGGTGATCCTGACCTCCCGGGCGGCGACCTCGACGCGCGTCATCTCCTCGAGGGCGGAGGCGAAGCCCCGCTCGCCCGCGGCGACCATCCTCACGTAGTCGGGCAGGGACGCCGCCATCTCGTGCAGCCCGAGCGCGGAGAGGTTCGCCTGCGCCCTGATCGAGGGGCTGCCCTCCGCGACGGCGCCCATCACGCCCCTCCGAGCGAGTCGAGCAGCGCGAGGTTGGCGCGCGCGGCCTCGGCGATGTCCGCGTCGGCCAGGCCCCGCTTCCCCTCGAGGGCCTGCCCGTAGTGGTCGGGGTCGTAGTTGATGGGCCTCGACGGCCCGGACGCGGCGTCGTGGACGGCGACCTCCTCGCCGGCCATCCTCACCACGACCTGGCCGCCGGGCATCGCCACGACGCTCACGCGCCGGCCGATGCAGCGCCTGG
>NZ_JBQKDZ010000039.1:0-966 GCF_052121575.1 Collinsella sp. LCP19S3_C9
AGCAGCGGCTGAGCAGCTCCGCGTTGAACAGCTCGATGTCGTCGACGCTGGGCGCAGGCGTGAACAGATGCTGGCGACACCAGTAGACCTTTCGCTCCACATTGCCCTTCTCGTTGCCGGCGCGGGGGTTGGCGTAGGTCGCCTCGAACCCGTAATGGGCCTTCATCCGGCGGAAGAGGTCCGCCTCGGTCACGCTTTGCCCGCGGCGCCTGCCGGCGCCCGTGGCGTTGTCGAAGACGATGCGGGTGGGAACGCAGCCGATGTGCTCGAAGATGTCGCGGAGGCCCTGGCACACGCACTCGCTGGTCTCGCCCGCGAAGAGCTGGCAGAAGCCCATGTTGGAGAAGGGGAAGCTGAGCACCAGGAAGTGCATCCTCACGCGCTCTCCCCCGGCCAGCACGTCGACGTCGCCGAAGTCGGCCTGCGCCTCCCCCGGCGCCCAGACAAGCTCCATATAGCAGTCGGACGCCGCGGATATCTCGGCCTTGCGCCTCCTCACGTAGTTCTTGACGGTTCCGTAGCCGCCGTCGTAGGCGGTCTCGTCCAGCAAGCGCTCGTATATGCGCTTTGCGCTGTGTCGCTGCTTGCGCCATACGCGCTGGTCGCCGAGCAGGATCTCGTCGACGAAGGGCTTGTAAGGGTCAAGGATCGACGGGCGCGATTGCAGGCTCGGGGCCTGCGGCGAGAAATCGTCCATCGCGATGTACTTGCGGATCGTCGGTTGGGATATCCCCGTCCTGCGCTGTATCTCCGCATTGGAGAGGCCCCTTCTCGACATCTCTCGTATACTTTCGATCATTGGCATGCTGATCATCCTTCCTGCCTCCTGTGCAATTGTCAGTTGGTAGCTGCAATTGCAACGGTAGGCCTAGCTGGTCGGCATGCCTTTGCCTTTTCTGAAATTTTTCGTTTCCGTAGATGAAAAGAATGGGTGCCGCACTAGCAACAATCAGATTGCCCTAAACA
>NZ_JBQKDZ010000040.1:0-707 GCF_052121575.1 Collinsella sp. LCP19S3_C9
TATCTCATACCGCGGCACAGCGTGTTCCACTGTGCTCGCGATCAGATGCTCCTCACTCATCAATGAGTGAATTCCTCTTGTTTGGATCGGATGAATGATTGCTATCATTCTTGATTTAATCGCAGAAAAGAATCGAGTCTGGAAGAGGATACTCTTCCATCTCTCTCCTATCGCTATGCGGCTCTCAAGGTACGCGGGTGCGACCCCGGGGACCGGGTGCTGCGGGGACGTATCCTGGCCAGACATCCACCGGACGGGCTCCTGCCCTCCATTCGAGTTAAAGTGTTTTCTCTCTAAGAATGTGTCTCCCTAGAAAGGAGGTGATCCAGCCGCACCTTCCGGTACGGCTACCTTGTTACGACTTCACCCCCCTCACCCTCCACACCTTCGGCGCCTCCCCCCTCTCGGTTGGGCCGGCGACTTCGGGTGCAGACGACTCGGGTGGTGTGACGGGCGGTGTGTACAAGGCCCGGGAACGCATTCACCGCGGCATGCTGATCCGCGATTACTAGCAACTCCGACTTCATGGGGGCGGGTTGCAGCCCCCAATCCGAACTGGGGCCGGCTTTCCGGGATCCGCTCCCCCTCGCGGGGTCGCATCCCTCTGTACCGGCCATTGTAGCACGTGTGCAGCCCAGGGCATAAGGGGCATGATGACTTGACGTCGTCCCCGCCCTCCTCCGCCTTGACGGCGGCGGTCCCGCGTG
>NZ_JBQKDZ010000041.1:0-693 GCF_052121575.1 Collinsella sp. LCP19S3_C9
CCTCGCAGTATCCGGTTCTCAAGGTGCACGCCTGCGCCGGTTCCCGGTCCGACCGGGCCGCGCGGCAAGGAGATATATTGCCAGACCGGAGGGGCCCGCGGGGCGGGAATCACGCACTCCATATTTTGTTCACAAATGAACCAGAGGGCCCTGGAATCCGACAGGGTCTAATCGACGATCATATATCTCAGACAGACCGTATGACCTCGGTGTTTATGCTGTCCGATGTATACGTATCGGTTATATACCCAAACCAGAATTAAATAGCACCTAGGAGATAGATTGCGACGGTTCCCCTTATAAAGCCTTTACGCGACAAAGGACCCCGCCAGACAGCGCTGGAGCCCCATTAGTGTGCAATCCTAGCCGAAAGACGTGAAACGCGAGAAAAGATTGATTTGTAATCTAAATTGGCAGATCCATCTAGGAAATACGCAACCAGCCAAAGGAGCGTTCCTAAGTGCGGACTGTAAAGAACGAGTCCCAAAAACAGGCCTCGAAAAGAATCAACCCACTTCATATGCTATTGCGACTTCAGAATAAAGAAATCAACTATCTAGAGCCACGGATCAATACAAACGCAAAAAGGGGGAGGCCGCGAGGCCTCCCCCTTCTCGATTCTCGATGACGGCTCGGTGCCGTCCACCGGTCAGCGGCGCCCTGGCCTCCCACGGGCTGGCCCCGCAGTACTCT
>NZ_JBQKDZ010000042.1:0-673 GCF_052121575.1 Collinsella sp. LCP19S3_C9
AACGACGCGCTCGACGCCGTGCGCTGCGAGGAGTGGAACGCCGCCAGGGCCGCCGCCAGGGCCGCCAGGCCCAGGCCCGAGGGCAAGCGCGGCAGGCCTGCCAAAGGCGAGCTGCCGCCCGAGGAGGTCAGGGCGCTCGAGGAGGAGGCGGCCTCCATCAAGGGCAGCCGCTACGCGCTCGTGAAGAACCCCGAGGACCTCACCGACGGCCAGAGGGCGAGGCTCGAGGCGCTCAAGAAGAGGGCCGGCTCGCGGCTGGTCAGGGCCTGGGAGCTCAAGGAGGACCTGCGGGCCGTCTTCCGGGCAGCCGACGGCTCCGAGGCCGCCGAGCTGCTCGACGACTGGATGCACAGGGCCGCCTACTGCAAGATCGCCAAGGTCGTCGCCGTGGAGAAGAAGGTGCGCCGCCGGCGCGACGACATCATCGCCGCAGTCGAGCTCGGCATCAGCAACGGGCGCGTAGAGGCCATCAACAACAAGATCAAGGTGACGGTGAGGATGGGCTACGGCTTCCGCAACACCGACAACCTCGTGGCCCTGCTCATGCTCAGGTGCGGCGACTGCCAGCCCCAGCTCCCGGGTCGCCCGGTGAAGGCGAGGAAGAAGGGCGTGAAGGGAGCGAAGAGCGTTGCTGCCTAGGCTAGCCCCTTGTCACACAAACTACCGAAGCCTC
>NZ_JBQKDZ010000043.1:0-669 GCF_052121575.1 Collinsella sp. LCP19S3_C9
CTCGCGGCCTACGAGAGCGGCTACCTCGGCTTCGCCCCGCAAAGGGAGCTCGCCGGGCTCGGCGTCGAGTGCGTCGTCGCCGCGGTCTCGAAGATCCCCAGGTCGGCCGCCGACTCGGCCTCCAAGAACGACAGGAACGACGCCGCCAGGATGGCCAAGGCGATACTCGCCCACGACATCTCCCCCGTATGGTCCCCTCCCCCGAGGTCGAAGGCATCAGGGACCTCGCCGGCGCCTACGACGGGGCGACCGCGCGCCTGGCGACCGCCAAGCAGCGGCTGCTCGCCTTCCTCGCAAAGCGGGGGTTCGTCTACGGCGGCACCACGCCCGCCGGCAACCCGAGGAAGTACTGGACCTACGACTTCCTGAGGTGGCTCGACAAGGTCAGGCCGGAGGACGATGGCGGGGTTCGGACGCTCGCCGCCCTGAGGAACGAGGTCGAGGCCGCGGCGGAGGCCCGGGCGGACCTGCTCTCCGAGTACAGGGCCGCCGTGGATGCCAGCCCGATCGCCGCGGAGGTGGCCGCCCTCCAGTCGATCAAGGGCTGCGCCTTCGCGCTGGCCGCAGCCTTCTCGGCCGAGGTCGGCGACTTCACGAGGTTCCGTTCCGGAAGGCAGGTCACGGCCTATTTCGGCCTCGCGCCGAGTCAGAGGTCGAGTGGCGACTCCG
>NZ_JBQKDZ010000044.1:0-611 GCF_052121575.1 Collinsella sp. LCP19S3_C9
GCAAAGCCAAAGAGAGAAAGAGGCACGCCTTTGCCAAACCTGAAACCTTTCCTTGCCACGTGTGAAAAGAACCGCTGCCTCAATTGAAAGCCCGAGCTTGACACAAACAGCCTTCACGCGCTTCATGACGCCCTGGATGGAGCTCGCGCGGAAGTTGTCGGAGTCGGACTTCATCGTCAGGCGGTAGACGCCCACGACCGGCTTCTCCTTGCCAGCGTAGACGCGGTCCCACACCATCTGCAACACCTCGTCTGCCACGAAGTCCTTGCGGGTGCTCGCGCCCGTGGCGTACATCTCGACGACGACGGCGACGAGGGCGCGGTCGATGCGCCGGTGGCGCTCGAACACGTCCTCCGGGAAGAAGCTGCCGGAGCGCAGTTTGGGGATGCGCAGCGTCAGAGTGCCGACGCAGGTGGCGAGCGACCTCTCGCGGTAGCCGTTTCGGCTGTCCGCCCCGCCACCGCAGAGCCGGTCGGCCTCGGCGTCCATCACGGTCTTCGCGACCTGCTCGGCGAGTCTGCGAAGCAGCTCCTGCATATCGATGGCGCCGTCGTCGAAACGGGGCATAGCGAGCATGTCCGGCGTCGGGTCTGATAAGATTTCCATAGCGG
>NZ_JBQKDZ010000045.1:0-585 GCF_052121575.1 Collinsella sp. LCP19S3_C9
CGCTTGACCAGCTGCCTTATCCACCTCGCGCCGTCGGCGGTCACCACCTCTATGGCGCGCCTCTGCTCGCGCGTGAGCTCGTCGAGGAACAGGTTGAGCACGTCCTTGCCGGTGCCCTCGTGCGCCCAGATGAGGCAGCCGCGGTCGTGGTCGACGACCACCGTGACGTACTTGTGGCCCTTCTTGTACGACGTCTCGTCGATGCCGATGCGGCGCACGCCGTCGAACCTCGAGGCGCCGCGCGCGGCCTCCAGCTCGGCGTAGACGCGCCTGCACACGCCGCCCACGCTGTGCCACTCGACGCGGGCGAGCTCGGAGACCGCCGAGGCGGTGCAGCGGACCGCCAGCCACGCCACCCAGTCCTCGAAGTCGCGCGTGAAGCGCGCCCCGTGCCGCGCCCAGGGGACGGCCTCGGTGCGCACGCCGTGCTCCGGGCAGCGCACCCTGCAGGGCGCGTACTCCAGGTAGCAGGCCGAGCGCGCCAGGTCCATCGCCCTCCACAGCCTGGGGGCCCCGCGGCTCGCCATGTCGTAGAAGTCGCAGGCCCTGCCGCATACGGGGCAGCGGCGCTGCTCGCGCTTGTGG
>NZ_JBQKDZ010000046.1:0-562 GCF_052121575.1 Collinsella sp. LCP19S3_C9
GCCTGGGCCTCGACCCGGGCCACCGCCTCGGCGAGGCCGCTCCACCCGGTGAACTCGCCGCCGTAGGCGAGCAGGCGGTTCAGGAAGCGGTTGGCCGACTCGTCCTTGCCCTTGGTCTGCGGCGAGCGCGGCGCGCAGAGCCTGAGCTCGAAGCCGGCCTCCCGCGCGAACCGCCACGCCCTCTCCTGCCTGGTCCTCCTGCGGCCCGAGACGGTCACCAGGCACGACATGTTGTCCGTGATGCACTCCTCCGGGACGCCGCCGAGGCGGGTGAAGGTGGCGAGCAGGCAGGACAGCAGGTCGTCGAGCGTGCGGCTCCTGACCGGTATGAAGCGGTGCTTCCGGGAGTAGCCGAGCGTCGCGGTGAACACGCTGAACTCGAAGACCTCGCCCTCCGAGTCGACGAGCCTCATGCCCTCCTTCCAGTCGAACTGCAGCTGCCTGCCCGGGGGCGTCTCGAACCGCGGGTGCGGCTCGCGGCCGCCCGCGCCCCCGAAGGGCACGTCGCGGGCCCGGCACCAGGCGGTGAAGGCGCCGTACCCGGGCAGCCCCTCCCCGCGGC
>NZ_JBQKDZ010000047.1:0-497 GCF_052121575.1 Collinsella sp. LCP19S3_C9
CGTGATGCAGTGGATGTTGCCGCCGCCGTAGACGACCTGGTCGGACTTGACGCCCACGCACTTGTAGACGCCCTCGCCCCAGACCTCGTCGTAGATCTCCTGGAGCGTGTCGACGGCCAGCTGGTCGTTCTCGTCGCCGTACTGCGGGACGATGACGCCGTGGTTGGTCACGAGGTAGTTCATGTAGGAGGCGATCAGCGGCTCGTCGGGGACGCGCGGCTCGGCGTTCTCGTCGGCGTCGATGGTGTCGCAGGAGGCCTGGTCCATGTACAGCGGCTTCACGGGCATGCAGAGCTTGTAGACCTTCAGCTTGCGGCCCTTGGCGTCAACCGCGTTGGAGAGGGTCTCGTAGGCGGCGTGGCACTGCTCGTAGAACGGGTACTCGGGGTCGTCGGTCCAGATGCAGACCATGACGCCCGGGGCGATGAAGGTGGCGACGTCGTCGATGTGGCCGTTGGTCTCCTCGGGGTCGATGCCCTCCTTGACCCAGATGACCT
>NZ_JBQKDZ010000048.1:0-401 GCF_052121575.1 Collinsella sp. LCP19S3_C9
ACGGCCCGGACGCGGCGTCGTGGACGGCGACCTCCTCGCCGGCCATCCTCACCACGACCTGGCCGCCGGGCATCGCCACGACGCTCACGCGCCGGCCGATGCAGCGCCTGGGCACGGACCACTCCCTGCCGGCGGCCCTGACGAGCATGGTCGGCGGGACGGTCTGGACGCTCACGTCGCCCACCATCGACTCGAGGAGCCGGAGGTTCCCGATGGGCCGCAGGCACTCCTTCTCCCGCATGAACAGCGCGTCGGGCGGCAGGCCGGTGGTGCGGTTCGGCTCCGAGTTGGCCTGGGCCTCGACCCGGGCCACCGCCTCGGCGAGGCCGCTCCACCCGGTGAACTCGCCGCCGTAGGCGAGCAGGCGGTTCAGGAAGCGGTTGGCCGACTCGTCCTTGCCC
>NZ_JBQKDZ010000049.1:0-359 GCF_052121575.1 Collinsella sp. LCP19S3_C9
CCATCCTCACCACGACCTGGCCGCCGGGCATCGCCACGACGCTCACGCGCCGGCCGATGCAGCGCCTGGGCACGGACCACTCCCTGCCGGCGGCCCTGACGAGCATGGTCGACGGGACGGTCTGGACGCTCACGTCGCCCACCATCGACTCGAGGAGCCGGAGGTTCCCGATGGGCCGCAGGCACTCCTTCTCCCGCATGAACAGCACGTCGGGCGGCAGGCCGGTGGTGCGGTTCGGCTCAGAGTTTGCCTGGGCCTCGACCCGGGCCACCGCCTCGGCGAGGCCGCTCCACCCGGTGAACTCGCCGCCGTAGGCGAGCAGGCGGTTCAGGAAGCGGTTGGCCGACTCGTCCTTGCCC
>NZ_JBQKDZ010000050.1:0-330 GCF_052121575.1 Collinsella sp. LCP19S3_C9
GCCCAGCTCAGCGGGCGAAAACAACGATCTGGAACTGAAACGGCCCCGGGAGGGGCCGTTTCCGCGTCATCCGCCTATGATTGCTAAGCCAAATTCAGACAACCGAAGAGGTGTGACGCATGAAGAGTCTACTACTTCTCGCCCTCGGTCTGGCCCGCACGGTCGTCCTGGGCGCGCGCATCGAGGCCGAGCGCATCGTCGTGAGCGTCCGGCCCCACAAGTGTTTGTGTCAAGCTCGGGCTTTCAATTGAGGCAGCGGTTCTTTTCACACGTGGCAAGGAAAGGTTTCAGGTTTGGCAAAGGCGTGCCTCTTTCTCTCTTTGGCTTTGC
>NZ_JBQKDZ010000051.1:0-322 GCF_052121575.1 Collinsella sp. LCP19S3_C9
GCGCGCCAACCACTGGCACTTCAACGGCTACGGCGGCCTCATCGACGGCCTCTACTTCCCGTGGGACAAGGACGAGCAGATCGCCCTCAAGATGGCCGAGCTCTCCGGCTGCCGCCGCTACCGTCCCGACGACATGATCCTCGAGGGCGGCTCCATCACCGTCGACGGCGAGGGCACCCTCGTCGTCACCGACCAGTGCCTCCTGTCCCCCGGCCGCACCTGCTCCGCGGTGCTCGAGGAGGAGGAGGACCCCGAGTCCCTCTGGCCCAAGTACCGCAAGAAGTTCGAGCCCTGGAGCGAGGAGCTTCGCGGGTACATGACC
>NZ_JBQKDZ010000052.1:0-310 GCF_052121575.1 Collinsella sp. LCP19S3_C9
CTACAGGGGGTCCGGCGCGAAGCCGAACTTCAGCGAGATCGCGAGGAGGCACGGCATGGACCGGCACACGGTCGCCAAGTACTGGCGGGAGGGCGAGTCCGCCGCCGACGGGAGGTCCGCGAGGGGCAGCGCCTTCGACCCGCTCGAGGAGGTGATCCGCGCGAAGGCCCAGCTGCCCGGGATGACCAAGATGGCCGTGTACGCGTTCCTGCGCGAGGGCCGCGGGGAGGGGCTGCCCGGGTACGGCGCCTTCACCGCCTGGTGCCGGGCCCGCGACGTGCCCTTCGGGGGCGCGGGCGGCCGCGAGCCG
>NZ_JBQKDZ010000053.1:0-300 GCF_052121575.1 Collinsella sp. LCP19S3_C9
TGTCGAGAAAGTTGGTGTAGTGCCCGATCCGAAGCGAGTCGGCCCGGCGTCCCAGAATCTGGAATACGGTTGATATCCTATGCCGCCTCGACCCTGTCCGCAAGCTCGAGGTCCCATTTGATCATCTTCTTGGCCTCCGCCTCCAGCCGCGCCCAGTCGACCGTCCCGTCAATCCCGCGTGTGCGGCCCTCGTCGTAGAGCTCGTTCATCCTCGCCTCCGAGAAGTACCTGGACTCCTGCCATATCTCGTCCTGCTCGCACATGACCGCGCCCGCGAGCCGCACCAGCGAGCCCGTGGAG